>JANLPY010000629.1:0-92105 GCA_031367505.1 Hyphomicrobiaceae bacterium | reverse complement strand
TCGGTCGTGAGTGCCCCGCCGGACGGGGTGACCGCCTCCACCGTGCGGTTGCCGACGAGATCGTATGACCAGCTGTAGACGACGATCCGAAAATCCTCCGTTCCTCAAGCCATGACTCACATGTTTTGATATCGGACAATGGATGGTCCAGTGGGAGTCTGGCCCCTTCAATCCGGCAAACCGGCTTTGCGCAGGCCTTCGACATAATGCTCGAGGATGGCGCTGTCGCGGTAGGGAGGCCGGTGGCGCCAACGGCTGATCGTGAACTGGGGGTGAAGCCGCATGACTTCTCGAGCTTCAGCGCGGGCCTCATCTAAGAGGTCCAGGTGGGCGAAGTTTGCTGCGAGCAGCCGCCGGCCTTCGTTGGGGTTCTGCATGCGATGGACCGTATTGATTACGTCGACAGAACTTCCCATCGCATTGTGGGCATCCGCGAGGTACCACAAATACCAGTCGGGGTAGTAAGGATTGAGTCGCATCGCTTTTTCGAGGAGATCGATAGATCTCGTCGGCTGCCCCGCATAAACAAGCGAATCGGCATGTTCTGCGAGTATGTCTGCATCGTTTGGATTGAGCGCCGTTGCGCGCGCATATTCGGCCAAAGATTCATCGTGACGCCTCTGGTAGAGCTTCGCAAAGCCAAGCTCCGCAAAGCCGCGGGCATCGAGTTGGTCGTGTTGAATGGCTTTGCGCGCGAGTTCGACCGCAGTCTCCAGCGATGCATCCGGCGCGGAGGACCACGAATAGCGCCAGTCGAGATTGTGCGTTCGCGACAGACCGCTGAAGGCTCGGCCATAGTTGGGTGCGATCTCGATCGCTTCCTCGAACAGCAGACGCGCGTGGGTGTTGGCTTCCTTGGAGAACCGTAGGAGTAGCTTCTGGCCGCGCAGCACGAGACCATAGGCACGCATGTCGCGCGGAAACTGCGACTCCTGCTTCTGCTGGGCAAAGTCGATCTGGACCGCGAGTCGCGAGGCGACTGCGCCGGCGATCTCGCCTTGCAGCTCGAACAGCTCATCGATCTCGATTTCGAAACGATCAGACCATAGAACGCTTTCCAATTCTGCATCCGTCAGTTCGACCGCAATGCGCAAACGCTTGCCTGAACGGCGCAGGCTACCGGCTAGAAGGTAGCGCACGCCTAGGTGCGTCCCGATCTCGTGTGCGGAAAGCGTCTTGAGGCTGAACAGGAACGCTGAATGACGCGCGATCACCAACAGGTTGCGGAAGCGAGTCAGATTTGCGATTACGTCCTCGACGATGCCTTCGCAAAGGTGGTCGTTTGAGAGGTCGCCCGACAGATTGCTCAATGCCAGCACTGCAACTGAGGGCTGCCGCGCGAGCTCAGGTTCCGACGGTGGTGCATTGCGCAAACCTATGCTCGACCGCTCGGATATGGTGCCTGATTGATTGACCGCGAAGACTTCGATCGGCTCTGTTACGTTCTTGAGGGTTGGGTGACCGAGCGACCTGAAGCTTACTCCCGGCATAGGGCCAACGGACATGCGAATTCGTTCGCTGACAATAATTTCGCCGGGCTTAGCCAAGACCTGCAATCGCGAGGCCACGTTTACGCAATGGCCTTGGACGTTCGAGCCGCTGATCGAGACTTCACCGATATTGAGGCCAATGCGGAACTCGATGGGCTCACCATCGCCCCATACCGCCTGGTCGCGAAACTCGTTCCGCATCTGGAGGGCAAAACTTAGCGCGTGGTCGGCGTTCTCGAACAGCGCGAGAATGCCGTCACCGGCAACGTTGACAACATCGCCGCCATAGTTGCCGATTAGTGATGTGAACAATTCGATCGAGCGGACAACCTGCTCAGAATTAGTCGCCTCGTCCGCCTCAAGACGCCGGCTGTAGCCGACCATATCTGCGAACATGACGGTCGCTACTTTGCGGCGCGGTCCGGGTGAGGACGGAAGGCGCTGTAGCTCCTTCGCATTCATTGGGGCTCGAATCTGGTAACGATAGCTGCGTTGCAACATTATCTCATTACTTCGCAAGCTATGGCAACGCTAACGTGCGTCGACCGGGCACCAATAGTTGCCTTGGCTAGCGTGGAGTGGTGGTTCCAATATACACTAATCCAGCGCAATAAGGGTTGAGCACGAGACGTAGATGACAAGGCAATTCAACTCCGTTCCTGGGATTTCGCTCCGGCGCGCACGATCGGGAGACTACGCGTTTGGCCTCGGTCTATATTTAGCGTCGGTGAAGCCGTTGCTGACGAAACTTGGGCGATGGGATGAGGAGCGGGTTACTGCGAGTCTTCGAAATAGCTTCAAACCCGCAACCGTGCGTGTCATCTGCCAAGATGGTACTGACATAGGCTGGATGCAGGTTTCCGACACTGCAACGGGCCTCCACTTACATCAGATCCACATCGTCGAAGGCTACCGCAATCGCGGATTAGGCACGGCTCTGATCAAGGAGCTGCAGGAGAGAGCACGGGCCAAGGCCAAGCCGGTCACGCTGAACGTGATCCACGGTAACCCCGCTCTCGCCCTCTATCACCGATTGGGCTTTTCCGTTGTTGGCGAGGACGAGGATAAGCTTCATATGCGCTGGCGCGGCAGGCGGTCGGCCAAGGGATGATTAGGCGTGGTAAAGTGCGCTTTCGACCCAAGGCCAATTCTTCACTCTGATTCGGCGGTACGTTTTTCGATTCTGGGACTTAGCGCCGGCGAAGGTCGGCGCCGCTGCGCAAGTCCGCTCCACTTCTGAGGTCAGCGCCACTTCTCAGGTCTGCACCGCTCCTGAGATCGGCACCGCTCGTAACCGTCCCACCACGCAACGTCGCAGCGAGAAGGATATCCTGCAATTGCCCCGTCTCAACATCCATGCGGATCGAGAAATCGCCCTTGTCGTATTCCCACATATAGAGACTACCGGGCTTCGCAGGAGCAACCGAAGATAGTTCCCATTCCTTGGCCGCCACACCAGAGGCATCGACATCGCTAACGCTGCCAGCAGGCGCGGCCACGAGTGTTCCGGCCCCGTCGACAACGAACAGCGCAGGCTTGGGCAGGTCGTAGTAGTGACCTTCGTAGCTGAATCCATATATCCGAGCAATTTTTGGATTCGATTTGGAATAGAGTTGGTGCCTCAAAAACTCATTGCCGCCCTTCTCCGGTCGATGCGCTGTCACCGCCACCGCGGGGGGGGCAGGGATGGGAGTTACATTCAGATCCTCCACGATTCGCCCAAACATCTTTATTCCAGATACCGAAAGTAGTGTCTCAGCCATGGTTTTTCTCCCTTCGACGATCAAACCTCAACGAGTTTCTCGCGCGAGCGCCATCTGCTCGCGGTAGGACATTTTCGGTAACTGGTGCCGAAACTCCGGGATTAACGTGCGCGCCGAGAAGGCGTGACTTTTCGTGGTCGGCGGGGCTAAACGGGGACCAATGGTAACGCGGCCGATCTCGCGCCACACGAAGCTATCGGTGATCTCGCGCTGGTTGTGACCACCAGTTATGACGCCATCAACAGCCAGCAGTGTTTCGCCAACGTCGACAAAACCGAAATTGTCCGGCGACAGCCGTTGCCAGGTTCCGGCCAAGAGGCGCCCTAGCGTGTCGCGAGCGTCTGTCAGCGCGTCGCGGAATTCGTATGGTGCTAATGGGTAGGCTGCATCGAATGCCGCCTGGATGCGGATTTCATTGCCGGGGTTGCCTTCGATCACTCGAGCAAGTTCCGCCACGTTGCGGCTGATCAGCCCTCGCCCAACCAGGTTCTCCTGGAACATGTCGATAAAGATGTCGAACAGTGCGCCCGTCAATGGCTGTGACAACAGATGTTCGTCGTCCCAGCCGGCGGTGAATGCGGATAGCTTCACCGAATTGGCGGCAACGCGAATCTGGCTGTTCGCAGAGATCTCGGCGAAGCGGCTCAACTCATTGAAGGTGTATAGATTGCCGCTGGTTTCAGCGAGCAGGTCATCGATCATGGTATCGAAATGTAACGCCGAGATTAGCGCCGTGATATCGGCCGCCGCTTCCTGGAAACCGAAATATTCCGCACTCTGCGCCTCGGGTTGCGGCACGCCCAAAGTGCCGTAGATGATGAGATGGCCGAACTCATGCGCAATCACGTCGAAATTGAGCGCAAACGGCTCGACCGTGCCATCGTCGAGATGCGCCGCTCCTACCTCCATGAAGCCGTAACCGACATGAGCGTTGTCAAAGTCCGGCAGCATCACCACCTCGAGACGATTGAAATGACGTTCGAAATGCCATTCGATAGGACGACCGAAATAACCTTCCCAAATTCCGAGCACATACCGGATCGCCCCGAACACATGAGCGCGTTCGAATTCCGGTGTACCGACCGGGATGTGATCGAAGTGCCCGTTGGCATCTGGCTGTACCGGCCGACGAATTGGTCCGCGCCACGGAGGCAGATCGAGATGTGGAGTTCCATACGGCCCCGGACTTACGCCGTAAGGACCGTATTTCCCGATTGGATCAATGAGATAAACGCGGTCGTCCGAAGGTCCCGGCCCGATCGAGCCTGGTGGAACAGCTATCGTGATGACCTGGGGCGGCCTCCCAGGGTGCAACAACGGTGCCTGCGGAAACAATCGGAACCGCGTGCCACCAATACCGAAATCTATATTCTGCATGGCTCACCCGAGCACGCGCGCCTTAAAGAAATTGCAAAACTTCAAATTCTTGCCACCAAATCCAAATGTAGGCTGCTATAAATTTCCTCAAACCGCAAGGCACTATCGAACTCTATGAGGCTGCCAAACCCGAGGTCGTGCGCGAAGCCAACGACATCTTCGGGCATCGGTCTGCCGAGACGCTGTGAGAAAAACCACAACCTGAGGGCGGCAGCATTCGCACCGGTGGTGTTTCCATGGAGGACATCAACACCGCACTCGGCCAGGGCACCGTTCTTCCGGCGTGCCCGTCCGGCGAGTGCTGCATAGGCACCGTTGAGCCGCAACTCGTCGATAAGAGCACCGTCGAGCGAAGCGCGTGAATGTGACAGCACCGCCTCTGCTCTTACCTCCCGGCTTAGGAGCCGTTCGAGCGAGATTTCGTCGAGATGGTTGCCTTTGAGCCAAGCATGGAGCGCGGCTTGGTCATAGAGGCCTTGCTCGGCCCGCAGTCGTACAAGGCGTTGCCGAACAGCCTCCCGCTCGACCGTGTAATGCTCTTGCAGAACACCTTTCTGTGCGAGCCATCGCACAAGTGCCGCGGCCTTGACTTTGCCATAGACCTCCGGTCCCTGCAGTCGAAGCTCATGCACGACCGCACGAGGTGTGACGGCGTTCTCATCCTTGCCAATGCTGGCACCGTCCTCAGTCGCAGTGCGGTCCACGAGCTCGTTCCAGAAATAGGTCCGCTCGAACCGGAACGTTGGCAGAAATGGCTCGGCTCGGCTGAGCGTCTCCTGCATGGCGTTCAGCATTGCGAGGGCATCATCGCGCTTCTGGTCAACCTGCCCGTGCGGGAGCCAGTCGCGCAATGCCGCTGCCTCGCTCGCGGAAACTCCATGCGAAGGTGCGCTATCGAGAATTGTGGACCAGCACCGGTGTGGGAAGAACAAGGACTTCCCCAATGCTTCGAGAGCGCGGCGGGTGGCGGGGCCCACCACGCCGGCTGTCTGGGCCCGTTCAAGTGTCGAACGAATGCTGACCATTGGCTCGGAGGCAGCGAGGAAGTCCATCTCGGCCGGGCCGTGCACGACGGCGACCTCATCGTCGTCCTCCAGGTCTCCATCGCGGAATGATTCGAAGATCCGCCCGACGCCGCGCATGCCGAATGTATGTAGCTCGGCCGCCCGCAGCGCTCCCATGCTGGCGCTACCGAACACGTGGATGCCCTGCGACAACGCCCAAAGAATCTCCTTGTGCCAGACCGAAGGTGCGCCGCAGAAATAGCCGTCGATAATGCCAATCGCACGGGGCCTGAGACACCGCGTAGCCCTATAGACATCGCCTTGGGCAGCCGGCGGCAGACATACAGCACCTTCGAGGGCTGCAGCCACATCCTGATGCCGCAAGGTCGGTCCGACGAATATGCAAGCGCTCATGACCGCCGCTCCGCGATTGCGCGCGCGCGTGCGCCTGGGGTGTAGCCAGCGTGATGGTCGGAGCCTTCTAGCCCGGGCACCACGACACGGACCACGGCGACGCCAAATTCGCTCCGCGACAGATCAACGACAATGACCTGTTCGATACCGACATTCTGCAATCGCTCCAGCAGCCAGGCGACCTCGCTCTCGAACGTATCGTACTCAAAGCGGCCGGCAGTTTGAAAGTCACGCATCTTGGCAACCGGTTGCATGAGGGCACGGGCGCGTCGGCGGCGCCCCTCGAGCGTTGCTGGAAGATAGTCGGTGTGCAGGATGTCCTCGCGTGAGCCGACGACGTAGGTCGTGCGGACTTGCGCACCCTCGGTAAGCGCACGCAATAGGGCGATCTCGCGGATCGGGTGACAGCCGGCGCCGGACCCGATGTGGTCGATCTCGCCGATGCGATCCACCAACAGGCTCTGGAACGCCGGCACTCCGACATCGTTGGTCGTGTCCCAGACAGCGACCTCGATCTCGGCTGCCCAGAGTCGCTCGAGTACGTCCCGGCAGCTCTTGTCGTCAACCGTCGCAAGATCGACGCGGGCGCTGTCCTGAAGTGCCGGCTGCATGCGATGCCAGAGACTCGTAGCGTCACGTTCGATCACCTCGCACAGTGCGTGGCTCACCGCCTCGAGGTATTGGTTGCCAGAAGCCAACCCATTGGTACTCGCCGAAAAGCAGCCGCTGCCCGGTGGGCCTGGGATCGCCGAGTTGGCGTGGACGATCTCGAACGGCACCCATCTCGGCTGCCCCCCGATCAGGTCACGGCCCTCGACCCAGAGTATCGGCAGACTGCGATCAAAACTGCTCTCTGGTAGGCGTGGCAAGTGGTCGACGTCGGCGAGTTCGAGTGAAGCAGCAAGGTCGGCGGTGCTGCCGAAGCGAAGCGGCAGACAGACATGCTCGGCATGCCAAGTCTCGATCGCTTCCATGATGCCCGAGGCCTTAGCTGCCGCGATATCGATGCCCTTGCCATGAAACACCGCACTCGATCGAGCATTCGGTCGACAGACCATAACAACCGGAATGCCTGTGCGATCAAGGCCCGTCAGATTGGCAATGCGGGTAATGCCGAACGCCCCCAGAAATGGCCGCACCCGCGCAATCGTTTCGTCCGGCGACAGGGCCCGGTGAGTTCCGTGGCGGTAGGTCTTGTTTCCCATGCCGTCGTCCGTGAGTTCAAACATGAATGGCCACGATCGAGAGGAGTATTGAATTGGCGTTAATATCTCGAACCAAGGGACGAAAGAGAAGTGCAAATTTTTGTGCGTGGTCTGAAGTAGATGTAGAGTCTCTCCAGATGGGTCTTTCGTTCTTGAGAACATCTGGTTGAACCCGCGTGGCACGCGAATGTCGCAACCGAGAGGATGACGTGCGCGTCGCTAATCAACCGGGCTTAGTGACGATCAAATCACATTAATCGCCAAAATCGCAGCTCTCTATACCAATGGACACGGCAAAAAAAGCATATCCGATGACGAAACGACACATAATTGTTTCGAATCTTGGTTGCGTGATAGCGTTGGGCAGCGTTCAGCGACCAGGTGCATGTTCGACCGTCTCGCGGCGCCAGCGCATGGCTTGCGGATCTTTGTCGAGACGCTGACGCCATGAGTTTTCCTTTGCTGTTCCAAATGCGGTCGTCATCCCCCGCCGAGCGCTAAGCCATGTACACCGCCATAACTTTAATGGAACGCCAGGACCTGCCGAATGCGGTTAAGAACGCCCTGGAGCCGCGACGTTCATCTGTATGCTAACAATGCACGCCACCCGAACTAGCGGATGCATCAGCGATCGGCTTAGATGTTCGATGGCCGGATTTGCCATCGGGGAGAATATTCTTCTAAAACGACGCATCGTTGCCGAGGGCCGAGGCAAACTTGGCTTGTCATTCTCGCAACCTCAGGCGCTGACCGATTTCAACGGGACGCATCGCAACCTCACTGCTGTGACGATGCGCACTGCAGAGAAATGCGCAGCAGTGTTTGATCCCTGGTCAGCCCAAATCATCGCGGCGCGCTAGGTTCTCACTTAGCACTGCTGTTCCGATGCACATCCGCAAACTGATCTTATCGATGGAGATTGCGGTCTGGCCAAGTGGACCTGCAAACTTAGCCTATGCGCCGTGTAGTAAAGTTCTCATAACCCGCTGGCGATCCAGAACTGCGCTTCGGAAGCTCGCCAGCCTATGCGACTTGGGCCCAGACGAAGTTGGCGGAAAAATAAGCCGCCGGGAGATGGTGGTGCGAGTTGGTGGCTTGATTGCTGAACAAACAGCGGCCGCAACGCTGCGATAGCATTCCCGCACCGCTCGTCCACCAGACCACATGCGTTCGTTTGGTTCTTGAACCGCGAAGACTGCAACATTCAACGCAAACACCGCAGGAATTGACTTTGGCGGATCCCCGCCAATTGAAAAATTCCGACCCGATCGGAGGGATTGCAGTTGTTGCGCCCGCGCGCACGATGGTTGACTTGTTCACCCGTGCCGGTATCCATTCCTGGGGCATGGGCGGCCGTTAGAAAAAGCGGGTGTAAATGCGGGTACCAATCCCCAGAAATTGACAATTAATAGATAAAAATGCAGCTAATACAGGATGTTAAGTCACACATGATCCTGCTCATCGATAACTACGATAGCTTCACCTACAATCTCGTCCACTACCTCGGCGAGCTTGGCGCTGCGTGCGACGTGCACCGCAACGACGAGATAACGGTCGCGGCCGCGCTCAAGATGAAGCCCAAGGCAATCGTGCTGTCGCCGGGTCCGTGCACGCCCAACGAAGCTGGCATTTGCCTCGATCTAATCCGCGCCGCTGGCGCCTCGATCCCGATGCTCGGCGTGTGCCTGGGCCACCAGTCGATCGGCCAGGTTTATGGCGGCAAGGTCATTCGCGCGGGTCTGCCCATGCACGGCAAATTATCGAGCATCCGGCACGACGATCGCGGACTGTTTAAAGGACTACCCGGAAAATTGAACGTCACGCGCTATCACTCGCTGATTGTCGAGCGCTCGACTTTGCCGCCGGATCTGCAAGTGACCGCCGAGACCAGCGACGGCATTGTCATGGGATTGCAGCACAAGACCCACCCGGTCCATGGGGTACAGTTCCATCCGGAGAGCATCGCGTCCGAGCACGGTCACGATCTGCTGGCCAACTTTCTCAATCTCGCCGGCATATCGCCCAAGCGCCGCAACGCACCGAAAGCTGCCTGACCGATGCCGGCACAAACGCTCAAATCCTTGATCCAAAAAGTCTCCACCGGCGCGACGCTGTCAACTTCCGAGATGCGCAACGCACTCGAAATCATGACCGATGGTCACGCCACGCCAGCGCAAATGGGCGCTTGTTTGATGGCGTTGCGCGTGCGCGGGGAAACCGTCGAGGAGATCACCGGCGCGGTTCAGATGGCGCGGTCGCGGATGAAGCGCGTGAGTGCGCCGCCTGGTGCGGTCGATATCGTGGGCACCGGCGGTGACGGCCACGGCACATATAATGTATCGACGTGCGCATCCCTGGTCGCCGCCGGTGCCGGCCTGAAGATTGCCAAACACGGCAACCGGGCAGCTTCTTCATTGGCCGGCGCATCGGATGTCTTGGCGGCACTCGGCGTCAAGCTCGATACCTCACCGGAGGTGATCACACGAGCGATCGAGGAAGCCAACGTCGGATTTATGTGGGCGCAGATGCATCATCCAGCGTTCAAATACTGGGCGCAGGTGCGTGGCGATTTGGGTATTCGCACTCTGTTTAATCTGCTCGGCCCGCTCTCCAATCCGGCCAGCGTGACCCGTCAAGTCGTCGGCGTTTTTTCAAAGGAATGGGTCGAGCCCATCGCCCAAGTTCTGCTCAACCTCGGTGCCGAGCACGTTTGGGTGGTGCACGGCCACGACGGTCTGGACGAGCTCACCACCACCGGCTCGACCGATGTTGCCGAAGTCAAGGATGGCAAGATCCGGGTGTTCGAGGTGACCCCCGCTGACGCCGGCTTACAGCCGGCAAAACTCTCCGATCTCAAGGGTGGAGATGCCAAGACCAACGCGGCCGCAATCCGGGATGTGCTGGCTGGCAAGCCGGGCCCATTCAGAGACATTGCGTTGCTCAACGCCGCCGCCGCACTCATTGTCGGTGGCAAGGTACAAACCCTGACCGAAGGTGTTGCCCTCGCGGTCCAATCGATCGACAGTGGCGCGGCCGCTCGCGCGCTCGACAAACTGATCGCCGTGAGTAACGAAGCGTGATGGCACGAACCCAATCTAGCAAGCCGCTGGAAGGCCTACTGGTCGTATCGCTCGAACAGGCGGTGGCAGCGCCGATGGCTAGCCGCCGGTTGGCAGATGCCGGTGCACGCGTGATCAAGCTGGAACGTCCCGAGGGCGATTTCGCGCGCGGCTACGACAAGGTCGCGCAAGGCCAAAGCTCGTATTTCATCTGGCTGAACCGCGGCAAGGAGAGCGTCCGGGTCGACCTGACCGTGGCTGCGGACCTAGCCCTTTTCGACGCGCTTCTCGCCAAGGCCGACATATTCATTCAGAATCTCAAGCCCGGCTCGCTGGCTCGCCTCGGCTATCCATTCGAGACCTTGCGCCAGCGTTTCCCCCGCCTCATCATGTGCTCGATTTCTGGCTACGGCGAAACCGGTCCGAACGCCGGGCGCAAAGCCTACGATCTTTTGATCCAGACCGAAGCAGGCTTAGCAGCCGTCACCGGTGGCCCCGAAGCGCCTGGCCGGGTCGGCGTGTCGATCGTCGATCTGTCAACCGGCATGACGGCCTATGAAGCAATTCTCGAAGCATTGATCGGCCGCGGACGAACCGGCGAAGGTTGCGACATCCGGGTTTCGATGTTCGATACTGTCGCCGAATGGATGGCGGTGCCACTGCTGCATGCGCAGGCCGGCTCGCCGCCACAACGCATCGGCCTCGCTCATCCATCGCTCGCGCCCTATGGGGTGTTTGAGACCAAGGATGGCGCGCAGATCCTGATCAGCATCCAAAACGATCGCGAGTGGCTGGCTTTTTCGCGCGATGTGCTGAAGCAGCCCGGTTTAAGCCTGGATGAGCGGTTCGCAACGACGGTCGCGCGGCTGGCCAATCGCCCCCAAACCGACGCGATCGTTGCCGCCTGTTTCGCGTCGGCCACTGCCGCCGGCATGATCAAATTATTGAATGCGGCCGACGTCGCTTATGGCCGAGTGAGTGATCTCGATACGCTGTTGGCGCATCCCAACTTGCGCCGGGTTAGTATTGCGACCCCTGGCGGCGATGTCATGCTGCCCGCTCCGCCAGCACAAGTTCAGGGTGAGAGCCAGACTTTTGGCCCCACACCCGCGCTTGGTGCCAATGATGCAGCGGTGCGGGCCGAATTCTTGAAGTAGAAAAAAAGCGTCGCGTGACTGCGTGGTACGCACGCGTGTAAGTTGCGCGCTGAACCTTGCGTTCCATAGCGGATCGCCGGATGCTGTAACAAAGCTGCCGCAGCGCCATAATTATCGGATACGACGTATGAGAACCGACACGCCCCAAGCGATCCTGTTGAAGGACTACCGGCCACCGGCGTACTTGATCGATACCGTCCATCTCGACGTGAGCCTCGACCCGCACGCAACGCGCGTTCGATCGAAGTTGAAGATGCGGCGCAATCCAGCCGTCGGCCGCAACGAGCCCCTGCATCTCGACGGCGAAGGGTTGCATCTCGAACAAATCAAACTCGACGGACGCACGTTGACGCCGTCTGATTACACGCTGACCGATAGCGCACTCATCATCACGGATCTGCCGGAAAAGGCGTTCGCGCTCGACATCACCACGGTCATCGACCCCGAGGCCAACAAAGCGCTGCAGGGGCTCTACCGGTCGAAAGGAATTTACTGCACGCAATGCGAGGCGCAGGGCTTCCGCCGGATCACGTACTTCCTCGATCGTCCCGATGTACTCGCGCGCTACACCACACGCATCGAAGCCGATATCAACGAAGCCTCGGTGTTGCTCGGCAACGGCAACCCGACCGAACGCGGCACCCTGGATCGCGGCAAACGCCACTACGCGATCTGGAAAGACCCGCACCCCAAACCCTGCTACCTGTTCGCACTCGTCGGCGGCAACCTGAAATCGGTTGCGTCCTCGTTCCGCACCAAATCCGGCCGTGCGGTCGATCTGACGATCTACGTCGAGCCCGGCAAGGAGAGCCGTTGCGCCTGGGCGATGGACAGCCTCAAACGCTCGATGGCCTGGGACGAGCGCCGGTTTGGGCGCGAATACGACCTCGACGTATTCAATATCGTGGCCGTCTCGGACTTCAACATGGGGGCGATGGAGAACAAGGGCCTCAACATATTCAATGACCGGCTCGTTCTCGCCAGCCCCGATACCGCGACCGATGCCGCCTATGAAGCGATCGAGGCGGTCATTGCGCACGAGTATTTTCACAACTGGACCGGAAATCGCATCACCTGCCGCGATTGGTTCCAGCTGTGCCTGAAAGAGGGCCTCACGGTCTTCCGCGACCAGGAGTTCTCGTCCGACGAGCGAAGCCGCACGGCGCAACGCATTCAGGACGTGCGTCAACTGAAAGCGCGCCAATTCCCCGAGGATGCTGGCCCGCTGGCGCATCCCGTGCGCCCGGAAAGCTACATCGAGATCAATAACTTCTATACAGCCACCGTGTACGAAAAAGGCGCCGAACTTTGCCGGATGTTGCAAATCATCTTGGGCGCAACCGACTTCAAACGCGGCCTCGACTTGTACTTCAAACGTCACGACGGGGACGCGGCCACCGTCGAAGATTTTCTCACCTGTTTGAGTGATGCGTCAGGCATCGACTTGGGCCAATTCAAACTCTGGTATTCGCAGCCGGGCACCCCGGAATTGGTTGCGAATTTCAGCTATGACGCTGGCCGCCAGCGCTGCGAGCTCACCCTCGAACAAGTGATGCGCGCGGGCCTTGCCGACACCAAGAAGAAGCCGTTCCACATACCCGTCATCCTTGGGTTGCTCGGGCCGGACGGTCAGGACTTGGCCCTGCGGCTCGAAAGTGGCGATAAAATCGAGGGTGGATTGATCCACCTCACGAAGCGGAGCCAGACTTGGCGGTTCGTCAACGTCACGTCCCGGCCGGTGCTATCGCTGCTGCGGAGCTTTTCGGCGCCCGTCAACGTTACGATCAACCGCTCCGATGATGATCTGGCCTTCCTGATGGGGAATGACCCGGACCTCTACAATCGCTGGCAGGCGGGGCAGGACTATGCACTGCGCGTACTGATCGCTGCGGTGGACGTGATCAAGGCTGGCAACAAACCAGCGAAGCCGGAAAAACTGATCGCGGCACTCGAGGCAACATTGTCCAACAAGACGATCGAGCCGGCCCTGAAAGCGCAAATCCTCACCCTGCCCGGCGAAGCGGAAGTGGCTCGCGCTATCGCTCGCGATATCGATCCGTCGGCAATCCACCTCGCCTGTCGCTCATTGCGACGGCAGGTTGGCACGGCTCTCAGTGCCGAGCTGGCGGAGATTTACCGGCGGATGGAAATCAAGGGACCCTATTCCCCTGATGCCGAGAACGCCGGCAAACGGTCGCTTCGCAACACCGCGCTCGCCCTGCTGACGGCGCGCGGACGTGCCGAAGATGTTGCCCGAGCCGCGAAACATTTTTCATCCGCACGCAACGCCACGGATGAAATCGATGCGCTTGGCATCCTCTCAAACGTTCGCGGCCCCGAACGCGCAAAAGCGTTCGACCGGTTCCATGACAAATGGAAGAATGATCACCTCGTCATCGACAATTGGTTCGGCTATCAAGCCTCGTCGTCGCTGCCGTCCTGCCTCACAACCGTCAAGCGATTGACGCAGCATCCCCTGTTTGAGCCGAAGAACCCAAATAAGTTGCGCGGCCTGATTGGTGTTTTCGCGGCCAATCCGGTCAACTTCAATCGTCCTGATGGCGAGGGCTATGAGTTCGTCGCCGGCAAAGTGCTCGAAATCGACGAGTTCAACCCGCAAGTTGCATCTCGAATACTCACTTCTTTCCGTAGCTGGCGCAGCCTGGAAGCCGGACGCAGAAAGCTCGCCCGCCGCGCACTCAATCGCATCGCCAAATCGAAAACACTGTCGCGCGATGTGCACGAAATCGTCACCCGCATGCTCGATGGATAGGCCGGCATACAGTCCGTTCGTGTACGAATAATCACAGTTCCGCCACTTTGATTCGACCGGCATTTAAACTCTCTCGACACCCGAATCGAATTCTAGTGAAGTGAATTTAGCGATTCGGTTGCGTATTGCCGGTCGCGGGGCTGGAGCACTCTTAAAATTTGGGCGGGAGATGAGGATGGCGTGGATTACGTCCGCCATTAGCGGGGGAGCTTTGGCTAATCGCCAGCGGCCATCCTTCCGGGTGAGTTTGCTGATGGCTCATCTCGTTTTGTTGGCCCTGTTTTGGCACGACCGCACCGCCGCGGCCGCAATCGGCGCCGATGGCATTGCCGATACGGCATTGCGCACTATCGATCCGAACACATTGGCAACCGCCGGCGGGTTGATCATCACGCTGGCGCTTCTGATGTGCCCACCATCGTTCTATCCGATCGCTTTTCGGGCCCGCCGTGAGGATCACGCTAAGCAGGCCATACCCGCTACGGTTCCGCCAGCGCATGACCAATCATATGTTCAGCAGACGGCGATGCCACGCGCGCTGCCACACAGCACTTTGCTCGATGACCAATGTGCAGGCTTGATGGCGCGCCTTCATCACGATCTGCGGACGCCGCTTAACGCCATGATGGGGTTCGCGGACATGATGCAGGCCGAGACTTTCGGCCCGCTTGGCGACGACCGTTACCGTGCTTATGCGGCACACATGCAGACCTGCGGAAAGGAATTGCTCGAAGCAACGCAGACGACACTCAACATGGCGACGCTGCTCACTCGGGCTGGCGCATCCAACGTATCGTCGCAGGCGCTCGAGACACTTGTCGCTGCGGCCAGCCTCGATACGATGCAGGGACGGCCGCACCACCGCCGGATCGAGTGTTCGTTTCCAGCGGGTCTGGCCATCAAAGGCGATATGGCCTCGGTCCAGCAGGGGTTGGCCAATTTGTTGAGCGCGGCAATTGCACTCGAAGGTTCAACAGGCCCGATCTCAATCGCAGCCAGCAGCAGTCATGGCCGCGTCAACGCTTCGATTTCGGTGCAGGCCGCAGTCCATCCGCGTGCGCCGACTACAGGCTGCCGTCCGGCCACAAGTGTCTGTCCTGCGATCGAGGCGTTACCGATCAGTATCTCCCGGACCCTGTTCAATCTGCAAGGTATCGCGTTCGTTCAAGCGATCGACGCTTGCGGGCGCTGGACGGCCTCGCTCTCATTCGAGGCGGCCTATCAATCCGACCTGTTTGACGTTCGTCCGCAGTTTTCGGTCGCAGCCCCGGTCAGCGGCCGGGCCGACACTTATTCCGCAGGCTTCTTGGGGGGGGCTTCCTTGCCGGCGTCATCATCAAACTGACCGGCAGGCCCGCCCGGTCTGCGCACATCACGCCATTTGAGGAACCCTGCCCGCTCGGCGGCCGTCATCCGGCCGGCCATATCAGCTGCCAGCTGTACGACCGCCTGACGCAACTTCGTCTCCGCCGCCTGCACACGAAGTTCGGCTGCGACGAACGCCTCGCGATCGAAAGGCTCCTGCCGGAAAACCAGCGCGGCCTCTTGGCGAGCGGCACGAACGTCCTTGCGGAGCGGACGCACAGTCAACATAGGGCGTTCGTTGGGAACACCCTGGCGGATCACCTTGCGGCGATCGTCGGGCAAGGTCGCCGCATACGCCACCATATTACCGATGATCCCACCGCCGCCGCCACCTGCCGCACCATATCGGGATGGCCACATCGAACGTGCCACGACACCAACGATGAATAAATTCATCGCCAGTGACGAGATCAGCGCGAACCAAATCCACTTCGACATCCGGCGGGCCGGCTCCGGAGTTGAAACGGGAGTGCTCATAGCACGTCCTCATCTTGAAGGTTGCCATCCTCGCCGGCCCAAAGCGCCAGCTGATCGCCGAACATATTTATCCCGACTGCGTCGGCAACATCATGCAAAGCCGACAGCGAAGTCACCGCGGGCCCGGCGAACACTCCCAGCAGCAACGAGGCTGCCAGCAGCGCGCTCGCAGCCCAGCCGTTGCCCCGCAAATTCGGGGATGCAGCGGCGGCAAGCAACGATCGACGGTTCGCTTGATTGCCGAGCCGTATGACATTGGCAGGCGTCGCAGTACGGTGCGCCGCCTGAGCAATCCGGTCTGACAAGTTTGCGACACGGCCAGCGTCCGCCAAGGGCACGGCCTCATAGAGCAGCCGGTCAAAGGCCCTGGCTTCTGCGAGATAGCGGCGCGCAGCCACACCCTGCTCCGAGCCCGAGTTGAGTAGAGTTTGTGCCGCCGCAAGCCGGCCGGCCGGCCAGCGTGATTGGTCACTGCCGAACGCGTCGACCAAGCGCTGAAAAGCGGCCAAACCGCCCGAAGCGCCGCCGTCATTGTTGTCGTCTATATTCATCGGCATCGCACAAACCTTCAGAGTTTCAATCTTCCAATAACTGACGCCATTCCGTCTGCAAGTCCGACTTCAGAGCCCGGCGGGCGCGTGACAGCAGACTTTCGACCGCCTCGTCCGACACACCCAGCGCACGCCCAACCTCTACTTGACTGAGCCCTTCGTAGTGAAACAACGTCAAGGCCAATCGCTGCCGTTCGGGCAACCCCTTGAGCGCCAGATCAACCCGGTGACCTAAGTCTGCAGACGTCAGAGCGGTCAATTGATCGGCCTCCTCTACCTGCTCGGGCACCTCGTCCGTCACCTCCGTGCGGCGACCGGACCGGATGCGATCGATGCTCAAATTGGATGCCACCCGCCGCAGCCAGGCACCAACGCCAGAAGGCCCGATTTCAAGACCATTGGCTTGGCGCCATAACCGCAGCATTGCCTCCTGAGCAATATCCTCGGCTTCTGCATCATCCCGCAATATCCGGCGGGCAACGCTCAAAACAGATCCCAAATGCCGATCGACGAGCAAACGGAAAGCAGCCTCGTCGCCCGAGCCCATACGTTGCACCAGCGACAGGTCGCCCGTGTCATCAATGAGCCCGCCCACCCTTCCGCTGGCGCTTTGGTCGATCAACTTTGGCGGCACGGTCGGCCCCTGGCTGACACCGTCGATTCGAACTCCATAGCGAGATCACGCGCCGGTTGCTGGGGTGCAGGCATATCCTTGTGGAGTAGAACGAGCATAAGTGTCCAATTCCGTCGCATCAGACGATGAGCGCGTCAAAACGGGTTAATACGGCTCGCAAGGTGTGCCTCAGATGTGCTTCGAGACGCTCGAAACTTGGCACATCTGCGACGCGTGCCAGCAGCTGTTTTAACCCGTCGGGTGCCACTTTTGGATCGAAGCGGCCCTCGTAGCACAACCGCAGTATCTGCGTCAGATCCGCGAGCAAGCGCGCGGCTGGTTGCAGGACATCTGCATCATCCGGAGTGAGAACTCCCACGGCCTCTGCACTCACGAACACGTCTGCCGTGCAGGTCGCCAGGATAGTTGGATGCTCAGCCGCGTGAATGAGTTGCAGATACTGGGCAATGAATTCTAAATCGACCAGCCCACCGCGAACCTGCTTCAGATCCCAGATATCCTCGGTTCCCTTCTCCGCCACGATCATGTTGCGCATTTTTCGCACGTCGCCGGCAATAACGGATCGTTCGCGCGGCCGCACCAGCGTTGCGTGAATGGCATCTTGAACTTTATCCCGGATCTGAGGACTTCCGGTAATCAGCCGCGCGCGGGTCAGCGCCATGTGCTCCCACGTCCACGCGTCATTGGTTTGGTATTCGATGAAGCTCGCCAATTGCGTGGCGACGGGACCCTTCTGTCCGGACGGGCGTAACCGCATATCGACGTCGTACAGCCGCCCTTCAGATGTCGGTGCGGCCAAGGCACTGATCATGCGTTGCGTCAGGCGCGCGTAATACTGGCTGACTGGCAGCGGCTTTTGACCGTCTGAATGAGCGGCATCCACGCCATGATCGTAGACGACAATGAGATCGAGATCGGATGCGGCGGTCATTTCCGCACCGCCCAGTTTCCCCATCGCAACAATTGCCGCGCCACCGCCATCGACACGTCCGTAGGTCGCTTCGAAATCGGCCTCGACCGCCGCCTGCAAACCGGCAATCAACTCCTCTGCGAGCATCGAATAGGCGCCGCCCGCTTCGGCCGCCCGGATACTGCCAGCAAGGACACGCACGCCGACGATGAAGGATTGTTCGGCGCCCAGCACCCGGGCCCGGTCAAGTTTCTCCTGAAGATCAGCGGCACCCGAGAGTTCCGCTTCGATGAGAGCGCGGATTTCGTTCCGCGTCGGCAACGCACCAATCACCTTGGGGTCCAGAACCGCGTCGAGCAACCGGCGGCGATGGCTCAATATGCTTGCCAGACGTGGCGCCGAACCCATGATTTGGGCAACGAGATGCATCAGCTTCGGATTGGCACGCAGCAACCCGAATAGTTGCACGCCGGCAGGCAATTCCGCGAGGAACCGGTCAAAACTGGCAAAGGCAGCGTCTGGGTTGGCCGTTTTCGCAAGTGCCTCGATAAGAAGGGGCTGCACAACCGTCAGTCGTTCGCGCGCCGCCGCCGACGATATGGCCCGATAGCGGCCGTGGTGCCATCCGCGCACAATCGCGATCACTTGAGCGGGCTGCGAATACCCCATCAGCCGCAAGGCTTCGACGGTTGCCGGATCATCGGCCTCCCCGGCAAACACCATATTGACGTCACCTGTGGTGAGCTTCGGGCTGTCTTCGAATAGCGCGGCGTAGTGGCCTTGCACCGTCGCCAATCGCTTGATCAGGTTTGTCGAAAGTTCGCTCGTGCCGTCGAACCCGGCAAAGCGCGCAAACTCTTCCAACGCAACATTGTCTGAAGGCAGCTCGTGCGTCTGCTCATCGTTGACCATTTGCAGCCGGTGTTCGAGGCCACGCAAAAACTGGTACGCCTCGCTCAGTTCGCCACGAACGGGAGCGGTGATCCATTTGCGCTCAGTCAGCCGATCGAGGGCATCGAGGGTCGCGGGGATGCGAACATCCGGTTGCCGGCCACCGGCAATCAACTGCTGCGTTTGCGCAAAGAACTCAATCTCACGGATGCCACCACGCCCGACCTTGATATTATGACCGCCAACGGCGATCTCGCCGAACCCGCGGAAGGCGTGGATCTGCCGCTTCATGGCGTGGATATCGGCGATCGCGGCATAGTCCAGATACTTGCGCCAGATGTAGGGTGCGAGATCGCGCAGGAAGGCCGCGCCGGCCGGCTTGTCGCCAGCGACGGGCCGCGCTTTGATCATCGCGGCGCGTTCCCAATTCTGGCCGAAGCTCTCATAATACTGCATCGCGGCCGGCGTCGAGAGCGCAACTTGGGTCGCGCCGGGATCAGGCCGCAATCGCAAATCGGTGCGAAAGACGTAGCCATCGCCGGTACGCTCCTGCATGAAGCGGACGAGCTCGCGGGTTAAGCGAATGAAAAACAGCGGCGCTTCTAGGCCCGGCTTCAGTCGCACGCGCGCTGGATCATAAAAGACGATGAGATCGATATCGCTCGAATAGTTGAGCTCATAGGCGCCGTACTTGCCCATCCCGAGCACAATGTATCCGGACGAAGCCTCGGGTGCTGGATCATCAGGTTCAGCCAACCAATCGCCCCGCGCAACGGCCTGCGCAAACAAGAAACGAACGGTTGCGTCAAGCGTCGCGTCCGCCGTTCGAGTGAGCACGTTCGTCACCGTCATCACTGGCCACACGCCGCCAAGATCGGCAAGCGCGGTTAGTAGCGCGACATTGGTTTTGAAGACACGTAACGCCGCCATCACCTCGGACGCGTTGGTTGCCGATGCTGTCGTATCGGCCAGCGCCGCACGCCAGTCCTCGAATAGAACTTCGGGCGCCGTCGATAAAATCATCAACACCCGGTTCGCATCCCGCGAAAGCAGACCGGCAAGATAAGGCGAGCCCTCGAAAATGCCGAGTAGCAGCGGGCGGACGGCGGCGCTGTTGAGGATTTCAGGATGATCCAACGCGGCGCAAAGGTCGGCGAGCCGCATCTCAGCTGCCACAACACCGCCACCAGACTGCGGGTGAGACCTCAGCCGCTGCCAGAGCGGCGCGCCACTAAACTCGATCATCACGATCCCTCTGTACCGCTCCGCAAAGTAGCCGGAAGCTCGATCACTACGCGCAAGCCCGGTGTGTTGTCCTCAATCCGTATTCGGCCGCCGTGCAAACGGGCGACGGCTGCAACCAAGCTCAACCCCAATCCGGTACCAGGTTTGGTCCGGCTCTGATCGAGGCGAACAAAGCGCTTGGCGACGCGCTCGCGATCGGCTTGCACAATCCCGGGGCCGCGATCAGCGACGGCAATCCGCACGCCGGCCCCAGACGATGTCAAAGCCACCGTAATTTCGCCGGCCTTGCCTGAAACCGGCACGCCATATTTGATCGCATTGTCGATCAGGTTGGCAAGCGCTTGCCCGATCAATTGCTTGTTGGCGCGCAGGTTGACGGTCCCGCCGGCTGTCAGAATAATTTGCTGACCGGCCTCGTCCGCGACAGGTTCGTACAGCTCGCCCACATCACGGATGAGTTGGCCCAGATCAAAGGTCTCAGCACTCCGATCGACCGCGCCAGCTTCGAGCCTCGCGATCAGCAGCAACGCATTGAAGGTTTGCATAATGGCGTCGGCATCTTCGATCACGCGCGCGAGCCCGTCAGCGTGCGCCGCGCTATTTCCAGTATCGCGCATGGCAGCTTCGGCGCGACTGCGCAGTCGGCTGAGCGGCGTTTTCAGGTCGTGCGCGATATTGTCCGAGACCTCGCGCATTGCCAGCATCAGTTGTTCGATGCGCTCCAGCATCACGTTGAGGTTGGCCGCCAGATAGTCGAATTCATCATCGGAACCCGACAGTGGAATCCGCCCCGATAGATCACCGGCCATGATCGTTTTGCCGGTGTCGGTAATCTCGGTCACTCGCTTGAGCATCAACCGGCTGGCAATCAGACCGCCGGCTAGTCCCATCAAACTCAACAGACCGAAGCCGATCAAAAATAACCGCCGTATCCCATCGATCAACCGGCTTTGATCGCCAAGATCGCGGGCAACCAGCAAACGAACGCCGCCGGCACTGACAAGCGGAATACCAACGGCAGGCTGACCGGCGCCTCGACCACCACCATCGTAAGTGAACGTTCCACCTTGCGGCTTATCGGCGAGTTCAACCGGCCAACGATCGAGATTGCCGGCGAGTTTGGCACCGGCTGCGTCGTGCAGCAACAAGAGCGTGGCGCCCGAGCCTATACCCTTCGATCGGGCAGCAACGGCTCCACTGAGTGCTGGCACGCCACCGGTGCGTAGCACGTCCTCCAGCGCCGCGCGATCTTGCGACAGGCCGCGCAATACGTGTGCTGTCAATAAACTGTTGGTTTGCCAAAAGAGTGCCCCGACGACGATCGCCGCCATTGCGACGAACGCCGCGACGACGAGTGCGGTAATGCGAAACGCCGTCGTGCCAAGCAATCGGGTGCCCGTGCGTGCGCGCTTGGTTGCCGCACGGCTGGCACCTATGGCTAGTGACCGGTCAGACAGAGCCATCACGCAGCATGTATCCAGCGCCGCGTATGGTATGCAGCAGCGGCCGATCAAAGCCCTTGTCGATCTTTCCCCTGAGACGGGAGACATGCACGTCGATGACGTTGGTCTGCGGATCGAAGTGATAGTCCCAGACATTTTCCAGCAGCATCGTGCGGGTCACCACCTGACCGGCATTGCGCATCATGTATTCGAGCAGCCGGTATTCGCGTGGCTGCAGCACGACGGGCTCGCCAGCCCGGGTCACGCGATGCGCCAAACGGTCGATCACAAGATCGCCAACCTGATACCGCGTTTGCGCTTCTTGCGGCTCGACCCGGCGAACCAAAGCTTCGATGCGAGCAAGCAACTCGGTGAAGGCGTAGGGTTTGGTCAGATAATCATCGCCGCCAGCCTTCAGTCCTTTGACGCGATCATCGACGGCACCGAGCGCCGATAGAAACAGAACCGGCGTGCGCACGCCCTCTGCCCGCAGCGTTTTGACGAGGCTCAAGCCGTCCTGCTTCGGCAGCATGCGATCGACGATGAGCACGTCATGGCCACCATCGCGCGCAATCGCCAAGCCGTCGTCGCCATCGTGCGCGAGGTCAACGGTGTGGCCACTTTCCTTCAGCGCCTTTTGCAGGAAAAGCGCTGTCTCTACGTCATCCTCGATGATCAGAACGCGCATCGTTTGAACCCAGTGTGAAATTTGTATCGTCTCACTTCAGCATATCATGAACGGCAAAGGGGTGCGCCGGTTTCCCCAACGTTGGGAAAGACTGCGCACCCCTTATCCTAGTGGTACTGCTCTATAGCTGAACGATCAGCTCTTCTTCGTGACCATCTTGAGCGAGACAACCCGGCGTTGGTCGCCTGACTTGACCGTGACCAACACGCTGGGCCGGCCAGCATCCTGAGCTTTTTTGACTACCGTTTCGATGTCAGCCGTGGTTGCGACCGTCTGGCTATTCACCTCGATGACGACATCGCCGGTACGCAATCCCTTGGTCGAGGCATCCGACTCGGGATCGACATCACTGATCGGCACGCCATCCTTGGTGGCCGCTTTCTGGTTGAAGCTCAGACCTAGAGGTCCGAACTCCGCCGCCGTTGGCTGCGTGGGTTCGACTTTTGCTGCAACTTCTGTTGAGCCGGGAAACTTGCCAAGTTTGACCTTGATGGTTTCCTCCTTTCCGGCTCGCAGCACCTTCACATCGACGGCCGTGTCAGGCGCGAATTCAGCAATCTTGCGTGCCAATTCGCGGCTGTTGCCGACCGGCGCTGCATTGACCGACTGAATGAGATCCTGCGTCTTCAAACCAGAGGCGGCGGCTGGGCCACCAACAGTCACTTCGTTGACAAGCGCGCCCTTGGCATCTTTCACACCGATGCTGGCGGCGATGTCTTCATCGACGTCCTGGATCTTGACGCCGAGCCAGCCGCGGCTGACCGAACCCGAACTCTTAAGTTGCTCGATCACTTCGGTTGCGATCTTGGCTGGCACGGCGAACGCGATACCGACGTTGCCACCGTTGGAGCCTGGGCTATAGATGGCCGTATTCACGCCGACGACTTCGCCGTCGAGGTTGAAGGTCGGGCCGCCCGAGTTGCCGCGGTTTACCGCCGCGTCGATCTGCAGGAAGTCGTATGGACCCGAGCCGATATCACGGCCGAGCGCCGATACGATACCGGCCGTCACCGTACCACCCAGGCCGAATGGATTGCCGACCGCCAATACCCAGTCGCCGACCCGGCCCTGGCTCTTGGCGAACTTCACGAACGGGAACGACTTGCCCGTGGTCTTGATCTTGAGCAACGCGAGATCGGTGCGTTGATCGGTGCCGATCAAGGTTGCTTCGTGCTTGTTGTTCTCGTCGAAGGCTACCGTAATCTTGGAAGCACCGTCGATCACATGAGTGTTGGTGACGACAAAACCGTCCTCTGAAATCACGAAGCCTGAGCCTTGCGATAGAGAGGGACGAGGAGGCACCGGTCCATTGCCGCCGCCGCCACCGAACTCACGCGGCAGCTGATCGAAGAACTTGCGAAGTGCATCGCCCTCTGGACCCTCAGGAATCATGTCCTGCGGACCGCCACGGCCCAAGCCTGGCGGACGCTTGCCCGGAGCATTGGGTTGGTTGCGTGCCACCTTGGCTCCACCGCCCGTCACCGAAATGCTAACGACCGAGGGCTTCACCTTGTCTACAATGTCAGCAAAACTCAACGGCGCGCGGCCGAATGGCGTTTGTACGCTGTCGGGGGCTTTTTGCTGGGCCAAAACTGGCGCCTGCGGGGCGGCAGCGAGCAACGCTAGCATACTGATACCGGCGAGTGCCGAGACCGTACGGGCGGCCGATTTCGCCGGTCCCGGCGCGGAAGTTGATTTGATGCGGATCAGGCTCATGGAAGACATCCGGCGACCTTTCTGAAGCAAGGAAAACGACAAACCGCGGGAGACAAATTTGCCGCGTTGCTGTCGGAATTAGCGGATTGCGTCTTACAGGAGCCTTGCGGTGGAATTAACCTTTTGTAATGCTGGGTGCGCAATCGCACTCACAGTGCCAATGCCGCGAGTACCGTGTCATGCGTTTGGGCGTAAATTCGTATGTAAGCTTGATCGCTGTCACTTTGGTGGCAGGATCGATCCACATGTTGACTGGCCAAACCGCGCGAGCCGCGGTCTTCGGTGTCGATGACCGGCGCCCGCTATCGCACCGGTATATGCCGCTAAAGCGTTCGATCGCGCTGCTGTTCAATGTCAAATCCAAGACGGTTTGCTCGGCATTTTGCGTTGCCGACAATGTTATCGCGACGGCGGGGCACTGTTTGTTCCGGACGGCTGGCGAAACGCCTCTCGATGCCAACGATTTCCAGTTTGGCCAACCCAACACACGCCCTGGAAACTTCGCGCGGGTGGCCGGATCACACAACGGGACAGCCGCCTTCAACGTCCGCGCCGGCACCACACGGCTGAGCACGAAACCTCCCATCGATGCAGCGCAGGATTGGGCGCTCGTCCGCCTAGATCGACCAGCCTGTCACGGCGCGGTCTTGCCGGTGAGGCCAATGCCATCGACCGAAATTGTGATTCAGTCGGCCGCCGGCCAAGTCTTTCAGGCAGCCTTCCACCGCGATCGCCTGCCCTGGAAACTCGCCGAAGCTGGTCCCTGCGCGGTGGCGCCCACTTTCGATAAGGTTGATCGCCGGCAGATCGAGAATGATTTTCGCGGGGCCGAACGGCTGCTGCTGCATCGGTGCAACACCGCTGGCGCCTCATCGGGTTCGCCGTTACTTCTGCAAACGCCGAGTGGCCCGGTCGTAATCGGCATCAACGTCGGTACCTACGTCCAGTCGCGCATCGCTGTCGAAGCGGGCACCGTAATGTTCCGCTCGAAGCCGGAGGCGATCGCGAATACCGCCGTCAACGCATCGGCCTTCGCGAGCCTGATCGCCGAGTTCTCGACCCAAACTCAAGATTTGGTAAGCCGCTCCAACCGGGTGACTTCGTCTGCCGAAAGCGGTGCTGGCGGCGAGATCGCGTCGGACGGTGCACGCCATCTGCGGCCGAGCAGCAATCCTGCCAACGCCAGCAACAGCATCGGCGTTGCCCAAAGCAGAAGCGTCGATCGCTCAACCGGCGGGCGCAGCAGAACGAACGTGCCGTAGCGGGAAACGACGTATTGCAATACGCGGTCGTCGCTATCGCCGGCTTTCAAGCGCTCCCGCACAATCAATCGCAGATCGCGTGCGAGGGGCGCATTGCTATCGTCAATCGACTGGTTTTGACAAACAAGGCAACGAAGTTCGCTCGATAGCGTGCGAGCCCGCGCCTCCAGTTGTGCATCTGACAGAATTTCGTCGGGCTCGACCGCCACGGCTGGTCCGGCCATTGCCAAAGCAGTGATCAGCCCGAATACAAAAATCGATCGTCCACGGCGCATCGCGCTCACTCCGCAGCCACGACGGCAGCACTTGGTCGCGAGCGACGTGGCGCACCGACCCGCAGCCGGCGATCACTCAGCGACAGCATTCCGCCGAGAACCATGACGATCGCGCCCAGCCAAATCAACCGAACCAGCGGATTGAAATAGAGCCGTATCGTGTAACCGCCATCCTTCTGCGCATCTCCGAGGACGACGTACAGGTCGCCGCCCCACGCGTTGTAGATCCCAGCCTCGGTGGTCGGCACCGGCGGTTGATCATAGACGCGCTTGGCCGGGTGCAGCGTCGTTACGGCCCGGCCACCGCTTGTGACATCGAAGATGCCGACCTGCTCACGATAATTCGCCCCCCGCGCCGGGCCGACCCCCAGGAATTTGAGAGTGAAACCGGCGATTTCGACAGTCGCGCCAGGCTTCACCGCGAGAACCTTTTCCGATTGCCAGGCCGTGGTACCGACAATGCCCAGCACCATCATGCCGACGCCGAAGTGAGCGGCAGCCGTACCCAAGTTCGAACGCGGCAGGCCCTTGAACCGCTGCCACGCCTCATGCGCTGGCACTTGACCCAATTTGATCCGAGTGAGAATTTCCACGAATGCGCCGAGCATCACCCACACGCCGATTGCGATGGCGACGGGCGCCATCACCGGTCCACCCCATGTGACGGCGATCACGGCGACAAGAACCGCGAGGGTGGCTGCCAACATCAGCATGAGGCGCTGCATCGCTGCATGCAGATCGCCGCGCTTCCAGGCCATCAACGGACCGAACGGCAGCGCAATCAGCAACGGGATCATCAACGCGCTGAACGTCAGATTGAAGTAGGGCGGGCCGACCGAGATTTTGGCGCCGGTCAGCGCCTCCAATGCCAACGGATAAAGCGTGCCGACGAACACCGTCGCGCAACTGGTGGTCAACAAGATGTTGTTGAGCACGAGGGCGCCTTCGCGGCTGATTGGCGCAAATACGCCGCCCTGTTTCAACGCACCGACGCGCATTGCGAACAGAGTAAGCGCGCCACCGGTGAAGAACATCATCAGGGTCAGGATGAAAATTCCGCGCGCTGGATCGACCGCGAACGCGTGCACCGATGACAACACGCCGGAACGCACCAGGAAGGTTCCCATCAACGACAACGAGAAGGTCAAGATTGCAAGCAGGATGGTCCAAACTTTGAGTGCCTCGCGCCGTTCCATGACGACCGCCGAATGCAGCAGTGCGGTGCCGGCGAGCCAGGGCATGAACGAGGCGTTTTCAACTGGGTCCCAGAACCACCATCCGCCCCAGCCGAGTTCATAGTAAGCCCACCATGATCCCATCGCGATGCCGAGTGTCAGAGACATCCAGGCGGCTAGCGTCCATGGTCTGACCCAGCGCGCCCAAGCCGCATCCTGGCGGCCTTCGATCAAGGCTGCCACCGCAAACGAAAACGCGATCGAGAAGCCGACATAGCCCGCGTAAAGGAACGGTGGATGGAAGGCCAGTGCCGGATCCTGTAGCACCGGATTCAGCCCCTGGCCTTCAAGTGCTGGCGGATCAAGCCGCAGAAACGGATTTGAGGTCGCGACGATGAAGAGGCAGAACGCGAGCGCGATCGAGGCTTGCACGCTGAGCACCGTCGCCCGCAATGTTATCGGAAGGTTGGTGCCGAACACCGCGACCGCCGCACCGAAGGCCGCCAGCATCAGCACCCATAGGACCATCGAACCTTCGTGGTTGCCCCACACACCTGAAATCTTGTAGATCAGCGGCTTCGTCGTGTGCGAGTTCGAAGCGACATTCAGCACCGAGAAGTCGGAAGTAACGTAGAGCCACATCAAGCAGAGGAACGACATCAGGACGAGTGCGAGCTGAGCCAACGCTGCCGGTTTGGCGACGTCCATCATGGCGATGTTCGATGTCCGCGCACCCCACAAAGGCACGATCGTCTGCACGGCTGCCACCGCCAGTGCAAGAACGAGAGCGTAATGTCCAAGCTCTGCAATCATAGTGTTCGATCAACCTCCGCCCGTTGCGCCGGCCTTCGGCGCGGCCCCAGGATGCTTGGCCTTGTCGCCGAGCTTTACGCCGCGTTCTTTCAACGCACTCGCAACATCAGGTGGCATGTAGGTTTCATCGTGCTTGGCTAAAACGGAGTCCGCAACGAAACGCCCGCTCGCATCGAGACGCCCCTCGGCCACCACGCCTTGTCCCTCGCGGAACAGATCGGGCAACATACCGTTAAACACAACTGGGACCGTCTTCAGGGTGTCTGTCACAACGAATTCGATTTGGGTGCCCGATCCACGCTTCACCGACGCTTCGGCGACGAGCCCGCCCAAACGAAAACGTGGGCCAGGGAGCACCTTTTTCTCTGCTATGTCGCTCGGCGTGTGAAAGTACGTCACCGTATCTTTCAAGGCGAACAACACCAAAATAGCTGCGATACAGAGTAATCCAACGCCACCGGCAATTAGCGTTCCTCGTCTCTGTTTTCGGGTCATGAGCCAAGTCCTATTTCGGTTGCAAGCGCGTCGATCGATGCGAGCGCCGGCTTGTCTTCGACAAGTGCCGCGCGCGCTTCGGCCAACGCCGCCTTCGCCTTCGGCACATCACCGAGCACTGCGTATGCCCGCAAAAGGCGCTGCCAGCCAGCCGGATCTCGTCCGTTCGTTTTCAGTCGCGCATGGAGACTAGCGACCATGCCGGAGATCATCTGCTGACGCTGCTCAGGCGTCATCGACGCGGCAGCGGCTGCATCGTCAGCTGTTGGTCCGCGCTCAGGCACCGCAGCTGGCATTGATCCGGCTCCAGTTGGCGCCCCAGCCGCTTGACCAGGTGCAATTGCAGCGAGGCGCTCCACAACCGTCGCGCGCCACGGAGCGTCGGGCGCAGCCGTTGCCAGCAGAGCGCGATATTCGTCGGCCGCCTGTTTCAGCTCGCCATTTTGTTCACGTCCGATCGCCAGCCACAACCGCGGTTCGACACGGTCGGGCTCTGCCTTCAAGACCTTCTCGAATGCGGCACGGGCCTCGTCGGTCACTCGGCCCTCGCTGGCGCGGATGGCACTCTCGGCCAAACCAAGCAGGCGCCGTGGTGTCTCGCCCAGCAATTGGATCGCGCGAGCAAAGGCTGCCCGCGCCTCCGCAAATCGCCCGTCGCGCAGATAAACCGGTCCGATCACATCCCATCCACGACCATCTTCCGGCGCGTCGCGCAAACGTGCTTCGACTTGCGAGATCAATTGCGCGAGGTTTGGCGGACCGGGCTCGGCGGCTTGTTGCGTCGCAGGCTTTGCCGCTCGAGGAGATCCCGCCAACCCCGGCACGCCGTAGGTGAGGTACAAGCCCATCGCGATCACAGGAACGGCAATCGCGACGGCTGGCCCGAGGCCCTTGAAGTTCATCGCAACTTTTGGTTCAGCTGCGGCCGCCGTTTGCTTCGCCACAGCTGAGCGCTGCTCAAGCGGCTTGCTATCCGCTGCAGCGATCAGCCGGCGCGACAATTCGATGCGTGCCGCCTCTGCCTCGCTTTTGCCAATCACGCCCCGCGCAAGGTCAGCGTCGATTTCGGCAAGTTGATCTCGATAGACATTGAGCTGCCCCTCATTAGCAAACCCTGGATCGCCGGCCGGCCGCTGCTGTCTGAACAACGGCCACGCGACCGCCACGACGACAATGCCGGTCAAAATTATCAGAGCAGGCCAAAGATACATACTTCGTCGGTTCCCTTGATCGCTAATCCGCGACGGCCGCAGCACAGCGCGAAGATACACGCCTGCAAGGGAATTGGCACGCGGGCATACGTGACGCCAATTGGCGCGGGTCGCCTCAAGGGCTGCCACCGCTTAGACCATCAGCCAAGACTTCACAACGGTTGGCCGTTAACGTCATCAACCGACATTGGTCCAGGTCCCGTCTGGATTGCGACAGGCGGTGCTGCGCATGGTTTGCGGGCGGCCGTCGATATAGATTTTATGGGTGTAATCGCGGCAATGCTGTGGTCCGCGCCGATAGGGTTCGAGCGGGATCACTTCGCCGTAGCGGCCATTATCCGGATTACGCCACGGCGTCATTTCACCGGTGCGGCCACGTTCCAGCGCCGCCATTTCGGCTTGCTGAGCGAGGATCTGATCCTGCTTGTCCATCGACTTGCCGATCTCGCTGCCAACAACACCACCGATCACCGCACCAGCGACCGTCGACAAAATCTTGCCATCGCGCCCCCGGCCAACCGCATTGCCGAGAATACCGCCCGCCGCCGCACCAACGACAAGGCCGGTATCGCCCTTGGTTGGCCCCTCAGGCCCACATGCGGCAAGTATTGACGTGACGGCCACGATAGCAACAACATGAAAACGGCGCATGAACGACCTCTTAAGGCAGCTGACCGGCCCGAATTGAGCTTTTCCCCTACATTGCCTCTGCGGCTCGATTCGGGCGGAAATCCGGCCTACTTGATGCTCGATGGCATCACACAGCCGGCAAATCGAGCTTGACCGCGAGCCCGCCATGGCTCGACTGCGCGAGTTCCATGCTGCCGCGATAGCTTTGCACCAGATCACCGACGATCGACAAGCCGAGCCCGGTGCCAGGCTTACTCTCATCCAAACGTAACCCCCGCTTGCCGATGCGTGTCCGCTGATCAGCAGTCAACCCGGGTCCATCGTCCTCGACCATGACATCCAGCCGCCGGCGCGTCATCCGTACAGTAGCTGACGGCGCATCGACCGTGAGAAACACCCGCCCGTTCGACCATTTGCAGGCGTTGTCCAAGAGATTGCCCAGCATCTCCTCGAAATCCTGCTTCTCACCTTGGAACTTGGCGTCGTCGGGACACTTCACCGTAATCGCGACATTCTTGTCGCGGTAAATGCGCTCCAACGCGCGCTGCAACGGCTCAATCAGCGGCAGCACCTCGGTTGCCTTGCCGATTGTTCCCGCTTGCGCAGCCATACGCGCACGATCGAGATACAAACTGATCTGATCGCGCATCAATCGAGCCTGTGCTGCAACCTTGGCGGCGAATGGGCTTTTGTCGTCATCGGCCTCGTTGGTGATCACGGCCAGCGGGGTCTTCAAGGCATGCGCTAGATTGCCGACCTGCGTTCGCGCGCGATCGACGATGTCTTGGTTCGACTGAATCAGTGCGTTGAGTTCCGACTGCAGCGGTTCGATCTCGATCGGCATTTTGCCTTCGAGCCGGTGCGCTTCACCTGCGCGGACACGTGCCAAGCCGCGTTCGACCGCGCGCAGCGGCATCAAACCGAAGCGCACCTGGAATAACGTCATCGCGACCAGTCCGAGGCCGGCTAACGCGAGTGCGATTGCGAGCTTCCGGCGGAACTCCGCGACCCGCGCTTCGGGCCATTCGATGGGGCCCGCGACGATGATCGAATAGCGCCGCCCCGTCACTTCGTCGCCGAGCCGCTCGATCGCCTCGGCGATCCGCAATCGCTGGCCGAGCGGACCGACGCCGTCGATCCAGCGAATGTCCGACGCATCTGGCGGTATCCATTTGAGGAACGGCGATTCCAGTTCGGCAGTGGCCAGCGAGTTCGAAACGCGGCGTGGCCCATTGGGTTCGTCGAGTGGTTTGATCTGCCAATACCAGCCCGAATGCAGCCTCTGGAACAATGGCTCGCCGACGTCGCCCGGCGTGCCAAGTTCGGTGCTCGTATGGTCGATGCTGTCGGTTTGCACGACCGATAGAAGCGTCTTTATCTTATCGTCGAAACTCTGGAACGCCTCCTGCGCATACATCGAATAAATGATGAAGCCGGCCAGAGGCAGGACGAGGACCGTCCACCCCAGTGCCGTCGCAAACAGCCTGAACGCGAGTGAGTTAAGCCGCATCGTCCTCTTGCGCGAGACGATAACCGAGACCACGAACGGTTTTTATCAGATCCCCAGGAATTTTCTTGCGCAGACGCCCGATGAAAACTTCGATCGTGTTGCTGTCGCGATCAAAGTCTTGCTCGTAGAGATGCTCGACGAGTTCGGTGCGCGACACCACCCGGCCGTTGTGATGCATCATGTAGGCAAGCAGCCGGTATTCGTGGCTCGTCAGTTTGATCGTCTGGCCATCGTAAGTGACGCGCGCCGTCGTGGTATCGAGCCGCAACAGGCCGCATTCGATCTCGCTTTTTGCATGACCCGACGCACGCCGCACCTGCGCCCGCACGCGCGCCAGCAACTCTTCCATGTGGAACGGTTTCGCCAGATAGTCATCGGCACCGGCATCCATACCGGCGACCTTGTCGCTCCAGCGGTCGCGGGCGGTCAGAATGATAACCGGCATCTTCTTGTCGGCGCGACGCCATTGTTCGAGGATGCTGATGCCATCCATCTTCGGCAAGCCAATATCGAGCACGATGATATCGTACGGCTCGGTTTCACCCATAAAGTAGGCTTCTTCACCGTCCATCGCCTTGTCAACGGCGAACCCAGCCTCGGTTAGGGCCGCGACCAGCTGCCGATTGAGATCGGGATCATCTTCTACGACAAGCGCGCGCACAGGCAACCTCTTGGCAATATACGGAAGGCACCCGTCGGGCACCTGCCATACACTATAGCCCGGCATTCTGCCCGTTCATAGGACGGTTTTCGTCGGCCGCCAGCTTCGGCATTGGTACCTGCTCAGAACACGAAATCGTTCGCCGTTATATCGGTGCTCAATACCCCGGTGAGCTGGATTGTATCACCACCGATGGTGACGAACGTATCGCCGCCCGAGGCCGATACCACGATCGCGCCGCCAATGCTCGCCGCGGAGAAGCCACGCCCGGAGACGTCGATGATGTCTTGCCCACCGGCCGGATTGGCGTCGAAGCCGTACACGATGTCATTGCCCGAGCCCGCCGCGAACTTGATCACGTCGTTGCCGCCGGTGCGCAGGTCGAGCTGATCGTTGCCAGCGCCGCCGATCAACACGTCGCCACTGAATCCCGAGTCGAGCAAATAGTCGTTGCCGCCGGCGCCATCGAGCGTCACCGCTTGCGAGGCGATGTGGCCATAGAGATAGTTGTTGCCGCCGTTGCCGAGGCCGCCGGTCGCGGCCCCATACAAGATCAACTGTTCGACGTTTGCCGCCAGCGTCGTCGTGCCAGCAAACTGCGTGTACGCTGTATCGAAGCCGCCGCTCACGGTCTCGGTAATGACGTCGAGGCCACTTTGCAGATAGTAGATGTCGGTGGCATCGCCGCCCTGCAGATTGTTGGCCCCGCCGAACCCGAACAACAAATCGACACCCGCGCCGCCGATCAGCGTGTCGGCGAAACTGCCGCCGAACAACACGTCGGCGCCGCCGCCGCCGTCAAGCGTCACCGCACCCGTCGTCGAGTTGCCGAACAGGATGTTGTTGTCGGTCAGGCTGGTCGATACCGCCGACGTCGCCGTCCCATAAAGGATGATCTGCTCGAGCCCATCGCCAACCGCAATCGAATGATTGGAGTACACCGTATCGATGCCGTCGCCGCCGGCTTCCGAGAGCGCATCGCTCAATGTGTAGGTGTAATAGATGTCCGAGCCGAGCCCGCCATTGGCGTTGTTGTTGCCACCATACATCAACAGCGTGTCGACGCCATCGCCGCCGATCAGCGTGTTGCCGCCGGCCGTCGAGCCGTAGATCACGTCGTTGCCAGCGCCACCATCAAAGGTCAGCGCGAGCGTTGATTCAAGGCCGTAGAGAATGTTGTCGCAGTCGTTACCGACGCCGGAGTTCGCCGCGCCACGCAAGACGAGCTGCTCGATGTTCGCCGCCAACGTGAAGTTCGCTGTCGCGATCACGATGTCGAAACCGCCGGTGGCTTGCACCGCGTTGTTCTCGATCACCACGTCGGTGGTGACGTCGACAAAGAAAATGTCGCTGCCATCGCCACCATCCATCGTGTCGACGCCCGCGCCGCCGTCGATGACGTCGTTGCCAGCTCCGCCGTTTAGCGTGTCGTTGCCGCCGAAACCAAAAATCTGATCGAGCCCGCCATTGATCGTCTCACCGGATGCCGAGCCATAGAGAGTGTCATTATTATCCGAGGCTGTGAGGATCTCGATCGAAGAATAGGTGTCCCCGGCAGCATCACCGGTGTTTCCACCAGGCGCGCTGAGATTGACCACGACCGCCGCAGCCGCCGTCACATAGCTCGCTGTATCGATGCCCAACCCGCCATTCAAGACATCGGCCCCGATGCCACCAATCAGCGTGTCGTTGCCGTCGCCGCCGTTGAGCGTATCGCTACCGCCTCCGCCACAGAGCAAATTGTCCACAGCGTTGCCGGTGATGTTGTCATTGCCGCTGCCACCGATCGCGTTTTCAATGACGCTGCCGCGCGCGATCGCTATGTTGTTGATCTCGCCACCGGCATCGGAGTGCGTTTCGGCGTTGAGGTTGATCCGTTGCGCTTGCGAATAACCTGATACGTCCAGCGTATCGTTGCCGCCATTGTCAAAGAGCGTGAGAGCTGGCGCAAATCCGCCATAGATTGCGTCATCGAAGTGATAGAGTTGGCTGGCGTTCGAATGGAATCCGTACGTCGTATCGCCGGACCTCGTCGTCGTCGAAGCACCATAAAGATTGGCGATCGCGACGATGTCGGCCAACTGTGGCCCCATCACATAGTCGTAGGTTCCCGTACCCGCTTCTTCCTGGGTGAAGTACGACATGACCGAGTTGGCCCAACTATCGTTCGAATAGATGTTGTCGATGCCATAGGTGGCGCTGCCGTTATATGGCCCGCCATGGCCCAGTCCGAGCGCGTGGCCGATCTCATGCAAGTAGGTTTGAAAGCTGTAGCTGTTGATCGCGGTGATACCGCTGTTCCAGTCGGACGAAATCTGCACGGTCGCGCTGAAGCCATCCGAGCTGGTCTGCGCGATGTTGGAGCCAGCGTCAGTAAAACTGATTTGCGCGGTTTGGGTTGTTTCGACGAACGTGAAACTTCCAACCTCGTCCCACACCTGCAATGCCAGGCGCGCCAACGACTGCTCGGCAACAGTCAGTCCTTGCACGTTGAACGTGATTGACGTCGTCGCAAAATGGAACCCGCTGCCAGGAACACCGCCATCAATCAAATAGGTGGCAATTTGATCAATCGTGTAGGCCGGCAAAGTTGCGGCGCGAAGGGTGTAGTTACCCAAATAACTTTCATTGAATCCCGACACATCGAGAAAGAAAACGCCGCTCGTGACCGGCGTGAATACGACTTGCGAACTGCGGTTGATACCGGAGACGATATCATCGTTAAATGCCAGTTCGGTGCCGAAGCTGTTGCGAACGCTGATATACGAATCGGTGAAGGCCGCCGATGCATCCACATTGAAAATGTACGTCTGGCCCGCGTTCAAGGTGACTTTGAACCAGTCATGATCACCCAATGTATCAATGGCGCTGGAGACGGAAGCACCGATCGTGACGAACGCCGTCGTGCTCGCATTGGCTACGATAGAATCGGGCATACACATCTCCGCGTGATTCGCTGGAATCATCCAGATCATAGATGACACCAGGGGCGCGAACGATGGCCCGTGGAATGCGTGGCATTCGCAAAACAATTATTTCTAAAGATTGGTACATAATTGCAGTGGCTTCCCCGGCCTGTTCCGGCCGAGGTCAACCAAATGACAACATTCGTGTCACAGTCGTGCGGTAATCAGCCCTTCTTGCCAGCTTTACGTGCAGCATAGCGAGCATCGCGAGCCGCCTTTTGCTTGACCTCAAGCTCCTCTTGAGCCCTGATTTCGGCCTCGTAAGCCGCCTCTTCGGCCGCTTTCTTGGCAATCATTTCGGCTTCACGCGTGGCAGCCGCCTGGGCATCGGCCAAAAGTTTGGTCTGACGGGCAGCCTCGCGCCGCACCTGACGCTCGGTTTCGATGCGCAGCAGCTCTGCTTGACGCGCCTTGAACTCGGGGTCGTCGGGTTTCGGTTTCGCCTTGAACTTTTCCAGCGCCGCTTGCTTCGCCTTAAGCGCGCTCGATTGTCGATCGTTGAAATCGGGTATCTTGAAGCCACTCATAGGTAGTCGAACTCCGTTTCCGTCTAGGTGAGATTATTACAATTACTCGGCCGCGTCGCGGTGTGCGGCTTGATATTGATCAATCCGCTCTTCTATCACATGGCGAAAATTGCGGATCAGGCCTTGAACGGGCCAAGCCGCTGCCTCACCAAGCGCACAGATGGTATGCCCTTCGATCTGTTTCGTCACGTCGAACAACAAATCGATCTCGCGTTTTTCTGCCTGCCCCTTGGCCATGCGCTCCAGCACGCGCCACATCCAGCCTGTACCTTCGCGGCACGGCGTGCACTGGCCGCAGCTCTCGTGCTTGTAGAAATATGCAATGCGCGCGAACGCCTTGATGATGTCGGTCGACTGGTCCATCACGATGATGGCGGCCGTCCCCATGCCGGATTTGAGCTTCGACAAGGTATCGAAGTCGAGCGTTAGGTCCTGGCATTGAGACGCCGGCAATAGGGGCATGGAAGAGCCGCCAGGAATGACTGCCAACAGGTTGTCCCAACCACCGCGAACGCCGCCACAATGGGTGTCGATGAGATCGCGCAATGGGATGCCCATCTCCTCCTCGACGACGCACGGATTATTCACATGGCCGGAAATCTGGAACAGTTTGGTGCCGGTATTGTTCGGCTTGCCGAGTGCGGAGAACCAACCCGCGCCACGCCGCAGGATGGCCGGCACCACGGCAATGCTCTCGACATTGTTGACGGTCGTTGGCGCACCATAGAGACCGACGTTGGCGGGAAATGGCGGTTTGAGGCGTGGTTGCCCCTTCTTGCCTTCCAAGCTTTCCAGCATGGCCGTTTCTTCGCCGCAGATGTAGGCGCCGGCGCCGTGATGAAGCACGACCTCAAGATCCCAGCCGTGCACGTTATCTTTGCCGATTAGCTTCGCCGCATAGGCCTCGTCGACGGCCGCCTGCAGCCGCTCGCGCTCACGGATGTATTCGCCGCGCAGGTAGATGTAGCATACGTGCGCGCGCATGGCGAAGGACGCGATCAAGGCCCCCTCGATCAGCACGAGCGGCTCGTGCCGCATGATCTCGCGGTCCTTGCAGGAGCCCGGCTCGCTTTCGTCGGCATTGATCACGAGATACGATGGCCGGGTATCGGCCTTGGGCATGAAGCTCCACTTGAGCCCGGTTGGAAAGCCAGCGCCGCCACGCCCGCGGAGACCCGACGCCTTGACCTCGTTGATGATCCAATCATGGCCCTTATCGACGAATTCTTTGGTGCGCTCCCAGGTGCCACGCGATTTAGCAGCAGCTAGGCCGGCATCCTGGAAGCCGTAGATATTGGTAAAAATGCGGTCTTTGTCAGCGAGCATCGATCAGTTTCCGCCATTGCGCGATTGTTGAGACCAACTGAGATACGAAGCGCCGAGCGCGCCAGCGATGGCCCAGACGATCGACATATTCAAGCTGGCATTGAAGCCCCAGTATTGGAGTACAAAAAAGAAAGCAGCAGCGATCGCAGCATGCAAGCCGAGCAGTCCGAAATTTGTCGTTGGTGGTTGTGGTGTTTGGACCATTCTCGTTTCAGCGCGCCTTTGCCATATCTTTGAGCGTGGTCGGCCCGCCCGCCGGACACGACGCCTGACGGCCGGTCTGAGAACCGGGTTTCGGTGGTTGACCCCTGGCGAACCCGTCAAGTACCTTTTCCAGCAACTCAGGCGTCAGGTCTTCGTATGTGTCTTTAAAGATCTGCACCATCGGCGCATTGGCACACGATCCCAGGCACTCGACTTCTTCCCAACTGAATTGACCGTCGGCTGAGAGATGATGCGCGTCATGATGGATGCGGGATTTGCACGTCTCGATCAGCTTGTCGGCACCGCGCAACAGACACGGCGTCGTGCCGCACACTTGCACGTGGGCTTTTTTGCCGACTGGCGACAGCTGGAACATGGTGTAGAACGTGGCGATCTCGTAGACCCGGATGTACGCCATGCCAAGCATTTCGCCGACGTAGCGGATCGCCGGTTCAGTGCACCAGCCCTCCTGCTCCTGCGCCCGCCATAGAAGCGGGATCACGGCCGAGGCCTGCTTACCCTCAGGATATTTCGTGATGACCGTTTTTGCCCAAGCGAGATTGTCGGCATTGAACGTGAACGAGCGTGGCTGGTCTGGATGCAAACGGCGCACGGACATGGCCGGGTAACCTCATTAGAATTGCTGTGGCGCAACGACTTCATCGCCCGCACCGTAATTATGGCGTTCCTAGGCTGATCCTGGGGCGATGACAAGGAGGCGCGGTAGCTTTTGCGGGGGATGCGCGCATGGGCCCACCCTCGATCGAATTATCAAGGGCGAGGCAGACCGGCCCCTTCCGGGTTTGGTTGATTGACGCAAGGTTACGCTGTAGAAACGCCAGTGTTACGCGTATGGCCGCTGGCGGAGCTTGCAAAAGCCCGGAAAGACGGCCACATGCGTGTCTTCCATTTCGCCCATGTTGAATTCCACACGAGCCCGAGGCACCTGACAGTCGATGTTCATTTCCCCAGCTTACGCCCAAGCCACCGGTGCCGGCCCCGATCCATTGATCAACATGCTCGTGCCGCTGTTGCTGGTCCTGCCGATCTTCTATTTCCTCCTGTGGCGTCCACAGCAGCAACGGATGAAGCAACATAAAGATCTTATTTCGTCGGTGAAGCGCGGCGATACGGTTGTCACCGCCGGCGGCATCATCGGCACGGTTGTTAAAGTCAAGGATGACAACGAGTTGGAAGTCGAAATCGCGAAGGACACGCGCGTACGCGTACTCAAGTCCTCGATTTCCGACGTCCGCAACAAGGGCGAACCGGTCAAAGCCGCTTAAGACTAGGATCGGCACTTCCCGCATCCGGCAGCGAGCACCTTTTACCGCACCCGGCGGCCGGCTTCCCACAAGGGACGCGCCGGGTGCCATCAACGATGAGTAGACTGAAATGCTGCATTTTACCCGAGGCAAGATCATCGCGATCGTGGGCATCTGCCTGTTCGGATTGCTCGCTTGCGTGCCGAATTTCTTGTCGCCATCCGTTCTAGAAAGCTATCCAAACTTCCTGCCGAAGTCGGGTATCAACCTGGGTCTCGATCTGCAGGGTGGCGCCCACGTGCTGGCCGGCATGGACACCGAAGAGTTGCGACGCGACTGGCTCGACAAGATCCGCGACCAGGCACGCGGCGCGATGCTGAAGGAGAAGCTCGGCTTCCAAAGTGTCGGCATTGCTCAGGGCGGCGTTGTCGTACGTCTGCTCAAGGCGGAAGATCTGGACGCGGCCTTCAAAGCACTGCGCGGCTTGGCCCAGCCGATCTCGGGCGCAGATATTACGGGCTCCGGGGCTCTCGACCTCGACATTACACGCGAAGGCACGGACGCCGTTCTCCTTAAGCCAACCGCACCGGGTACGGTGGCACGCGTTACAGCCGCCATCGGCAGCGCCGTCGAAATCGTGCGCAACCGTTGCGATCCGGGTGGCAACAAGGAAATGGTTATCCAGCGCCAGGGCACCGACCGGATTTTGCTGCAAGCCCCCGGCATCGAAGATGTCAAAGTCATCGAACCCTGCTTCGATGTCGCCAAGCTAACTTTCCACTTGGTGCATCCGACGATGAGTGTCGAGGAAGCTCGAGCGGGGCGCATTCCACCAGGTTACAAGATCCTCCCCAGCCGCGATGGTGGCGAGGAATTGATCGAAACACGCAGCTCGGTAACCGGCGAACAACTCGTTGACGCCCAGCCAGGCTTCGATCAGCGCACCAACGAGCCGATCGTGTCGTTCCGTTTCAATCAATCGGGAGCGAAGACGTTCGGCAAGCTGTCGTCGGAGAACACCGGCCGTCGATTCGCGGTCGTTCTCGACAACAAGGTAATTACCGCGCCCCGTATCAACGAACCGATTTTGGGCGGCACCGGGCAGATCACCGGTAACTTCCAGATCGCCGAAGCCAATAACCTGGCCACCAATCTGCGATCCGGCGCGCTGCCAGCAAAACTGAGCATCGTCGAACAACGGGTGGTCGGCGCGAGTTTGGGTGCGGACTCGATAAAGGCTGGAAAACAGGCGGCGGCAATTGGCTTTTTGGCCGTTGTCGCTTTCATGACATTCGCATACGGCTTGTTTGGTTTTTTCGCCGTCATCGGCGCCGCACTGCACGTCATGCTCGTATTTGCCATCATGTCGATGATGGGGTCGACACTGACATTGCCCGGTATCGCCGGCATCGTGTTGACGATCGGCATGGCGGTCGACGCCAACGTTCTGATCTACGAGCGCATGCGTGAAGAACTGCGTAACGGCAAGACGACAATTATGGCGATCGATCAAGGGTTCGAGCGTGCATTCGCGACCATCTTGGACAGTCAATCGACGACGCTGATTGCCGGTGTCGTGATGTTCATGCTGGGCTCCGGCCCGATCCGCGGCTTCGCAATTACGCTCTCGCTCGGCATTTTGACTACGATCTTCACGGCCTTCACGATCACGCGGCTGCTCGTTTGGTGGTGGCTCAAGGTCCAGAAAAGCAAAACGAAAATGGCGCCACCCCTGTCCTTCAAACCAGCGAGACAATCCTGATGTTCAAGGGCGTAGATTTCTTCCCGCACGGCACGAAATGGGACATCGTTGGTAAACGCCGGTTATTCGTCGGATTGTCATGGGTACTGGCGCTAATTTCCATTGTTCTACTGATGACCAAAGGATTGAACTACGGCGTAGACTTCAAGGGTGGGGCGCTGCTTGAAATCCAATCTACAACCGGCAGCCTCGATATCAGCTCGCTGCGCGAGAAGTTGAATAAGCTGGGGTTTGGCGACGTTCAGGTGCAGTCAGCCGGCACGACCGGCACCGATGCGCTTATCCGTGTTCCGCAGCAGGCTGATGATAAGAGCCAGAAGGCCGCTTCGGAAAAAATCAGGGCTGCACTTGGCGAAGGTACAAAGATCCAGCGCGAAGAGATCGTTGGGCCCGCGATCTCCTCGGAACTCAAGCGCACCGCCATCATCGCGGTGATCGCCTCGATGTTCTGCATATTCGCCTACGTTTGGTTCCGTTTCGAATGGCAGTTCGCCGTCGCAGCCATCGTGGCTCTGATCCACGACGTGTTCATCACCATTGGCCTATTTTCGTTCCTGTGGCTCGAGTTCGATCTGACGGTGGTCGCGGCACTGTTGACCTTGGCCGGCTATTCCATCAACGATACGATCGTCGTGTTCGATCGAATCCGGGAAAACCTCCGCAAATACAAAAAGATGCCGTTGATTGATCTGATGAACCTCGCGATCAACGAAACGCTATCGCGCACCGTGCTCACATCGGTGGTCACCGGCCTCGCGGTGCTCGCGCTCTATGTGTTCGGCACCGAGGTCATCCACGGCTTCTCGCTTGCAATGCTCTTCGGGATTGCGATCGGCACCTACTCGTCGATCTTCGTGGCGGCCTCGATGTTGCTCGCCTTCGGCCTCAAGCGCGACGGGTGGACCGGCGAAAAGGTTGCGGCGGGCATAGCGTCCGCCAACAAGAAGGGGTGAGCGGTAGGCTTATGACGGCTAAGGCTGCTCCAACGCCCACTGCGTTCGCCGGCCATTTCCCCGGCCGCAGCCCGATCGATGCTTACGGTAATGGCGGCTTTCGCTTTGCATGCATGAGTCATCGCGGCTCGATCCTGTGCCTGCCAAGCGGCGTGTGGGCCTGGGATGCGGTTGCCCCTGGCGATCTTTCAATCGCGACCCTGGCGCGAGCGCTCGGCGAACTCGAACGGCCGCAGTTCCTGCTGCTCGGCACCGGCCGTTCCCAAGTTTTTCCGTCGCTCGATCTGCGGCGCGCCTTCGAAGCCAAGCTGGTTGGTCTTGAAATCATGGACACAGGCGCTGCCGCACGCACCTATAATATCTTGCTGGCCGAACAGCGGCCCGTATCCGCGGCTCTGCTGGCGGTCGATTGAATGCCCGGGAGGCTGCACGCATGGACGACATTCTGAAGAACCCCGTCAAATCACTCATCGTTGGATTGGTGATCTCGCTGGTCATTCTGATTGCGTGGGTCGCGCTCGCCGGCGTCGACCGGATTGGCCTGATCGCATTCTTGTTGCGATGGATGCACGTCTTTGCTGCCATCATCTGGGTCGGCATGATCTGGTTCGTGAATTTCATCCAGCTCGCAGCGCTGCGCGATGCCGATGACGCCGGCAAAGCGGCGATCCACAAACACATCGTGCCGAAAGTCGCCATGACCTTCCGGCATACGTCGCACGCGGTGCTGCTCACCGGCGTTCTGCTGCTGCTCACCAGCGGGTACTTGCTCGACAGGCTCGTCTTCACGTCGGCCGTATACGTGCCCCCGCTGCGCAATGCCTTGCTATGGGGTGGTACCCTCGCTGGCGTCGCGATGTGGGCGTTCGTGCATTTCAAGATTTGGCCGAACATCAAGATCGTACTTGGCGAAACCGCGGGCGATGCCGATGCCAAGGCGCGTGCCCGCGACACCGTTCGCATCTATGCCCGCCTGAACTTGATCCTCGCCGTCCCCGTGACGTTCGTCATGATCGCGGCAGCGCATCTCTACTGACGTGAACGACAGTCTCGCCACTCCGGTTGACGGCGGCGCAGACGTGGTGTCAATCACCGCGCGCGCCCACGAACGCGATCGATATCTGTCAGCATTGCTTGGGCCGGTTGAGTTCCGCGCCGATTTGATCGCGCTGGCGGCTTTTGCCGGTGAGGTCGGCCGCATTCCAGCGTTTGTCACCGAACCGATGATGGGACGCATCCGCCTGCAGTGGTGGCACGAGCGCATCCGCGATCAGTCGAGCGGCGGCCATCCGGTTGCATCGGCTATTATCGCAACGATGAACCGGCGCGGCTTGCCAGCCCATCGGCTGATCGAACTGATCGACGCGCACGAGGACAGCCTCGACGACAGATCATTCGGCGATGTCAACGCTCTCACACACTATGTCGACCGCATCGATGGCACGCTTTTCGCGCTCTCGGCTGCCATTGCCGGCAGCCCGGCCAATCCCGGCCTCGCCACCAGTTGCGGGCGGGCATATGGCCTCGCGCGCGTATTGCTGGAAACGCCAGCCACCTTGGCGCACGGCCGATTGCTGCTGCCACTACCGGGAGCAACGCCTCCAACAGCGCAAGACACCATTGGACTGGCCGCCATAATGCAAACGCTGAGTGACCTCGCCCGCCGAGATCTCGCCGCAATTTCGCGACAGATGCGACAAATGACCCGGCGCGAACGGACGGCGTTCCTGCCGGTTGCCCTCGTGGAGCCCTATTTAGGGGCTCTGCACCTAGAGCGTTTCGATCTGCGCGCTTCGGTCGAGATCAATCCCTTGCGCAGGGTCTGGCGTCTTTGGCGCTGCCATTCGAGCGGCAAGGTATAACGTCTGGGATGCGCCGGCATTCGACGACGCAAACGAGGTTTGCACCATGAACTTTGCACCAATGATCGTTGCGCGATTGCTGCCGCTACTCACCCTTGCGACCATCGGCTGGATTGGTATCGCGGCGGTATCGCCGGGTGCCTCAGCAGAGCCCGCAATCGCCTGGCGCGTTGAAAACCCGTTTCGCTTTTTCGACGACCCCGCGAGCACCGAAATTCATCGTGCAACCTGGGCCGACCTCACAGACGAAGAGCGGCGCAGTCCGGTGCTTGCGGCCGAGCGTCTGCTTGCAAGCCGCCACTCCGATGGTTGGGCGTCGACGGTGGTCGGCAAGACCTGTTGGGATTCGAAGCGCAATCGGCACGTGTGCGGAAACAAGAGCGTCTACGTCAATCCAACCACCCATACCGTGCTCGTGGAAATGCGCGGCATCGAGGATGCGACCTCGGTCGAGTGCGTCTGGCTGACCGCTCCGAAAGGCAAATCGCTGGTCCGCGGCAAAGCCATCACCAAGCTGTGCAGCGAGCCGCTCAGCCTCGACGTATCCTATCCCGACGGCATGGGCCTGACCGTCGAGGTCGGCGGTCTGGAAGTTGCCCGCGCCGAATTGAAAGTCACCGATCTGCTGATCGTCGGTATGGGCGACAGCTTTGGTTCCGGCGAAGGCAACCCCGATGTACCGGTGCGGTTCTCGCGGGAGCGGGCGGCAGACTATGGCGATGGGGCTAAGGATTCAAGCCTCGCCGGTTATCCCGCGCGCGTCGGCGAGTGGAGCCAGATCGGCGACGCCAAGTTCATCGAAGAGAACGCGCGCTGGATCGACCAGGCGTGTCACCGCTCGCTCTATTCGCATCAATTGCGAGCGGCGCTACAGCTGGCGGTCGAAGAGCCGCACAGATCGGTGACGTACGTCGGCGCCGCATGTTCGGGAGCAGAGGTCACGACCGGCCTTTTCTTACGTTACAAAGGCAACGAATGGGTTCCCAACCCGCCTGAATACTCGCAGATTTCGGCAGTTGCCGAAGCCCAGTGCGGGTCCAAGGAAGCCCGCATGCAGGATTTGCCCGAGGCCTATCACATCGGCGGCAAAATCCCCGATCTCAAGGGTGGGTTGGTACTACGCAAATGCGAGGCGGAACAGGCCCGCAAGATCGATATTCTGATGCTATCGATCGGCGGCAACGACGTTGGCTTTGCCCGGCTCGTCGCCAACGCGGTTTTGGCTGACCAGTCGATCCTCAAGAAGCTCGGCGGCTGGTTCGGCCAGGTTCATGGCCCCGCCGAAGCTGGCCTTCAGATCGTGCAATTGGAGGACCGGTACAAATCGTTCAACCGGGCCATTCACAACATCCTCCATCTGCCATGGGAGGAGAGCGACCGCGTTATTCTCACAGCGTATCCAGGTCTCGCCATCCTTGAAGACGGCCGTAGTGTTTGCCCCGATGGGCGCGCCGGTCTCGACGTCGTCAGCGATTTTCAATTAAGTGCGGCGAAGGCAAAAGAGAGCAGCGCTGTTGCCGAAAAACTGAACAGCATGATGAAGTCGGCTGCCAAGTTGCATGGTTGGACATTTGCCGACGCCCATCGCCGGGCATTCCTCGGGCGCGGCATATGCGCCGGCTATAACGCCAATGCGCTGTCATCGGCCGATGATCTGAGATTACCGCGCAAGATGGCGGGCGGCGATTGGGAGCCGTACAATCCGGCCGACTATCAACCGTATGCTAGCCGTCAACGCTGGTTCCGCACTCCCAACGATGCCTTCCTCACGGGCAACTTCCACGTGTCCGCGTCGCTGGCTCAGAAGGTGCTGAAGCTGCAAAGCTTCTCGTGGTTCCAGCTACTGCTGGCTGCGACCTACTCGGGGGCGTTCCACCCGACGGCTGAAGGGCATGCAGCCATTGCCGACAGCGTCGCTGAGCGTGCTCGCGCGGTGCTCGCGAAATACGGACACGTCAATCAGGGGACCGAATAGCGGTTCTAAGGCGCGACTACATTCCGTTTGCGGCCTTGATTCTGCGGCGTGCAAATTCGAGCGGAAGGGCGCTGGTGCATTTGATCTGCTCCATCGCAAATGCAGACGACACATTCGATAGTTCGATCTTCGAGATCAGCTTCTTATAGAACGCATCGTAGGCCGCAATGTCGGGCACCACGACACGGAGCAGATAATCTACCGCCCCACTCATCCGATAAAATTCAACGACCTCGGGAAACTCGACGATCACCTTGTGAAAATCTTCGAGCCAGCTGAGCGCGTGATGATTGGTCGAGATCGATACAAAGACCGTAACGCCAGCTTCCACAGACTTGGGTTCGAGCAAGGCCACGCGACGTTGGATCACACCGGCATCTTCCATCTTCTGAATACGGCGCCAACAGGGAGTGGTAGACAGCCCCACCGCCTTGCCGATCTCGGCCACCGGCTGCGTGCAGTCTTTCTGCAGGATATCGAGAATTTTCAGATCCATCTCATCGAGCATCATATGTCCAATTCAGAATGGAATAACTTTGCGCCGCAACCCGCATTTTCGAGCATGCAGGTGCGGCGACGGCCGCGTCAATTGAAAAATTAGGAAATTTTTTTACACTTTGCTCCATAAGTGCTTGCGGGGCAGGGCCGGCGGTGCCATTTACAGCATCGGCGTAGCAAATAAATCTCCATTGCACACTATCGGGTATCAAATGCAGTCGACCTTCATCGAACCTCAGTTGACCTGGATCACGCCGGAATTTGCCGTCGCCGCAGCCCTTACACCGGGCGATTTCGCGTTCCTCGCAAGCCGCGGCATCGCCAGCATCATATCCAACAGGCCGGACGGCGAAGAAGCCGATCAGATGCTCGCCAAGACCGAAGCAGCGCTTGCCTGGCGCGCTGGTTTGGTGTTTCGCCATGTTCCGGCTGCCAAGCACGACCTGTTCACGGATGCGGTGGTGGAAGGCATGGCCGATGCATTGCGGGGTCTCGATGGCCCGGTCGTTGCGCATTGCAAATCCGGCATTCGCTCGGCCATCATCTGGGCGGCGACAAGCGCACGCAGCCAACCGGTCGACTGCGTTTTGGCGGCACTTGAGAAAGCAGGATTCGATCTCGACGCCATCCGCGACGATCTCGATGCGCAAGCCGATCGCAAGCGCTGGCTTGGCGTATCAAGCTCTCTCGATTGTTCAACGGCGCAGACCGGCGAAGTCGCCGATCTGGCCGCATCACGAAGCGCCGCCTGATCCCTTATTGCGCTAGCCCAGCGCTGTGACCGGACGGCAGTCCCTCGCGAACCGCCGCTTCGAGGGCAGCAGCGCCAGCCTTATCGGCAAGCGCTTCTGGCACCACCCAAAGCCGATATGTTGCGGTCGTCACCGGCCGCCGGCATGACAGGCGTGCTCCATCGAGACGGCAATCTGAATCCGCATCCAGAACTTGACTTTCGCGGCGGTCGTGCGCCACCATTTTCATGTCGACCGGCTGAATGAACCCGCCGGTGCTGGCGAGATCGACACCGCGAAACGTGCAACCAAGCGAGCGCTGGCAGGCACCGGCGCGCGCGCCTAGCGTGTTGGCGAAACCGAGCACCTTGTTGCGCTCCCGCATGACCGCTGGTTTCAAGGCCCCTTCGCTGACGTAACAGCCATCATTCACGCACAGGACGGGGTCTGCCGTTTTTTCAAAACGGCGGATGCCCTTATTGCCTGCTTCCATGACGATTAAAATCGTGGCACGCGCCGGCGCCCGGCCGTGCTGAGGCATGGCCATTCGGACTTCGGGCTCCGGCTTGCTGAGCACCGGCATAACGGCTGGCGACGCAGGCGCCGGCGGCGATAACATGATCGAAGAGGTCTCGTCCTGTTTCAGCGCTGCCGCCCTCGCCTCGCGAATAGCATCGGCACGGCGCAGACTTTCCGATAGGGCCCGGGCCTCCGCTTCGCGCCTTGCTTCGAGCGCCTTCACTTCGGCAACGCGCATTTGCTCTGCGGCCCGCGCTTGCTCGGCAGCCTTTGCAATTGCCTCCTCGGCCATCTTGATCCGCGCGCTTTCGGCGGCCTTTGCGTCAGCAATCAACTTCTCTTCGGCCAGGCGACGCTCTTCAGCCAGGCGAAGTTCGTCCGCCTTCTTTTGCGCCTCCGCAGCTTTGCTCGCGGCGGCAGCAGCGGCGATCTGGGTCGCTCGCTGTTCCAGCGCCAGACGGTGGCTCTCGGCACTGGCATCGGCCTTTGCCTTTTCGGCCGCGATCGCTGCGACTTCGGCCATCTCACGCTCGATGCGGGCCGTCTCCATTTCTACACGCCGCGATTCTGCTTCGAGCCGGGCGTTAGCCAGCATCTCAGTTTCATCGGCCTTCAATTGCTCAGCCGATTTCGCAGCGGCAGCCGTTGCCGCAGCCTTGCGCGCTTTTTCTTCTGCCCGCTTGGCCGCGACCTCGGCCGCACGCTTTTTGGCCGCAAATTGTTGTGCGTCGTCAGCGGCCTTGGCCGCCGTGTCGGATTTCTGAGTTGCAGCTTCCATCTGATGAGTAGGTGCGGGCGCCGAACTCGTCTCGGCGAAACGCTCGGCCATCTGTTCGGCCGGCGATTTGGCTTCCGCCGGACCCGCTGCCTCGATACCGCACGAGGCCAAAAAAATGGCGGCAAAAGCCACCGTCAACGCCGTTCCAAATGTACAGTTTGCTGGTCTGACCATGATACGCCCACTGTAGAATCCACGCATCCCACAATAGGGAGTGCGGTCGCTGCCGCCGCGAAATGAGCGGCCGAGCTTGGACGAACTATCTGAGCTGACTTTGGCAACAAAGCGGATGAAAACTGAACTGCTAGCTGAATAATTTTTGCGAACGACACGCTTCAGGCCACGTCCAGCCCGAATTCCGCCGCAGACGCTTCGAGCCAGTGCCAAAGGTTCGGTGCAAAACTGCGCATGGCGGCGAGCTCGAAAACGGTCGCGCCAGCATCATCGGCCAATCGGGTAACTTGTACAGTCAACAGCGCGATTGGCGTTATGGCGGTGTCGCCGGGTTTGAACGTGCTCGGGTGCAGATCAATCATGCAGCCCTTGGCGAGCATGTCGCGCACCCGTTCGCCCGCAACCCGAATGAGCACGCGCCCGTCGGATTGATCGGTCACCGCCGCCAGCCCGGCCAAGTCCAACGCGAGTTCCTGGGCGAATGCGGCGCCGGCTTCACCCTCGGCCGACGCCAACCATTGGCCAGGTGCCGTCCACAAAAAGCCCAAATGACCGACATTCGCGAAGCGAGGTGTCATCGGTAAATCAAGTCCGGTCCGCGCTTTGATCTTGGCGCTGAGCGCGGCTATCTGTCCGCGTTTAGCAATCATACTGGCGATCGCAACGTTACGGCGTTCGCGTGCGACGACGCCTGCCGGGCCGGCTGCACGGCCATAGCGGCCGGGGTGCATGAACCCGTCGAGGGCCGATGAAGTGAGCGTTGCTGGAGCTTCAATCACGCAGGCGCACTCCTTCCGGATCGTAGAATACGGGCGAACAAACCTCGACCAGCGTATCGCCACCACGTAACAGATCGACGGCGCGAATGACTTCACCGTGCCGGGCCGGCCCGCGCGCCAGCATGCCGAGTCCGATCCAGCTGTCGAGCGATGGCGAATAGGCGCACGAGGTCATGTAGCCCTGATCGTTGTCGCCGTTGGCTTCCATGTTCTGCGGAACGAAGTGTGCACCAGCGCGCAACCGCGCCGTCTTGTCCACCGGCCGCACGCCGACAAGCGACGCCCGGTCTGGATCGATCAACCCCGCTCGCTCTTTCATGATGCGACCGATGTAGTCCTTCTTGGTGGATTGCATCCGGCCCACCCCCAAGTCTCGGGCGGTGGTCTGCCCATTGAGTTCGGCGCCCGTCACGTGGCCCTTCTCGATGCGCATGACGTTGAGCGCTTCGAGACCATAAGGCGTGATGCCAAAGCTGGCCCCGGCTTCCATGATAGCATCGGCCAGTGCGCTGCCATAGCGCGCGGGCACGCCAATTTCGTAGGCAAGCTCGCCCGAGAACGAGATGCGATAAAGGCGTGCCGCGATGCCACCCATCGCGGTGATGTTGGCGGCGGCCATATACGGGAATGTCGCGTTCGCAATGTCGTGTTGGCTGTCGATCACCCGCCGCAGAACGTCGCGCGACTTCGGGCCTGCCACCGAGAATTGCGCCCACTGATCCGATACCGAAATCATCTGCACGTCGAAACCGGGCCACAGCACCTGATGACAAAATTCCAGATGCTGCATCACCTTGCCGGCGTTCACCGTGGTCGTCGTCATCAGGTAGTGATCGGGCCCGAGCCGCGACGTGGTGCCGTCGTCCATGACAAACCCGTCCTCGCGCAACATCAATCCGTAGCGCGCGCGTCCAACGGGCAAAGTCGAGAATGTGTTGGTATAGACGAGATCGAGAAAGCGGCCCGCGTCGGCCCCCTGGATATCGATCTTGCCGAGCGTCGAGACATCGCAAATCCCGACGTTGTTACGGACAGCTTTTACCTCGCGCACGGTCGCTTCGAACCAATCCTTCTCGCCGGGCTTGGGGAAGTATGAGGCGCGCATCCAGACACCGGCTTCGATAAAGCTCGCGCCCTGACGTTTCGCCCAATCGTGCGCTGGTGCATAGCGCGTCGGCCGGGTTTCGCGCCCGCGATGGTGGCCGGCGAGTGCACCTATGGCGACCGGCGTATAAGGCGGGCGGAACACTGTCGTGCCGGTTTCGGCGATGGTCTTGGAGTTGAGTTCCGCCATCATGGCGAGGCCGTTGACGTTCGCGGTCTTGCCCTGCTCGGTGCCCATGCCGAGCGTCGTATAGCGTTTCAAGTGCTCGACGCGGGTGAAGCCTTCCTGACGGGCGAGCGCCACATCGTCGGTCGTCACGTCGTTTTGCAAATCGATGAAGGATTTGCCCTTGGCATTCTTCACGCGCCATAGCGGCGACGACGCCGTGCTCTCGGGGTCGGCATCCGGCACTTCGATTTGCGCGCGCCGGAAGCCAGCGGCAGATGCGGCATCGAGACCTGCGGCAGCCCCCGCCGCCAAACAATCGGTCAGCGCGAAGGTGCCTTTGGCCGCGCCAGCGACGGTCATCCCAGACGGCACGTCGCCGGGCGTGAACCCCGACAACTTGTCGTTCCAAACCGGTCGCGCGCCCAAATGAGACGTCAGATGCACGGTCGGGCTCCAGCCGCCTGACATCGCCACCAGATCACATTCCAGTCGCGAAGTGCCAGATGCACTCTCTATATCGACGCCCTGCACGGCGCGTGTGCCATGGGCCCGCGTGATGACGCCTTGGATGAGCCGCGCGCCAACATTGTCGGCCGCCTGTTTCACGTCCGCCGCTGGATCGACACGCGGGTCGACAACCGCTTCGACAATGCCGCCGGCACGCGTGATGTCGCCGATCGATCGTGCGGCGTCGTCGTTGTTGGCAAACACCACGACGCGCTCGCCGGGTGACACCGCATACCGATTGATGTAGCTGCGCACGGCGCCGGCCATCATCACGCCCGGCCGGTCGTTATCGCCGAATACCAACGGCCGTTCGATCGAGCCCGCCGCCAAGACGCAGCGCTTGGCGATGATCCGCCACGTCCGCTGGCGCGGTTGATGGCTCGGTGGCTGGATCACGTGATCATTGACGCGTTCAAGCGCGCCATAGGTTCCACCGTCATAGACGCCGAACACCGTGGTGCGCGGCATCAGGCGGACTTCCGGCATGGCGGCCAGTTCCGCCACGGTCTGAGCCGCCCATTCGACAGACGGGATGCGATCGATCTCGCGACGCTCGGCAATCGCTCGTCCACCCATTACGAAATCCTCGTCGGTGAGGATCACCCGCGCGCCCGAGCGGCCAGCGGCGAGTGCTGCCATCAGTCCGGTCGCGCCCGCGCCAATCACCAACACGTCGCAATGGGCAAATGCCTTCTCGTACATATCTGGATCTTCGAGGCCGGATGCGTTACCGAGCCCGGCCGCGCGACGGATCAACGGCTCGTAGACCTTCTCCCAGAACGACGCCGGCCACATGAAGGTCTTATAGTAGAAGCCTGCCGACAGCAGCGGGCTCACGAGATTGTTCACACCCAGCACATCGAAGGCGAGCGACGGCCAGCGGTTCTGGCTGCGCGCTTCGAGACCATCGTAAAGCTCGGCGACCGTCGCCCGCGTATTGGGTTCACGACGCGCACCGGAGCGCAGCTCAACAATTGCGTTGGGCTCCTCAGGCCCCGCCGATAGAATGCCGCGTGGGCGATGATATTTGAACGAGCGTCCAACGAGCGAAACACCATTGGCCAGCAGCGCCGAGGCCAGTGTATCGCCGCCATGGCCCTGATAGGTTTTGCCGTCGAACTTGAACAGCAGCGGCTTTGAACGATCAATCAGCCCGCCGGTTGCAATGCGCCTCGGTTGAGTGCTGCTCATGCCGCGTGCCCCGCCGGAATAGCCGGACCAGCAATCGCGTGTGTCCGCACATCACGGGTCACCACGAGCCACCGCCGGCAACCGGCCTGATGGTACCAGTGCTCCTTGTGCTCACCCGCTGGGTTGTCGCGCAAATGCACGTACTCATGCCAGACATCGAGCACGTGATCATCAATCGGTTGCGCGACGGGCGTCTCGGGGCGCACCAAGGTTGCATCACCCAAGTAGGCGAACTCCTGGGCGTCCCTTTCGCCGCAATAGGGGCATGTAATGCGCATTGGTTGGCGGGCCTTCTAGTGCAAATTAGGTTGAGCGCCGGCGCCCTTTTCGTCGATCAAGTGTCCGGTGCGGAACCGGTCGAGGCGGAACGCGGCATTGAGTTTATGCGGCTCGTTGTTGGCGATCGTGTGCGCGAAGCACCAGCCCGAAGCCGGCGTCGCCTTAAAGCCGCCGTAGCACCAGCCAGCGTTGAGATAGAGCCCATCGATCGGCGTCTTGTCGATGATCGGCGAGCCATCCATGCTCATGTCCATGATGCCGCCCCACGAGCGCAGCACGCGCAAACGGCCGACCATCGGCATCATCGCCATGGCTTCCTCGGCGACATCCTCGACGATCGGCAGGTTGCCGCGCTGTGCGTATGAGTTGTAGCCATCGATACCGCCGCCGAACACCAAGCCGCCCTTGTTCGACTGGCTGATATAGAAGTGGCCCGCGCCGAACGTGACAACACCAGGGATCAACGGCTTGACGCCTTCCGATACGAACGCTTGCAGCACATGGCTTTCGATCGGCAGCTTGAGCCCAGCCATCGATGCGACGCGCGACGAGTTACCTGCACACGCGAGACCGACTTTGGCCGCACCGATAAAGCCGCGCGTGGTCTCTACGCCTTTCACACGTCCGGCCTCGACCCGAATGCCGGTGACTTCGCAGTTCTGGATCAGATCGACGCCGCGTTGGTCGGCCGCCCGGGCATATCCCCAGGCCACCGCATCATGCCGCACGCTGCCGCCGCGCTTCTGCAACAAGCCGCCATGGATCGGAAACCGCGCGTTGTCGAAATCGAGCATCGGATAGAGTTTGCGTACGCCCTCACGGTCGAGTAATTCCGCGTCGATACCGAGCAACCGCATGGCGTTACCCCGACGGGCGTAGGCGTCGCGCTGGCCGTCCGAATGGTACAGGTTCAAGCAGCCGCGCTGCGATATCATCGCGTTGTAGTTGATGTCCTGCTCGAGCCCTTCCCATAGCTTGAGGGAGTGCTCGTAAAACGGCGTGTTGCCGGGCAGCAGATAGTTCGAGCGAATGATCGTGGTATTGCGCCCGACGTTGCCTGAGCCAAGATGGCTCTTTTCGACCACCGCGATGTTGGTCAGGCCGTGGTTCTTGGCGAGGTAATAGGCGGTGGCAAGTCCATGACCACCACCACCGACGACGATCGCATCGTACGACGGTTTCGGTACCGGCTCACGCCACACCGGCTTCCAGTCCTTGTTGCCGCGCAATGCTTGGGCGACAATCGAGAAGATCGAATAGCGCAAGAGTTGCTGTCCCGTAGCCGTCGCAGTCGTTGCATGGACGACCAGTTGAGCACGTATGGGGACGGCCTTGCAACGTCTTGGGCGCTCGCCCCAGGCGAATGCCAGCAATGCGCCCGTGGCGGCGATGGCTGTGCCGGCGAGACGAAGCAAGCGGTGTCGTTGCGCTGGTCCCAGTGCACCCAGTGGTCAGGAGGACAACTTCGGCTGAACGGCCTAACCGCCAATGGCAGCAGCATAATCCAATTGGCTGAATATCGCCGCGTCCGCTTTATGCTCATAACTCAGAATGCCGGCGCCGGTGAGATTGAAACGAGCTGGTCCGGCAACCTCGGTCATCGAGCGGATCATCAAGCCAAACGGAGCGTCCCATGAAATCGATCATCACCGCTACTTTAGCCATCCTGCTAGTCGCAACCTCAGGCGTCGCGGCATTTGCCGCCGATGAGGACAATTCCGGAAATAAACTGGCCAGCTGGGCGACATCGGCATTCGGCGGTTCAATCCAACTCGGTACGGTAGGGCGTCAGTAGAGACCGTTGTTACGTCTGTTGTCCGCGATCGTCATTGCGGGCGCAAGACCACCACGACTAGGGCGATAGCATACATACCGTAGTCAGCCGGTTGGGTCGTGAATTGAACGAAGCCTTCATCGCGCAAGCCCTCCCGCCTTTTCGATGAAGGCTGCGACCTTCTCGACACCCTCGCCAGCACGGATGTTGGTAAAAGCAACCGGCCGCTCGCCGCGCTGTTTTTTTGCGTCCGATGCCATGATGTCGAGGTTGGCCCCTACGTGCGGCGCCAGATCGGTTTTGTTGATGATCAGCAAATCCGACCGCGTGATGCCTGGGCCACCCTTGCGCGGGATCTTCTCGCCCTGCGCGACGTCGATCACATACAGAGTGATATCGGCCAACTCCGGCGAGAAGGTCGCCGCGAGGTTATCGCCGCCGGATTCGATCAAGATGATTTCGACCTTGGGAAACTTGGCCCGCATCTCGGCGATCGCCGCAAGGTTGATCGAGCAGTCCTCGCGAATGGCCGTATGCGGACAACCACCGGTCTCGACACCAAGGATACGCTCCTCCGGCAAAGCGCCAGACCGCGTCAGGATCAATGCGTCTTCCTTGGTGTAGATGTCGTTGGTAATCGCGACGATGTCGTACGTGCCATGGAACCGCTTGCACAACGCTTCCACCAGCGAAGTCTTACCAGAGCCGACCGGCCCGCCGATGCCAACGCGTAGCGGACCATTGAGCGTGCGTGTCATGTGCGGAAGAGCCTCGTCGTTTGGGTTTCGTGACGCATCGATGCGATATCGGAGCGGAACGCGCAGCCGCCAACGTCGTCGAGGGTTGCATGGGCGGCATATAGGCCTAGTTCGCGGATCGCGGGCAAGGCTTCCATGACGATGCGTTGCGCATGGGTTTGGCCGATGACGCTCAGGCGGATCGCAGCCGACGTCAGATTAGAAAGCAGCATCATCAAATAAGCATCGAGCGTCGCGCCAAGGTCAAGATCGTGCGCGGCAGCCGTCATGCCGACGGCAACCGGATAGGCGATGTCGCCTTCGATGGCAGCATCGGCTGTATCGAACGCCGCAGTGCGCCATGCCGCACGAATAGCAATGCGGAAAGCATCACCTTGCGACGCCGTCTCAACTAACCGCTCGCGGCTTCCAGCGAGGGCGAGCGCGAGGTCGTTGGCATCGGCAAGTGCGGCCAAGTCCGCGTCACGAACGGCGCGCCAAGCGTCACTCAGAATGATAGCGTCATTGCGCGGGCTCCCGTGCTCCAGCACGTCGGCGATCCAAGCTTGCAATGTTCCGGCGCCGGTCACATCGCCGGCCTCGACCGCCCATTCGAGCGCGTGGCTATAGGCAAAACTGCCAACTGGAAATGCCGGCGACAACCAGATCATCAGCGGCAATGCGGAATGTGCCGCGTATGGCGAGTTCGTGCGCGTCACGGCGTGCCTTCCTTTGGGCTCCACACCGGTGGTGGCCGCTTGGTGGGCGCTGGCGGCTGTTCGTCATTGCCGTGGTGATGATGATGGCCGCCGGCATACGCGCCACCTTCGGGATTAAACGGCGCTTCGATGTGCGCGACGCTCGCACCCAATCCTCGCACCATATCCTCGATCACGTGGTCGCGGCGGATAACCAGCCGATCGCCGTCGAGCATGGTGGGCAGGTGCCGGTTGCCGAGATGCCAGGCGACCCGCACGAGGTGGCGCAGGTCGTCACAGCGGATCTCCACCAACGGTTCGGGCGCGGCGATGATCTCGATGTGGCGGCCGTCTTCGAGCACAAGGGCGTCGCCCTCGCGCAACCGATGCGTCTGTTCGAGATCGAGCAGAAATTCCAACCCGGCTTCGGTGCGCATGACGATGCGACGCCGATGACGTTGATCGAAGTCAAGGATGACGGTTCCGGCCGCAGCGTCGGTCCAGCTGCCGGCTGGTGCGATGAGGGTGGCGCGGATCATCGAGCGCCCCCGATCTCGGCATTTTTTTTGCCAACCATTTGCGCCAACCCCAACCACCCACAGCCGTCATCCCGGCGCGACCACTTGGAAGTCCCCTTGCGGGGAAGGCCGGGACCCAAGGCAACTCTCCACTTGCTGTATGTAAGCGTTGGCCCAAGTAGCTGGGTTCCCGGGGAAGCTTGCCCAGTTTTGTCTCCAAACTTCTCGTCATGGCCGCGAAGGCGGCCATCCACGACAAGCAACCGCAAGCGGAGTGTTGTGGTGACGCTGCGCCGGTTCAAATTTTGCACTTCCAATCGAACACCTGTCGAGATGAGATCCGCCGTGGATGGCCGCCTTCGCGGCCATGACGAGAAAAGGTCAAAACATAAAATACCGTTGCGCCATGGGGAGTTCTTTGGCGGGCTCGCAAACGAGCAACTCGCCATCCGCCGTGACGCGGTAGGTCTCCGGATCGATCTCGATGTCGGGCGTCGCGTCGTTGTGGATCATGCTCTTCTTCGAGATACCGCCCCGCGTATTCTCGACCGCGACCAGCCGCTTCTCGATACCAACACGCCGGGCCAGTTTCCCATCGATCGCCGCCTGCGAGGTGAACACCACCGAAGTCGCGGTCAATGCGCGCCCGAAGGCACCGAACATGGGCCGGTAGTGCACCGGTTGCGGCGTCGGGATCGAGGCATTGGGATCGCCCATTGGCGCTGCGATTATCATGCCGCCCTTGATGATCATCGCGGGCTTGGTGCCGAAAAATGCCGGTGACCACAACACGAGATCAGCCATCTTGCCGGCTTCCACCGATCCGATGTGCTTCGACACACCGTGCGCAATCGCCGGGTTGATCGTGTACTTGGCGACGTAGCGCTTCACCCGGAAATTATCGTTGCCCGTGCCCTTGTCCTGGGTGAGCGCACCGCGCTGCACTTTCATCTTGTGCGCGGTCTGCCACGTCCGCGTGATCACCTCGCCAATGCGCCCCATGGCTTGGCTATCCGACGACATCATCGACAGCGCACCCATATCGTGCAGGATATCTTCGGCGGCGATCGTCTCCTTGCGGATGCGGCTTTCGGCAAACGCCAAATCCTCCGGGATCGCCGGATCGAGGTGGTGGCACACCATCAACATGTCGAGGTGCTCGTCGAGCGTATTGACCGTGAACGGCCGCGTCGGATTGGTCGACGACGGCAGCACGTTTTCCAACCCCGCGATCTTCATAATGTCGGGTGCGTGGCCGCCGCCCGCACCTTCGGTATGAAACGCGTGAATGGTGCGGCCCTTGAATGCTTCGATGGTGTCCTCGACGAAACCGCTTTCGTTCAGCGTGTCCGAATGCAGCAGCGTTTGCACGTCGTAGTCATCGGCCACCGACAGGCAGTTGTCGATCGCGGCGGGCGTCGTGCCCCAGTCCTCGTGCAGCTTGAGCGCGCACGCGCCTGCCTTCACCATTTCGATGAGGCCGGCCGGCAGCGACGCATTGCCCTTACCCGCGAAACCGAGGTTCATCGGCAGACCGTCGGCGGCCTTGATCATCATTTCCAGATGCCACGGCCCCGGCGTGCATGTCGTAGCACTAGTGCCTGCCGACGGCCCCGTACCACCGCCGAGCATCGAAGTTGTGCCCGACATCAGCGCGTCTTCGACCTGCTGGGGACAGATGAAGTGGATGTGCGTGTCGAACCCGCCAGCGGTCAGGATCTTGCCCTCGCCCGCGATCACATCGGTGCCCGGCCCGATGATGATATCGACCTTCGGTTGGATATCCGGATTGCCCGCCTTGCCGATCTTAAAGATCAGACCATTCTTGATGCCGACATCGGCTTTGACGATGCCCCAATGGTCGATGATCAGCGCGTTGGTGATAACGGTATCGACTGCGCCCCGGGCGTTGGTCACCTGGGATTGGCCCATGCCGTCGCGGATCACCTTGCCGCCGCCGAATTTAACTTCCTCGCCGTACACCGTAAAATCGCGCTCGACCTCGATGACGAGTTCGGTGTCGGCAAGGCGAACCTTGTCACCCGTCGTCGGGCCAAACATGTCGGCGTAAGCGGCGCGTGAAATGGTGCGGGTCATGTGGGCTCAGTGTCCAATTATTCTAAACGGACTTTGTTTGGACGCAGCGACATCGAATGTCACGACTTCGGCTGCTCCGGATTTTAGAGCGTTGACGGCAATAAGATGGTCAGCGAGGTCGGCATCTCCCTCAGCATAGCTTTGAAGTGCGCTCAACACACTTTCTCGATCCTGGAATTCAATCAGGCTATCGATCGCCAGTAACTCAAGCGCAGTGACTACCTCCGACTTCTTGAAGCGCAGAGTCTTTCGCATGACCCACACGAATTCGCAGAGCACAATGTCGACGACAAGCGCCGGAGAGATCGGCGAACACTCTCGCGCAACCAACGCTCGGGCTTGTGCCACTTGATCTTCGTCGTCCGTATCCACGACATAGCGTAACAGTACATTGGTATCGATCGCGATCATCGGGAGCGCCGGCCACCGCTCGCTTGTTTCAGACCGCGACGTTCGGCAACTGCTTCGGCGATGCCACGATCGATGTTTTGCTGCGTGAGCGCGACGCTGGACTTCAACACGCCGCGGCCTGCCCCGGGTCGCCGCTTGCCGATATGGACTTTCAGACGGCCATCCATTCCCTTAAGAAATACGATTTCGTCTCCAGTCTCGATGCCGAACTCGTCGCGGATCTTGGCCGGGATCGTGACTTGGCCTTTAGATGTGACTGTTGAGCCGCTCATACGTTAGTCCTTACATTTCACCATTTGCCTTACTTTATGCCTTCTTAGCGGATTTTACAAGCTTCCCCATCACTTCGCCTCTAAACCCGTAGACCTTGCGTTTGCCGGCGAGGGGGACGAGCGTCACGTCGCGGGTTTGGCCGGGCTCAAAACGCACCGCCGTGCCGGCTGGAATATCGAGACGGGTGCCGCGCGCCTTGGCGCGATCAAACTGCAAACCGGGGTTGGTTTCGAAGAAGTGGTAATGGCTGCCCACCTGAATGGGCCGGTCGCCGGTGTTGGCAACGCTGATCGTGATCCGCTTGGCGCCCTCGTTGAGCGTAATATCTCCGTCCGCTGTCATGATCTCACCGGGCACGACCTTGGCTGGCGCAGCCCCTCGGATCGGATTGTGCACCGTCACGAGCTTGGTGCCATCGGGGAACGTCGCTTCGACCTGCACGTCGGCAATCATCTCGGCGATGCCGTCCATCAGTTGCCCGGACGTCAGCACATGCGCGCCCGCCTCCATCAGATCGGCGACCGAGCGGCCATCGCGCGCGCCCTCGATTACGGTGTCGGTGATCAGCGCCACCGCCTCGGGGAAGTTCAACTTCACGCCGCGTTCCAGACGCCTGCGCGCGACCATCGCGGCCATCGAGATCAGTAACTTGTCTTTTTCGCGCGGGGAGAGATTCATGGCGATATTCCGAGGTTATCAGCAGGACCAGATGCGGGGACTGACCGCAGGGAGAAGAAGTGCCAAAATGCGTGCCGAAGCGGCTCGAACAATATGCGGCTCGGGCCCCGCCAATCGAATGACGAGCATGCCGTTCCAGGCACTGCCGCCAGCATCGCAAGACGCACTTCGCATGACTTCACGCACGGCCTCTAGCTGATCGTGCGCGCGCGGGGAAACATGCACGATCGTCGCGATCGCACAAGCACCGTTGCCGATCGCACGGTGTTCCAGTTGGCCCGCGATATTGCCATCAAGCCGCACATCTTCGGCGAGGATCAAGCGGCCATCGCGGCGAATGCGCCAGCGATCGTGAAACAGGCCGCTGGTCATCCGTTCGCCGCGCGCGGTGCGGCCAAACACGACACCCTCTTTGATGGTGAGCGTGGCGGTCGCGGCCATCGTGACATCGAGTTGCCGCTTCAGACGCGCGCGATCGAACAGGATGGCTTCTTGCGGCAGCCAAGCGAGGTTGGCGTGCGATCCAAGATCGAGCGTCGTCACTATCGTCGCCAATTCCCCGTCGCTGCCATAGACTTTTTCCGCTGACTGCGTGGTGAGCGAAGCCGTCGCACCTTCGCCCACAGTAAACGCCAACGTTTGGTTATCGCCGCCAGCAATCCCACCGGCCGTATTGAGAATGATGCCTTCGCAATCGCCAGCAACCTTCGGGAACCGCAGCCGGAGCGCGCCCGCTTCCCGAACGCGCAGCGCCGACGTGCGCCCGCCGGCGACGCCGAGCGTTGCGCGCAACTCGCTGTCGGTCCGGACGAACGCCGGGATGGCCGGCCGTTCGAACGGCGGCAGGCCAGCGCTCGGGGCAGTCAAGTACATGCGGGTGTCCGTTGACAAATGCTGCGCCACGATAGCGGCCCACCCCAGAACGGCCAAGCGTTTCCAATGGCGAAAAAATGTGCAGGGCCTTGACCCTACAAGCTTCTGCGGGCTTTTAGGCAGCGAAACCTCGCCAGCAGGATTATTTGATCATGATGACCGTCGAACAGGCCATCGCCGGCCGCCAGAGCATTCGCGCCTATTTGCCCAAAGCCGTGCCGCACGAGGTACTGGAGCGGGTTCTGCTGACCGCGGGCCGCGCGCCATCGGGTTCCAACATCCAACCGTGGCGCGTTTACGTGCTCGAAGGTGCCGTCAAAGATGCCCTTTGTGATGATCTGGTCGCACGTCACGCCCGTGGCGACGAAGGCCAACGCGAATACAATTACTATCCCGTGAAATGGCGCGATCCCTACCTCGCCCGTCGTCGCGAAACCGGATGGGGATTATACGGACTGCTCGGGATCGGGCGCGAAGACAAATCCCGGATGGCAGCACAACATCGCGAGAATTACACATTCTTCGGCGCACCGATCGGACTGATCTTCACGATCGACCGTGACTTGGAGCTCGGCTCGTGGCTCGACACCGGCATGTTCATCCAGTCGGTGATGATCGCGGCGCGCGGCGAGGGCCTCGAAACATGTCCACAAGCAGCTTTTTGTCAGTACCATGACGTGATTCAAGAGCGGCTAAATATTCCCGCCGGGCAGCAAGTCGTTTGCGGCATGGCCGTCGGCTACGGCGATCCTGCCGCCAAGATCAATGGCTTCCGCACATCGCGCATTTCCACCGCCGAATTCGTAACCTGGGTGAAAACCTGACGTCGTGCACATGAGTGAGCTTTCCCGGTACTCGCGCTGACTGGGTAGACACCTCGGACGACAGACACCAGTGCCGTCGACCTATGATCCACACCTGAGGATCAGAGGACGTCATGGTACTCGAAGTTACAGACGCCCATCACACGCCCGCGTGGAATAAGCGCTTCAACGAAGCCGCACTCGCAACCCTTGGCGTGCCACAGTTTGACAGTGCCAATGGCGCGCCCGTCGCCATCGGCTTTGTCGACTACGGCTTCGACCTGCTGCATCCATGTTTGCGTAACACCGCCGGCGATGCATCGCGCTTCCGTTTCCTTTGGGACCAGAACCGGCAACCCGAAGCCGCCCGCACTCCTGACCTTGATATCACCGCGGTCGAAGATTGGGACGGCGCGTTCCTCGATGCAACCGTGAGTGCGGCAAAACAATCCGGCTCGCGCCGCGATCTCGACGCCCGTTACGATCCGCATGCCAACAACTGCGGACGAGCAAACTCGATCGGGCCCGCGCACGGCACGATGATGGCGACGATGGCGGCCGGCACCGTATTCGCGGGCTTCCGCAGCGCCGCGCCCGATGCCGAACTCATCGGCGTCCAACTGGCGCTTCTCGATGGCGATTGGAAGGAACAAGACGAACGCGGTCAGCCCACCTGGCTCGACGCGACGTTCCCAGCAATTGCCGCTTGGGATGGCTGGCGCAGCTACGATGACTCAGCCCAAATCGGCAACGCGATCCGCTATATTTACGATCGGGCGTGCCGGCTCGGCGTCGAAGCGCTCGTGATCAACCTCAGCATCGGCGCATGGGCTGGCGCGCACGACGGCGCATCACGGGCCGAACAAGCGATCACCGATCTCCAAACGAAAGCCGACGCTGCTTGGCAAGCGGGCAACGGCCCGCGCACGATCATCGTGGCCGGGGCCGGCAATGCGGGCGCCGACGAAGGACATTGGTCCGGCGTCGTGTCCCCCGAAGCGCCGCAATCCTTCGATTGGGTCATGCAGCGCGATGATCCAACCCAGAACAAGCTCGAAATTTGGTACCAGTCCGGCGCGGCACTCGATATTGATGTCACGCGACCCGACGCTACGGTCATGCGCCTCGCCCCCGGCGGCACCCATGAAATTTGCACCAGTGCAACGCGGATCGGCATCGCGGACCACACGTTCAAAGCGCGCGGCGCATTATCACGTGTGCGCGTGCTGCTGCATCCGCCTTTATTTCCGGCATCACTATTTGATGGTGCTGCGCCGAACACCAATTTCAAATTCACATTGCGAGCGTCCGGTCAACGAGCCGTGACGCACGCCTGGATCGAACGTGATGACGGGATGCGCGAGCGCTCCTGGCTGTCGCCATCGCATCCGGAAAGTTCGCTGTGCTGTCTTGCTTCGGCTCGTGGCGCGTTGGTGGTCGCCGGGTGCGATCACCATTGCCAACCCGCGGCGGGACGGCCAGCGATCCTACCTGCCTCGAGCCTCGGGCCGGTGCCCTGGCTCGAGGGATCGGCCGCGCAGGTACCGCATGTCACCGCGCCTGCCGCAGCGATCTGGGGCGCCAAATCGAAATCGCGCGGATTTGCGCAAACCACCGGCACGAGTGCCGCGGTGGCGTTGGCCTCCGGCGCGATCGCCTGCGCACTCGCCCGCAATCCGAACGCGGGGCTGTCAACTAACGCCCCATCCGCACGCTGGGACAGCCGTTTCGGCACCGGACTATTGAGCATCCACGACATTGCAGCCGTAGGAGTACCAGCGTGAACGAACTCGTCCGCATCGATCATCCAGCGCACGCCCCCCGACCGGCACCAAAGCTCGAAAAACCGTTCAAGGTGACAATCTGCGTCAACCAGACGTGCAGCATGGATTGCAAGCTCTGCTACGCCGACTGCGGATCATCGAAGCGGCCAGAGCTGACCACCGCGCAGTGGAAAACCTTCATTGATGAGCTGATTGCCGAAGGCTTCCTGCATATCTTCTTCGAGGGTGGCGAGCCCTTCCATCGCCCCGACTTCGAAGAGTTACTCGCCTATTGCCAACGCAAATTGTTCATCGCGGTGCGCACCCACGCAACGCTCATCGATGAGGCGCGCGCCAAACGCCTTAAGGTCCTCGGGATCGGCCGGCTCTACGTCGATCTGTTCGCCGCCATCCCGGAAATCCAGGATGAGTTGACCGGCCAAGTTGGCAGCTATGACGCCGTGGTCGCCGGGATCAAGCACGCACGCGCCGCCGGATTGAAGGTGACGATCCTCGGCATACTGTCGGCGAAAAATGCGCCCCACTTGCAGCGCTATGTCGATCTCGCCAAGGAACTCGATTGCGATCAGGTCGGCGTGTTGCGCCTCTATCCACTTGGCCGCGCCCGCAAGAATTGGAGCGAGTTGTCGCTGACACTGCCCGAGATGATGGCAGCGCTCGACAGTCTGCAAGTGCCGCCCGGTGTGCAGCTCATGCAGTCGTGGCACCCCAAGGACGGCAACTGCTGCTGGCAGACGGCGGCGGTCACCCCGCAAGGCGACAGTGTCGGCTGCCCGTATATGCGCGAGTACGTCAACTACGGCAACATCACCGAAAAATCGCTGCTCGAAACCTGGGACGACCCGCTTTACCGGCAACTTCGCGCCAACGACGTCGAGGACAGTTGTCCCGATTGTTCCACCACTCAAGGCACGCACGGCGGATGCCGCTCGACAGCATTCGCGTTCACCGGCCGCTTCACCGCGCCCGATCCCTACTGCACCCACCACAACAAAGGAGTTGACCTACGTGTACTCCCGGAACGGCTCCTACGCGAAAGCACCTGACGTCATCGTTCGCGGATTTGAAGAGTGGGGGCACGCCTACGCCTTCACACCAGATGATCCCGAGTTACACGATCTCAACACCAGCGCCTGGTTCATTCTCGAACTGTGCGATGGCCGCGCCTTTTCGCAAATCGAGGCGGACTACATAAAAACCGTCGCGCCCAAGATGGGGACGACGATCGCGAAAGAGCAATTCCACCAAGGCTTCGATCTGCTGCTCGATCGCAACATCATCGCAAACTCCGACTAGCCCGCGCGTGGCGGTTGGCTACTCGAAGAGGAGTCGCCACGCGCTAACGAAGAGCCACGCGCGATTTTGGGACCGAAGGTAATCAAACAAAATAAGGCGGAGGCACTTGCTTTTGCCAACGCGAGAGCACGCGCCCACTTTTCCAATCCAGTTTCCGCGCCCACGCTCCTGTGGGCCGGCGTATGAGGAGTAGAAAGTCATGATCGACAATCGAATGATCCATCTTTCGGCACGGATGGCCCGTGCACATACGATCGAGGCACCGACGGTGGAGGCCGTGAACCAGCAAGTGCGAACGAGCATGAGCGTGCCATTCCAACGTCACATGCTGGGTGACGCTTTGACATTGAGCGAAACGATCGAGGCACCCTCGGTCGAGGCGGTCAACCAGCAAGTCCGCACGTCGATGAGCGTGCCATTTCAACGCCACATGCTCGGCAGCGCATTGGCGTCGAGCGCATCCGTTGAGACGCCTGTCGTCGATACGGTCAACCAACAGGTACGCACCTCGATGAGCGTGCCGTACGCGCCCCACATGCGCGGCCGTGATGCGGTGATTTCCGACGCGCCGTCGGTCGAAACCGTCAACCAGCAGGTGCGTACCTCGATGAGCGTGCCGTTTGCCCCGCACATGCGTGGCACTGATGGCGACGCCCCCGCGGTCGATACCGTCAACCAGCAAGTCCGCACGTCGATGAGCGTGCCGTTCACGTCGTACATGCGCGGTGGCTCGGCCAAGTCCGGCCCGGCGATTGACGCCGTGAACCAACAGGTGCGCACGTCGATGAGCGTGCCGTTCAACCCCTACATGTTGGGCGCGCACGCGGAAGAACTTCTCAAGCGCCGCATCATGATCTCGCCGGTGCTCTCGGTCTGGCAGTACAAAGTCAAAAGCCACGAGGCCTTCAGCGCTTGGCTGGCGACGCGTGAAATCTTGATGAGCGAAGGACGCCTCGGCGGTGACGCTGAAATCAAAGGCGTTCGCTACGGTGGCACGTATCGCGTCGGGGCTGACAAGTCGGGCACCGGCGGCACCTACAAAACCGTATGGGGCTACACCAGCGAAAGCTCCATGCTGTCGATGCAGCGGTTGTGTTCGGATACGTCGGTGACGGCCACCATCGTGCAGTTGGAGCTGATCGACTTCGTGAAAGGCATGAAGAAATTCATCGCCGAAGCCGGTGACGCCAACTTCGCCGAAGAGATCCTGATTTCGGCCGCGGCGGGTTAAACTCGGCGCTTTCCCGACCTAAACATTGCGCGTCGCAGGTTACATTGAGCCTGCGACGCTGCGTCTAACCTTGCTCCAACAGCGTGCCTGCGCTGCTTCCATCTTGATTGGGATTGTCCCTATGTCAGCACTCCTCGCATCTGCCCGAACGCGGCTGGCCCTCGGCATGCTCGCGGGATTAGCCGCCGCCCTGTTGTGGGGTGGCGGATCCGTCGTATCGCGGCATTTGGTGTCGCAAAAACTCGATCCGATGGATTTGGCGCTGCTTCGTTACATCGGCTGCTTTCCGATTGCGCTGGTAGCGCTCATGATGTTCCGCGACCGGGTGCGGCTCGACATTTCGTGGTTCCGGCTCGGCGTGCTGCTGCTGCTAGCAGGACCGCCCTATCATGTGTTCGTCATCGGTGGCTACGCACATGCAACGGCAGGTGCCGGCGCGCTGATCATCACCGGCTTGATGCAGGTCTTCAGCCTCGGCGTGCCCCTTCTGCTGCTTGGAACGCGACCTGGCACGGCACCTGTGATCGGCGCATCGTTGGCGATCCTCGGCCTCGCCGTTTTCTCAACCGACATGGCGTCTGGTTTTTCATTCTCACCCCTTGGCCTCGCGATCTTCTCGATTGCGGCACTGGGTTGGGCACTGCTGACTTATTACGTCCGGTTGTGGAAGATTGATCCACTGCAGCTGACTAATGCTCTGGCGCTTTGGTCGCCGATTTTTCTGCCGCTCTATTTGTTGTTGCAACCGGCGCCTAATTTTTCGGGGCCGATCTCCGAGACACTTCTGCAGCTGATCTATCACGGCGTGCTGGTGGCTTATGGCGCGACGCTGCTGTTCTTCGTCGCCGTTCGAAAAGTCGGGATCTCGACCGCAGCCGTGATCCAGGCGCTTGCCCCCGGATTGGCAGCCGTCATGGGAGCCATACTGCTGGGCGAAGGGCTATCGCCGACGCGACTGACCGGCATCGGCATAGTTATCGCCGGCGTCATCGTCACTTCGGCCGGCAGCAAGATGTGGGCATCGTTCAAACAACTTAAACCGAAAATTCAATTGGCATAATTTCGGATCATCCCGAGGCAATCGTCAACGCGGCGTTAATCACGCTCGTCTACCGTCGTTCAGATGATGAACCCAGACGACCGCCGAGCCGCACCGATGCGACAGACCCTGCAGTTTCTAGGACTGATGGCGTGCGGCCTGCTGCTCGCCGGTGTTGCGGCATTTGTCGTCTCAGGAATTATCGGCAGCCCTAGCGCCCCACGCAGCGGAGCCATGACCGCCAACGGGCTGAGCTCCCGGTCGGCGATGGGGATCGACTACATATCCTTCGGGATCGGTCTCGCAGCCGGACTAGTCCTGGCCGAGCTGGCGCGGTTATCGTGGTCCGACATGCCGCGACGGGCGATTGCCTGGGTTATCGCCAACCGCCGCAACGCCAAATATTGCGCCTATGCGGCCTTCTGGATCGCGGTGCTCATTTTCGTTTGACCACAAATGACTAAACTGCCCGCAGTTGGCAATTGTACGTTCACCGCGCCATCCGGCCGACTGCGTACAGCGCAGCCGAACGGCACCCGTGAAACTAGTGCGCGTTCTTCCAGACCCGCTTCTTGGCGACATAAAGCAGAAGACTGGTGATCACGAGATACAGCAGCACCTGCCAACCGATCCGCTTACGTTCGGACAGCTTCGGATCGGCCGTCCACGATAGGAATGCTGAAAGATCTTTCGCATTCTGTTCGACTGTTGCGGTGACACCGGCGGTCGCCTGGTACTTCACCGGTAGCGGCGGTGCCGGCATCGCAATCTGTCCGCCTGGGAAGTACTTGTTGAAGTACATGCCGTCCTGGAGCTTGCTACAGACGTCGGGCGCACCGGCTTCACCTACAGCAACTGTCGCGCAACGCTCAACAGCCTTTTCGTCCTTCACGTCGGCGACTAACGCCAAGTGACCCGATTTATCCCGCGCGTAAGCCGGCGGCTTTTCAGCATAGCCTGTCAACATAGCGTAGATATAGTCGGCGCCACCTTCTTGATATCCAGTCGCGATATCTTTCAACATCGAGATCGGATGATAGGCAATCGAGCCAGTATAATCGACGTTACGAGCGCGCGCCATCAGCGATAGGTCAGGCGGCAGTGCACCGTTTTGCGCTGCACGTGCCTGGTTGTCATTGTCATAAGGTCCAAGGATCGGATCCGACAACTTGGCCGGCCGCTTGATCAGATTGCCCTTCTTGTCGGCAATTTCGCCGTTGTCGTTGGGGCCATCGTGAATTTGGTTCGGCCAGGCAGCGGCCAGCGCCTTGACGCTATCCTCCGGGAACTGGGGGCCGCCAGGCTGCGCCAGGTTGCGAAACGAAACGCGCTTCAAACCGTGGCAAGAGGTACAAACCTCCTGATAAACCTGGAAGCCGCGCTGCAACTGTGCGTCGTCGAACTGACCGAACAGGCCACCGAAGCTCCACTTGTTGCGCTCTATTTGAGGGCCATCGCCAGCGGCAAAAGCCGGCGCCGATGCCGCCAAAGCGATGCCGGCTCCGATGGCCAGATAAAACGTGCGGGTGAGATACGTTCTCATGTTCATGGTCCTGCCGTGCATGTCTTTATCTTAGCCCCAATCAGCGCTTTTCAGGCGCGGCTGCGGCTCCGGTCATAACACCGGCGCCTCCGCCATGCGAACCACCGAGCACCGACTCGGCGATCGAACGCGGCAGCTTCTTCGGCGTCTCGATGAGGCCGACGATTGGCATCACCAGCAGGAAGTGGATGAAGTAATAAGCGGTGAAGATGCGTGCCCAGAGGATGTACTGCCCCTCAGCTGGCTTCGCGCCGAGGTACCCGAGCGCGATACAGGTGAAGACGAACAGCCAAAAGAACCAACGATACGTCGGACGGTACTTGGTCGAGCGAACGCGGCTGGTATCGAGCCACGAGACGAAGGCCAGGATCGCGACGGCGGCAAACATCAACAACACGCCGCCAAGCTTCGATGGCACGGCACGCAGGATCGCGTAGAACGGCAGGAAGTACCACTCCGGCACGATATGCGGCGGCGTGACCATCGGATTTGCTTCGTTATAGTTGTCCGCGTGGCCGAGATAGTCGGGCGCGAAGAACACGAACCAGGCAAACAGGGTCGCAAACACGGCAAGCGCGAAAATGTCCTTGGCGACAGCATACGGCGTCATCGGCAATGTGTCGGCTTTGCTCTTGACGTCGAGGCCGGTCGGATTGTTTTGCCCCGCTACGTGCAAAGCCCAGATGTGCAAGGCGACGAGGCCCGCGATCACGAACGGCAACAGGTAGTGCAGGGAGAAGAAGCGATTGAGCGTCACGCCGGACACTGCATAACCGCCCCACAGCCATTGCACCACGGTGGTGCCGACGACCGGGATTGCCGAGAAAAAGTTGGTGATGACGGTCGCGCCCCAGAAGCTCATCTGGCCCCATGGCAGCGTGTACCCGAGGAACGCCGTTGCCATCATCGCGAGATAGATGAACACGCCGAGGATCCAGAGGACTTCACGTGGCGCCTTGTATGATCCGTAATACAGACCGCGGAAGATATGCAGGTAGACCGCGAGGAAGAACATCGAGGCGCCAACCGCGTGCAGGTTGCGCATCAGCCAGCCGAAATTCACGTCGCGGCGAATGGCTTCGACCGAATCGAAGGCATCCTTCGCGCTCGGGATGTAGTGCATCGCGAGTACGATGCCGGTAACGATCTGCACGATCAGGCAAAATGTCAGAATCCCACCGAACGTCCACATGTAGTTGAGATTGCGTGGCGTCGGGAAGTCGACGAACTGGCCGTGCATCATGCGCGCGATCGGCAATCGATCGTCCATGAACTTGGCGAAACGCGACTTCGGGACAAATGACGAGGGATGATCTGACATTGGGTGCGTTCCTCAGCCGATCTTGATTTTGCTATCGCCGACGAACTCGTAGGGCGGCACTTCGAGATTGCGGGGGGCAGGACCTTTACGGACGCGGCCCGAGATATCGTAATGCGAGCCGTGGCACGGGCAGAACCAGCCGCCGAAATCGCCCTTGGTGTCGGTCAAATTCTGCCCCTTCGGCACGCAACCCAAGTGGGTGCAAATGCCAACGAGCACCAGCCAGTTCTCGTGGCCTTTCTTGACGCGGTTCGGATCGAGGGCCGGCGTCTTTTCGGGTAGGGCATCATTGCGCGCGGCGTCGTCCTTGAGGTCCGTCAACGGTACCTTGGCGGCCTGCTCGATCTCGGCCTTCGTGCGATTACGCACAAACACCGGCTTGCCGCGCCATAGCACCGTGATCGCCTGACCCTCTTTGACCGGCTTCAGATCGACTTCGATCGAGGCCAGGGCCTGCGTGCTGGCGTCCGGGTTCATCTGATGGATGAACGGCCACAGCGACATCGCACCGCCGACGGCTGCGAACGCGCCACCGGCGAGCGTCAGGAAATCTCGGCGAGTTGGTTCTTCGGCGTGGGATGCCACGGGTGTCTCCTAGTGCCATTCGGTCGTTGGGCCTGTCGAAAACCGGCCGCGAACGAATAATTTCTTTTGAGGTATCAAACACGAGTGCCCACGCGCTCGCACGAGCACGCTTCGACGCGCGGCACTTCTGACACCCTTTGCCCCCGCTCTCAAGGCACTTGAGAGTTCAACCCCGAGAGGCAATTTGGCGCAGGCACCATTCGGCGGCCAAACGGCTACGCTCACGATATCATGCGAATTGCTCTTTATCAGCCAGATATCCCGCAGAACACCGGCACGATTCTTCGGATGGCGGCCTGCCTGGATGTGCCGGTCGACGTCATCGGCCCAACCGGATTCGACATGTCGGACCGGTCATTGCGGCGAGCAGCGCTCGATTATCTAGCCTTGGTCGATCTCACCCGTCACGTCAGTTGGGAGGAATTTCGATCGGCGACCCGAGTTGCATCGCCCCCGCCTCGCATCGTTCTTTTGTCGTCAAGAGCTGCGACCCGCTACCTCGACTTCACTTTTGCTGAGACCGACATTTTATTACTCGGCCGCGAGAGCGCGGGCGTTCCCGATGCCGTGCACGAGAGCGCCGATGCGCGCATCTGCATTCCAATGCGCAGCGGTTTGCGTTCACTCAACATTGCGGTTGCCGCGGCGATGGTGACCGGCGAAGCGCTGCGGCAGACGCGACGAGACTAGGCGGGCCGCTTCTGCTGGGCGAGCCAGATGCCACCGATCACCAGCACCAATGCCACCGCGTGATATGGCGCGAACGGCTCGTTGATCAGCACCACGGCTAACACCGCCGCGAATACCGGCACGAGATTGACGAACACGCCGGCGCGTCCGGGGCCGATCAGATCGACGCCGCGGAGATAAAACAATTGCGATAGGCAGCTCGGGAAGATCGCCACCCAGGCGGTGATCAGCCATCCTTTCGGCGTGGGCCAGGTGAGACCGGTGGTCATTGCTTCGTAGGCCAACAGCGGCAACGACGTGATCGCCGCGATCACCGCGAGCAATGTAAAGAATGCCGCACCCGGCATCTGCGGACGGTCGCGCAGCGCGACCGTATAGAACGAGTACAACACGCAGGCCGCGAGCATTGCCACGTCGCCCTTGTTCGATGCGATCTCCATCAATGACAATGGTGCGCCGTGTGTTGCCACCACCACGACCCCAATCGCGGTGATCAACACGCCGGCCATCTGCAGCCACGAGGCGCGCGTGCCATGCGCAAGAAAGGCGCCCGCCAAAACGAAGATCGGGATGCTGCCCTGCAGAATGCCGATGTTGATCGCGGTGGTGTATTGCGCGCCGACATAGAACAGCGCGTTGAACCCGGTGAACCCGAGCGTTGCCATCAGCACGATGCGCCAGCGTCGCGGCCAGATCTCGCCCCAGTGCGCGCGCACGTCACGGCCATAGATCGGCCAGAGTACGCAGATCACAAACAGCCACCGCAGGCAAACCAGCATGAACGGCGAGACTTCGCCGATCGCCAGCCGCCCGGCAACCGTATTACCCGCCCAGAATAACGCACAAAGTGTCAGCAGCACACTTGGCCACGAATAAAGCGTGCGTTGCATTCGGTCGAACATCTGCGGGGGGCAAGTCCTGTTCCAGGTGCGGGGCATGCGGAGAGCGGCCCTAGCCTGGAATGGGCGGGGTATCAAGGCAATCACGGAAAACCGGTGACGGTGCCTGAATTTTCCCCGACTTTCCCTTATGCAGCCGTGCGTCCTTTTCCGGTCACCTTGCCAGCCTATCGGCTCTTGCCCTACGTGGTTGGCAGCAACTCTCACAATGGTCCATCAACCCCATGCGCATTATCTCGCCGATCCCCGTCACGCTCGATTGTCCGCCGCAGATGGAATCGGCCGTCCGTTATGTGCTGGAAGGCGAGTACGAGAGCCACCACGATGGCATCGGCCTGTCGATCCTCGACATCGGCGCCAACATCGGCTCATTCGCCTTGTGGGCGGAAATGCGCTGGCCCGGCAGCACGATCAATTGCTACGAGCCGAACCCTGGCACGTTCGCGTTCCTCAAGCGCAACACCGCGGGCCATCCTGCCGTCACCTGTCATAACGCCGCTTTGTTCCCGGGCGCCAAGGCACGCGAGCCCTTCTTCAGCCGCTACGATGGCGACGGCGAAGCGGGCCTCGCCTCCTACGCGACCGACACGTTCCGGGCTGGCGTCGTGAAGCCGGCGTTCGAAGTCGATGTCGTTGATCCAGCGAAATTGGCCTCCACCGACATCGTCAAGATCGACATTGAGGGCGGCGAAGCGGAAGTGCTGGCACATCTCGACTTGAGCGCGACGTCGCTCGTGCTGCTGGAATTCCAGCACCGCAAAAATCGCCACCTGATGCAGGCAACGCTCGCCGCCGCTGATTTCGAGAAGGTCGTCGACGAGGAATGTCCGTGGGATCCGATCCTCGATTATCTCGACTATCGCGCCGACCTGAAAGGCGATGTTTACGGCCGCATGTTCTATCGCCGCCGTGGCCAGACGCGTCTGCGTCACAACCCGGCTTGAGGATCAGAAACCCACGATGAGCGTTTCGCCGAATACCGATACATCCCTCGGCGCCAGCCTCACGGAGCGGCTCCGCAAGGCCATATTGTCCGAGCCTGGCGAGCTGCGCCCGCTGGTAATCTCGGCGGTTTATTTCTTTTGCGTTCTGGCGGCTTATTACATCGTGCGCCCGATCCGCGAGGAGATGGGCATCAAAGTCGGCCGCGATGGTTTGCAGACGCTATTTACTGTCGTATTCCTCGTGATGATCGCTGCCGTCCCAATCTTCGGATGGGTGGCAACACGCTTCAAACGCAGCGCCGTGGTGCCAGTCGTCTACGGCTTTTTCATCGCCAACTTGATCATCTTTTGGGTGGCCTTCACTGCCGGTGTCGGCTCGACCTGGTTGGCTGGCGCTTTCTTCGTTTGGGTCAGCGTATTCAACCTGTTCGTCATCTCGCTGTTTTGGAGCTTGATGTCGGATCTGTGGTCGAGCGGACAAGCCAAACGGCTCTACGGGGCGATCGCGGCGGGCGGGACGGCGGGCGCCTTCTGCGGGCCACTGCTCACCAAAATGCTGGTCAAACCACTCGGCGCGACGAACTTGCTGCTGGTGTCGGCAGCCTTGCTGATCGGTGCGCTTGGCTGCGTCGCGACCCTGCGTGGCATGAAACAACAAGGCGACACGAGCACCGACGCCGGGCCGCCAAAGTTAGCGGACATTGTCGCTGGAGCAACCAACGTCTGGCGCTCACCTTACCTGTTCCAGATCGCGCTGGTGATATTGCTGGCGAATTTGATCTCGACATACTTCTACTTTGAGCAGAACCGGATTGTCGGCGCCTCGATCGCCGATCAGGACGCCCGTGTGGAATTGTTCGCCGGTATTGATCTCAGCGTCAGTATTTTGACGATCCTGGCGCAAATTTTTCTCACCGGTTCGCTGATGAACAGGCTCGGCATTGGCCTCACCGCCGCAGCATTGCCGCTGACCGTGATTATCGGCCTCATCGCCATCGCGATCTCGCCAAGTTTGTGGGTGATCATAGGCGTAGTGGTGTTGGAACGCGCGGTTGCATTCGCGTTCGCCAACCCGGCCTTCAAGGTGCTGTATACCGTCGTCGATCCGGACGACAAGTATAAGGCCCAGAACTTCATCGATACGGTCGTATACCGAGGCGGGGACGCTGCTAGCGGATGGTTGTTCAACGATTTCGCCAAGAAAGCTGCATTATCAATGCCAGCCATTGCGTTGATGACGCTGCCGCTCGCCGTTTGGTGGCTGTGGCTCTCGCTCAAACTGGGTCGCGAACAGACCGAGCTTGCGAAGTCGCAGGCCGCCGCCAAAGCGCCCGCCGCGCTGGTCTCGGTTGCGCACTAATCGTTGCTCGATCTTGTGCGAATATGGTACCCGACCCATGTTCCAAGATCTGAGTTCTCGCGCAATCGCATCGGAAATCAAGGTCGAGATATGAAGCATTTGCGACACCCGATTGCTGCCCTGGCGTGCTGGGCAACGACTTGCCTGGCGATCAGCTTGCCCGCGATCGCAGGACCAACCTTGTTGTTCGACACGAGCGATGGCACCGTGCTGTACGCCGAGGACGCCGACGTGTTGTGGCATCCAGCCTCGCTCACCAAGATCATGACGGCGTATTTGACATTCGAGGCTTTGAAGGCCGGCAAGATCACGCTCGAGAGCAAGATCCCGGTCAGCGTGGCAGCTAACGCTCAACCGCCCAGCAAGGTCGGATTACCGGTCGGCGCCAGCATGCCCGTCGAACTTGCGCTAAAGGCCCTGATCATCAAGTCGGCCAACGATGTCGCCGTCATGCTTGCCGAAGCGGTTGGCGGCACCGAAGCCGAATTCATCGGCCAAATGAATGCTACCGCCAAGCGGCTCGGCATGACGCGCACCGTCTTCGTCAACCCGAACGGACTACCCGCGCCCGAGCAAGTGACGACCGCCCGGGATCTCGGCAAATTGTCGCGCGCCGTGCTCAAGGACTTCCCTGATTTCGCATCCCTCTGGTCGATGGCCGACATGCAGATCGGCCGCCGCCGGCTTGGCACCCACAATGGCCTGCTGAAAACCTATTCGGGCGCCGACGGCCTCAAGACCGGATTCACCTGCGACAGCGGCTACAACGTCGTCGCCAGCGCCACCCGCGACGGTCGCCGGCTGATGGCGATCGTGCTTGGCGAAAGTTCCGGCCGTGACCGCACGATCCGCGCGCAAAGCCTGCTGGAGCATGGCTTTCAAACTCGTGATTGGCGTGGCCTGTTTCAAAGAACCGCGAGCCTCGATACGCTGCGCGACGATGGCGGCGACAAGGGCGTGACAAGCGTCCGGCAATCCGTCGTCACCTGGAGTTGCGGTGGTCGCGCCCGCGTGCGCACCGTCGCTGCCCGCGAGAAGGCCAAGGTTGCGAGGGTCAAGGCAAAAGCAGCGGTAACTGCCGGAGCCGAAGGTGCGGCGACGCCAGCAGCGGTTCAAGCGGGTGCTGCTGCAATGCCAGCGAAGGCCAAACCGAAACCCGCCAAGATTGCAACGCCGGCACCAGCGGCAGGCCCTGCTGCGGCTCCGGTCGCGAAAACCCAGTAGGCGTTAAACCAGTAGATCGAGCGGTTTCAGATCCTTGACGGGACATCCCGGCACTTGGCCATCGGCCGGTGCCGGCGCCATCATCGGCGCCCACGGCGTCACACTCATTCCCGGCGGTGGCGTTGGTACCGGAGCCGGTTCGCTCGGCGGCACAACCTCGATCGTAATATCGGACGATGATTTCGGATCCGCCGCAGTTGCAACCGCAGTTGTCAGAAGCAACGACGTCGACGATATCGCGATCAAACGCGAAAGCGTCGAAATGAGGCGGCGTTCGTGAATGAACATCGGCATGCTCCGGGACCCGGTATCGTATTCAAAGCTGAACTGTCCAACTGCTGGACGACGTGATTCGCAACCGGGCCCAAATGTATCAAAATGAGGCGGAGTTGCCTATGGCGCTAATTGAAATGCGGTTTGGCGTTAAAATTGCTCCTGCCTCTGGGAATTCGCAACTCAATCCCACTATGAGTATCAGGACAGGCCATTATGACGCCGCACACCACACTGAGCTGGCACCCAGACGAAGACGTCACGCCTAGCCCGAAAGATGTAGAAACAATGGCTTGCGTGCTCGAAGGCCGGCATGGGCTGCATGCTGCCGAGGTCGCCGAATTCTTTGCCAGCCTGCATGGCCAGAACAACGACGCGGGCCGCACTTGGGCCTGGGCTGGCGTCGCAGAGGTCGTCCGTCATCGCGAACGTCTGCGCTTACAGGACTGACCAATCGTCTTGGCACGTCTTATGAATGGACTATTGATAAGGGCCGATGCCGATTGCACGGCTCGCGGGATTTGTGCCTAAATGAACTCCACCACGTCCACGCTCAGCGCTCAAGCATCGACACCGCCCACCATGTTGCGTGACGCGGTCGAGGCTCTGCGCGACATCTTTGCTGCCGGCAGTGCACGCTCGATCGTGCAGCGCGATGCCATTTTGGCGTTCTCCGTTCGGGTCGCCAGCGCCGGCATACTCTATCTGTCGCAAATCGTGCTGGCCCGCTGGATGGGCGGTTCCGAGTACGGCATCTATGTTTCAGTTTGGACTTGGGTGCTGGTCCTTGGCGGCTTATCGCACCTCGGCTTCAACATGGCGATGATCCGGCTGCTCCCAGCTTACCAGGAACAAGGCCGGCTTGATCTGCATCGCGGGTTGGTAGCCGGCGGACGATTGATGGCGTTCGGATTGGGAACACTGGTCGCACTGCTGGCTTTAGCGGGCGTGCATCTGTTGGGGGATCGCATCAATGGGCCCTACGTTCTCCCCTTCTACATCGCACTCGCCTGCATCCCGATGTACGCCCTGACCGACGTCCAAGACGGCATCGGGCGCGGCAAGGCGTGGATCTCGATTGCGCTCCTACCGCCTTACGTTTTGCGTCCTTTGCTACTTCTGGCCGCGATGGTTGCGGCGCATGAAATCGGTTTGCCGATGGGTGCGCAGACCGCCGCTATCGCGGCAATCGTCGCGACCTGGGCGACCGCACTCGTGCAATTCGTGTTGATCAACCGTCGCATGGCGGTCGAGATTGCAGCCGGCCCACGCCGTTACGACTTGCGTAGCTGGCTCACGACGTCCCTGCCGCTCCTGGTCATTGGCGGCTGTGAGATCGTCATGCAGACCGCCGACGTGCTGATCGTCTCGCGCTACTTGTCTCCGGCTGACGTTGGCATTTACTTCGCCGCCGCCAAGACCATGAGCCTCGTGATGTTCGTGCATTATGCGGTCGGCAGCGCTGCCGCCAACCGTTTTGCGACGCTTGACGCACGCGGCGACCGTGAAACGCTGCAGCCACTCGTTGCCGATGCGGTCCGTTGGACATTCTGGCCGTCGCTCGCCGCAGCAATCACACTGCTGGCGCTCGGCTGGCCGCTCCTGCGATTGTTCGACCCGGCGTTCACCGCAGGTTATCCGGTGATGTTTATCTTAGTGCTCGGCTTTCTATTCCGCGCCGCCATGGGCCCTTCCGAATTCCTGCTCAACATGATGGGCCAACAGAAAATGTGCGCCGCCGTATTGGCGGTCACCGCCATACTCAACATCAGTCTCAACTTGGCGCTGGTGCCGAACTTTGGATTGATCGGGGCCGCTTCGGCAACCACGTTCTCGCTGATGTTTGCGGCCACGATGAACAACCTCGTGGCCCGTCAGCGGCTCGGGATCAAACTGTCGATCCTGTCCAATCTTCGCTGACGATCAGGCGAGCACGCGGTCAAGGAAGTCGAGCCGGTCCTGGCCCCAGAAGAACTCACCCGACGGCAACATGTAGGTTGGCGCGCCGAACACGCCGCGTGATAGCGCTTCGGCCGTAAACGCATCATGCATGGCATCGAGCTCGGCATCGGACGGCCCGCCCGTTAGCTTGGCCGGATCAATACCCGCACGTTTTACGGTTGCCTCGAGCACGGCCGGATCGGCGAAGTTCTCCTCCATCTCCCACTGCGCACAGCTGATCTCGGACGACAATCGCACCGCATCGAGCCCGGCGAGCTTTGCCCGAAGCACCATTCGCGTGCCCAGCGCTTCATCGGCGGGGAAGAACTTCGGCTCCAGTACGATCGGGCGCTCGCGGAACGTCCGCCACCGCTGCAACTCCATCGTCCGATAATCACGCCGTGCTGGCGCTCGCTTGGCCAACGGCAGACCACCGGTCTTTTCGAAGATCGCGCCGAACTTCGCCGGCTTGATATCGATTTTCGCGCCACGCGCCTTGGCAATTTCCATGAAACGGCGGCTGCCGAGATAGGCCCACGGCGAGTTGAGCGTCATGTAATAGTCGATGACCGTCATCTGAGCTCCTCAGAAATTCAGTTGCGCGAGCGTTGTGAGATCACCAATCGTGTGATCTGGCGGCATGTCGGGATATTCGTTGGGTCCGCCCGCGCGATTGATCCACACGGTGCGAAAACCGAACACTTGCGCTGCCGCCGCATCCCACCGGTTCGACGATTGGAATGAGATCGCCGCCGGCGCAACTTCAAAGCGATCCGTCGCTAGCTTATAGACCCGAGGGTCGGGCTTGAAAACGCCAGCCTCATGGACGGTCAGCACCGCATCAAACAACCCTTCGAGATCGGCGGCCTTGATCGCTTCAGCAATCATATCGGGATCGCCGTTGGTCAAAATTGCGAGCTTCGCACCACCCGCTTTGAGATCGGTTAGAACGCCCTTCACTTCCCCGTAAGCGCCGAGCGTTCGATAGGCCGATAACAACTTACGCTTGAGATCATCGGACAATCCCCCGCACGAAGCCGCTGCGAAATCGAGGCTCCGTTGCGCCAGCGTCCAGAATGTCGTGTGCCGCCCAGTGACGGCGTGCAGCCACGTATACTCGATGTGCTTCGTTCGCCAGATTTGCGACATCCGCTCCCACTGCGGGCCGATCTCCGACGCGTAACGGTTGGCCGCCGAATGCACGTCGAACAACGTCCCATACGCGTCAAAAACATAGTGGTTGATTGACGCCATCTTAGTCGTTGCCGCGGATCAAATTAATCACGCTCGAATAGTCGCTGCCGCCTTCGCCCTGCGCCACGTGCATCCGGTAGAGTTGCGCTGCGAGCGCACCCAAAGGTGTGTTGGCGCCGGCACCTGCCGCCGCCTCCTGCGCGAGCATCATGTCCTTGACCATCAACGATGCCGCAAAGCCCGCCTTGAACCCATTGTTGGCGGGCGACGCCGGCACTGGACCCGGCACCGGACAATGGTTCGTCATCGCCCAGGTCTGGCCCGACGAGGTTGACACCACATTGAACAACGCTTGTTTATCGAGCCCTAGTTTCTCGGCGAGCACGAAACCTTCAGCGACCGCAATCATCGAGATCCCGAGGATCATGTTGTTGCAGATCTTGGCTGATTGACCGGCCCCCGCTCCACCGCAATGGACGACGCGCTTGGCCATGCCTTCGATGATCGGCTTGGCCTTGGCGAACGCATCCTCCGAGCCGCCCGCCATGAACGTCAGCGTCGCCCCTTCCGCGCCACCGACACCGCCCGACACCGGCGCATCGACCGACAGCATCTTATGCTCGACCGCCATCGCATGAGCGGCCCGCGCCGACGCCACGTCGATCGTCGAGGATTCGATAAACAGTGTGCCGGGCTTGGCAGCCTTGAGTGCTTCAGCGTAAACGGCGAGCACGTGCTTTCCGGCCGGCAACATGGTGACCACCACGTCGGCATTGGCGACCGCATCGGCAGTGGACTTCGCCGCGACCACGCCGCGCTTCGCTGCGGCAGTTAGGTTCTCCGGCGATAAATCGAAGCCTTTAACCGAGTGCCCGTTCTTGACGAGGTTGCCAGCCATGGGCGTGCCCATGTTGCCGAGCCCGATGAATCCGATCACAGCCATTGGTGCGTCTCCCTTGAAATTTATGGAGGCACTATAACCAACGCCGGGCGCTGCGACAGGGGGGCAGACGTTATTGCAGCTCTGCAAGAAGGCACTTGAGCGTGCCGTAGTCGAAGCGGCCATCGAGGGCTGCATGGACAGGGCCGAGCTTGCCGCTGTCGAGCGTACTACAACGCTCAAACGCGGCCAAAATCTCGTCAACCTCGTCTTCGTCCAGGCCGATCACGGTGCGGGCCTCAACCAAACCAGCTTCGATCGCCTCGGCAAAGTGACCGTAAATCGTTGCCAGATCGAGCCTGCGTTCGGCCGCGATCTGGTCGGCGGTCTTGCCAGCGATGTGAAACGCCAGCGTCTGATTGACGGTTGCGGACAGCCGGTTTTCCAGCAACGGATGTTTTTTGAAGCGGCTGATACAGTCGATCAGGCGCTGGCCGAAGCGCTTGATCTTAACTTCGCCAAGCCCGGTAATGCCCGCAAGGCTGGACAAATTCGACGGCCGCTTAGCCGCCAGATCCGCCAGCGTCTTGTCGTGACAAATGACGTAGGGCGGCACCTTCGCTTCCAGCGCGAGTTCGAGCCGCAATGCCTTCAGGGCTCCGAACAGTGCTTCGTCCGCTCCGGCGACCAGCGTACCCTTCGGCGCCTTGACCTTACCCTTGCGCGCAGCTTCCGCTCGCTGCACACGCATGCGGAACGGGATCTCGCCCTTGAGCAGCAAACGCGCACGCTCGCCGAGCAATAACGAGCCGTGGCCTTCCTCGTCGCCGACCAGAAATCCGTTGGCGGTGAGTTGGCGGAACAAGCTGCGCCAGCCGCTCGCATCCAGATCGGCGCCGATGCCGAAGACCGACAACCGGTCATGCCCATTGCGGCCGATCCGGTCATCGGTCTTGCCCATTAGGACATCGATCACGTAGCCGACGCCGAAGCGCTCGCCGGTTCGATAGACCGCGGACAATGCTTTTTGCGCCTGCACGGTACCGTCGTTCGTCGCCGGCGGGTTGAGGCAATTGTCGCAGTTACCGCACGGTTGCGAGGCGGTTTCGCTGAAGTAGGCGAGCAGGGCCTGACGCCGGCAGGTAGGCAATTCACAAAGGCCGATCAATGCGTCGAGCTTCTGCCGCTGCACCTGCTTGAAGGCGTCGGAGCCTTCCGACTGATTGATCCATTGGCGTAGCTGAATGAGATCCTGCATGCCGTAGGCGAGCCAAGCGTCGGCCGGCTCGCCATCGCGACCGGCACGACCGGTTTCCTGATAGTACGCTTCGATCGTCTTGGGCATGTTCAGATGGGCGACGAAACGCACGTCCGGCTTGTCGATACCCATGCCGAAGGCGATGGTGGCAACTACGATCAATTCATCCTCGACCAGGAACCGCTCTTGCACCCGGCGGCGCACATCCGGAGCGAGGCCCGCGTGATAGGCGAGCGCCTTGCGGCCCTTCTTGCTCAGGAACTCTGCGGTTTCATCGACGCTGCGCCGCGACAGGCAATAGACAATGCCGGCATCGCCGGAATGCTCGCTGTCGATGAACTGCCACAGCTTCTCGCGCGCGCTCCCCGTGCCCATCTCGGCGATGGTGTAGCGGATGTTGGGGCGGTCGAAACTCGCAACAAACCGCTGCGCTTTCTCGAGTTTTAGTTCGGTGACGATCTCCTCGCGCGTGCGCTCGTCCGCCGTCGCCGTCAGCGCGATGCGCGGCACGTCCGGAAACCGGTCCGCGAGGATGCGCAACTGGCGATACTCGAGGCGGAAATCATGTCCCCACTGCGACACGCAATGGGCTTCATCGATAGCGAAGAGTGATGGCTTGGCCTTTTGCAGGAGCGTGAGTGTACGCTCTTGTACCAAGCGTTCCGGCGCGACATACAAAATGTCGAGCTTGCCGCCGACGAGTTGCCATTCAATCTGTTCTTGGGTCGCCCGATCGAGCGACGAATTAAGGAACGCGGCACGAACGCCAACCGCCTTCAGCGCGTCGACCTGGTCCTGCATCAGGGCAATGAGCGGGGATACGACAATGCCGGTTCCCGGCCGGACCAGCGCCGGGATCTGATAGCATAGCGACTTGCCGCCGCCCGTCGGCATCAACACCAGTGCATCGCCGCCATTGATCAGCGTCTCGACAATGCGCTCCTGATGTGAACGGAAGCTCTTGTAACCAAACACGGTTTCGAGCAAGCGCAGTGCTTCGGTCATGGATGCGCCCGGGTCGAACGATGCTTTCAGCTTCAGAGCTGCATTCATGATGGTCGCACGGGCCCTTGGAGGTCAATCTCCAACGACTCATAGTTCGATTCGGATGGGAGCAGACCCGGGGGAGTGTGGCCCTCAACAGGCGAACTAACGCGCCTCGCCACCTTTTTCTGAGCATTTGCCGGTCATGCGGCACGTTTCTGCCGGTTTTCGATGCGCAATTGCTGCGCTATGGTGTTCTAGAGTCATTTTGGCGCAATGAATTTCGACCACGGGAAAACCTGAAAACATGGCGCGTCCGCGAAAAGACACCAAGTCATCGATCGCCCTCGGTCGCGTGCTGAGCACTCCGCGCGTGTTTCTGGCGCGTATGCTGGTGATGCTGATGCTGGTCGGCTTTCTCGCGGCGATCCTCGCCCCCCAGTTGATGAAATCGTTTGCCACCAACCCATTCCTCAACGGCGTGATCGTTTCTGTTTTCGTGATCGGTTGTTTTTTCGCCTTCTGGCAGGTCATGCGGCTTTACCCGGAAATCCGATGGGTCAATGCGTTCCGGATTTCTGACCCGGGTCTCATCAGCGAACGCCAGCCGGTGCTGCTTGCGCCGATGTCGACGATGCTGCGCGAGCGCACCGGCACGCTGTCACTGTCCACCGCCTCGATGCGCACCCTGATGGATTCGATCGGCTCGCGCTTGGATGAAGCTCGCGATACCGGAAAATACGTCGTCGGCCTTCTCGTGTTCCTCGGCCTGCTCGGTACCTTCTGGGGCTTGTTGGAGACTATGCAGGCGGTCGGCCAGACCATCGCCTCGCTCGACACCAAGGCTGCCGACAGCGCTACAGCCTTTGGCGAATTGAAGGAAGGGTTGGCCGCCCCCTTGCGTGGCATGGGCACGGCATTCTCATCCTCGCTGTTAGGTTTATCCGGTTCGCTTGTCCTGGGCTTTCTCGAATTGCAAGCAACACAATCGCATAACCGCTTCTACAACGAGCTGGAGGAGTGGCTATCGGGTATCACGGACCTGACCTCCGGCTCTGCGGGTGGCACCGATCATCAACTAGGCCGGCAAATTTACTCGGCGGTGTTCGAGTTGCAACGTGCGGTATCGGAACTGAGCGAACGGCTCGGCGCGCTTGGTCCGCACGGGCTCAACAATATGAGCGACCCCGCCGTCAAAGAACTCGCTACCGGCGTCAATCAACTGGTCGGCCAGATGCGCAACGAACAGACGATCGTGCGTCAATGGGTCGATGAACAAGCAGCCCAGCAGGCCGAGGTAGCGGGTATGCTGAAAGGCCTGGTCGCCGCTGCCCCAGCCAAGCCACAGAAGCGGAGTTGATCCAGCATGGCCCGCGGACGTAGAGCTGGTTCAGCCGAGTACGGAGAATTTTGGCCAGGGTACGTCGATGTGCTGTCGACGCTGTTGCTGGTTGTCACATTCCTGCTGTCGATTTTCATGCTATCGCAGTTCTATGTCGCCCAGGAAAGTAGCGGCAAGGACAGCGCGCTGCGCCGGCTCAACCGGCAGATCGCCGAGTTGACGAATTTGATGTCGCTCGAAAAGGGCAAGGCGAAGTCAGCCGAGGATGAGTTATCGACCATCCAGGCTTCGTTGACATTGCTGCGTGAAGACAATGCCCGGCTCTCGGCGATCGCGGCCGGCTCCGATGAGAAGGTCAAGGGTGCCAGCAATCGCATTTCGGCACTGACGAGCGAACTGGACGAGAAAAATAAGGTCGCAGCCGAGGCACAATCCAAGGTCGATCTGCTCAATCAGCAATTGCTGGCTCTCCGGCGGCAACTTGCATCGCTGAATGACGCGCTCGAAGCATCGGAGAAAAAAGATCGCGATAGCCAGGATCGCATCAAGGACATGGGTACTCGGCTCAACGCCGCCCTGGCGCGGCAGGTGCAAGAGTTGCAGCGCTACCGCTCGGATTTTTTTGGCCGGCTACGCGAGCTGTTGAAGGATCGCAAAGATATCCGCGTCGTGGGTGACCGCTTCGTGTTCCAATCCGAAGTGCTATTTCCCTCGGGTCAATCAACGATGACGCCTGAAGGGTTGGCCGCGATCGACCAGCTCGCCCAGGCGATCGTCGAGTTGCAACGCTCGATTCCGCCCGAGATCGATTGGGCGATGCAGGTCGATGGGCACACCGATCAACGGCCGATTGCATCGTCGCAATTCCCGTCCAACTGGGAACTGTCGACCTCGCGCGCGATTTCGGTCGTGCGATACTTGATCTCTCGCGGCGTACCAGCGAAACGTCTGGTCGCCGCCGGTTATGGCGAGTTTCAGCCCCTGGAAGACGGAAACACTGAAGATATCCTGCGCCGTAACCGCCGCATCGAGTTGAAGCTGACCAACCGATAAGGCGGGTGTTCTAAGGACCGGCGGCGGCGGCGGCAAAGCCTTCCAGGGCATCGCTCATCGCTTTGAAGTTCGAGTCCTTGTCCTTGATGTCGAAGCGCGACTTCAAGACCTCGGCACTGGTATAGCCGATCATCACCTTGCCCGACGGCGACTGCCAAACGACGATCTTCAACGGCAGATCGACCGCCAATTCTGGGTTCGCCAGCATCAACGGCGTGCCCAATTTCGGATTGCCGAACATCACCACTTCGGTCGGCGGCATATCGAGACCGGCAGCCTTGGCGCCCGCCGCGTGATCGACGCGCGCGGCTATCTTCAAGCCTTTGCCCTCGATCGCCTTCACCAAGCGCTCGACGGTCTCTGGGACAGACGTAGACGTCGATTCACGCACTTTGAGCGCCTGGGCCGACACTGCGCCAGCAAATAGCAGCGTTGCCAAGAACGTCGAGACATAGCGCATGGGAATTCTCCTGAAGCGTTCGATAAAAAAACTATAGCGCCGTTGGCTGACAATGCGCGTGCCGGATCGCTCGATCACCACAATGTGTGATGACGTGACCACGCCGCATAATTCTCTCAGCGCGCGGTCCATCCGCCATCGGCAAACAGCGTCGAACCGGTGCAGAACGAAGCCTCGTCGCTCGCGAGAAACAGGACCGCTTTGGCGATTTCCTCAGGCTGACCGAGACGCATCATTGGCTGGCGGACCTCGAGCGCATGCCGTGCCGACTTCGGATCAGGCGATGCGGCCAGGATCTTGTCGAAGTACGGGCTCTCGACGGTTCCTGGCGCCACACAATTGATGCGGATGTTCTGGTGCACATGATCGAGCGCCATCGCCCGCGTCATCGCAGCCACAGCGCCCTTGCTCGTCACATACGCCGCGCGATCCTTGATGCCGGCCACCGATGTCGTCGACGCCGTGCTGACGATCGCGCCGCCGCCCTGTTTGATCATGTGCGGGATCGCGTATTTGCACCCCAAGAATACACCCCGAAGGTTGACCGACATCAAGGCGTCCCAGTCCTCCTCGGAGGTCTCGACGACGCTGCCGGTGATGCCATAGCCTGCATTATTGAACAGGATGTCGAGACGGCCGTGCTTCGCGATCGTCCCGGCGATCATTGCCTGCACGTCGGCCGACTTGGAAACGTCGGCGGTGAGTGCGAGCGTCTTGCCACCGATCTCCTCGGCGACGGCTTGCACCGCCGCCGCGTTCTTATCGGCGATGACAACCGTTGCCCCTTCAGCCGCGAATAACTTCGCGGTTGCCCGTCCGATGCCAGAGGCGCCCCCGGTAATCAACGCAATCTTGTTCTTCAAACGCATACGTTTACTCCTGGCAGGACTTGGCGAACAACGTTAGGGCCGCAACGAATTCGGGGGTGCGGGTGATCGGGTACATATGACCGCCCGCCGGCAGCATCTGCAGTTTGGCGTGTGGTATCAGTCCAGCCAATTCGCGGTTGAGGAACGCTGGCACGATGAGATCATCCTCGGCACCCTGCACTAACGTCGGCACCGTGATGCGATGCACGTCCTTGGAGCGATCGAATTCGAGAATGGCGCGAATTCGTTCGGCGACGATCGTCTGTTGTGCGGCGGTTAAGGGCGCCGCGGCGACCATCGCATCGAAGCTTGCCCAATTGGCATTCAACCAATCAGCCGTGTAGGCGAGAAAGCCGACCATCGCCGTGTATTCCCTGGGTGCGGCCTTCAAGATCTCGGCGCGCGAACCGAACAGCTCGGCCATGTAGCGGTTGGGCCGTGCCCACGTGCCGCTCAGCACCAGCCCAGCGATCCGGCTTTCATCGTGCAAAGCCATCGCCTGCAGAATGACACCGCCGGTCGAATGTCGGAGAAGCGTCGCCCGCTTCGAGCCCACCGCATCGAGCACCGCGAACGTGTCGAGCCCCAGTTGCTCGATCGTCGTTGCGGCGGTTCCCCGTGTCGCCGCGCCAATACCGCGCTGATCAAACCGGATCAGCCGGAACGACTTGGCGAGTGGCGCCACCACCGGGTCCCAGTATGAGGCAGTGCCACCCAGCCCAGTGACGAGCATTAGGTCGGGACCACTGCCGTCAACATGGACGGACAGCTCGGCACCATCGGCCAACTTAACGCGTGAAACGGTCATCTTGGCCTCAGCTCTTGTTGTCGAAGGATTTGTCGGTCCAACCGAACACCGTGCGTGCTTCGATCTCCGCGATGTTGGCCGGTCTTAGAAATGGTTCAGGCGCCGGTTGGCCAGGGATGCGATCACGCCCGATTTCGACGAAGAATTGATCGAGCCCGCCCGGCATCATCAGCACGATGAACGTCATTGGCCGATCATTGGGATTGAGAAAATGATGCCGCCGGTTGCGACCGACGTAAACCGTCGTGCCAACTTCCATGGGATGATCAACGCCATCGATCCGCGCGATCCCCTTTCCCTCGATCACGTGGATCACTTCCTCGTTATGGCTGTGCGTGTGCTCACGGATGAAGCACTGCGGCGCCACCGTCTGCGTGCCGAGCGAGAAGTTGGTTTCGCCGTCCGTCGCCTTTTGGTTCAAAATATTACAGATGAAACCGTTGGCCGGCACCGGCTGCCAGTAACTCGGTGCTTCATCGCGAGAGATAACGAGGGCCTTGCCCTGTATCGCCGGGTGATTGTCCATTGCAGGCCCTCTCATCCATGAGCTAACGCTCAAAGTCGGGGAGATCGGACAACCTTGTCAAGCGATCGGTGCGAGAAGGGTCGTGGGTTCCAACCGGAACCGCTCAGTGCTTCACACAGCTGCGCAGGCACGCTTGATATTGAGCGTCGCAGCTTGAGCTGCCTTTGGTCGAGATCCGGCAGTCGTTGTAGGCCGACCGGCAGCTCGATGCGCAGGCGTTGCCTTGAGCGAACGCGCACGAGACGTTCGCATCCGTGAAAAGCAAGGCAATGGCTGTGAGAGCGGTGATGACAAAAAGCCCGGCGGCAGCAATCAACGTTTCGCTGTGCATGACGCCCTCCTCCGGTTCGAGTGCAGTAGACCCCCGATCTTTAGGGTCACTTCGATGAACGCAAGCTGAACCTTAACCGCCAAGACGCTCACGCGACCCAGCTCCGCCTAATACGCATACTCGGCGAATATCGGGTCGGTGCTGCCTTTCCAATCGGTGTTGAAGCGCTGGAGCATGTCGTCGGCGGTAGTTCGCCCGCTATCGACAATCTCGCGCAGGCAATCGAGATGCATCGTCTCATCGCGGCCTTTGGCATCGACTTTGCGCCGGGCGGTAAGACCGTGTTCGGAGATTTTCATGGCTTCGCGCGCCAGATCCAGAACTTTCATTCGCCTGAAGCGGCCCTGCAGGGCATACCTTGGCACCTCATTGCGCAAATCCTGACGCTCGTCTTCGGACCACCCCTTGACCATGTCCCAGGCGGCATCGAGCGCATTGTTATCGTACAGCAGGCCGACCCAGAATGCTGGTAACGCGGTGATCTTTTGCTCGGAACCGCTATCGGCTCCGCGCATCTCGAGGAAGCGTTTCATTCGAACTTCTGGAAAAAGCGTCGTCAGATGATCGGACCAATCGTCGACCGTCGGCAGTTCGCCGGGTAGTTGCGGCAGTTTGCCGGCCATAAAGTCGCGGAAGGATGCGCCAGCAACGTCGATGTAGTTGCCATTGCGATAGACGAAATACATCGGTACGCCGAGCGCATATTCGACGTACCGATCGTAACACATGCCGTTTTCGAAAACGAACGGCAGTATGCCGGTGCGATTGCGATCGGTATCGCGCCAAACCTCCGAACGCAGCGTCTTGAAGCCGTTGGGCTTGCCTTCCTTGAAGGGTGAAGCGGCGAACAGCGCCATCGCTAGCGCCTGCAATGCGAGCGAAACGCGGAACTTCTTGACCATGTCGGGTTCCGACCGGAAATCCAGATTCACCTGGATCGTACACGTCCGGTACATCATATCGAGGCCGTGCTTGCCGACCTGCGGCATGTAACGGGTCATGACGCCGTAGCGCTGCTTCGGCATCTGCGGTGTCTCGGCCAGCGTCCAATTGGGCGAGTAACCAGCGCCCAGGAATCCCAATCCGAGATCATCGCCGATGGTCTTGACCTCGGCGAGGTGCTTCGCCGTCTCGGCCGCTACATCGTGCAGCGTGAGGAGGGGGGCGCCGGAGAGTTCGAACTGCCCGCCAGGCTCGAGCGATATGTTCTCCGTTCCCTGACCATCTGGCCGCTTGAGCGCGATAATGTGCCGGCCTTCCATGATCGGCTCCCAGCCGAACCGCTCGATCAGCCCTTCCATCAGTGCGCGAATGCCGTCACGCCCTTCATAGGAAACAGGCGCCAAGCCCTTCTTCCGGAACACGAATTTCTCGTGTTCCGTGCCAATCAGCAGGTCGCCGGCCGGGCGCTCGCCCGCAGCGATCCAGGCGATGAGATCATCGCGCGACTCGATAATCGGGCTCCGGCCACTAGATTGTTTGGTCGACATTACATCCTCCCCCGCCAGCAGAGCGAGATGCGAAACCAGACGGAATGGCCTTGGTTCGTTAGTTCGGATATTTCGAAGCGTGCATGAAATTCGGTTATGGCGTTGCTAACCTCAACGCACAAGGGGCTCGGTTAGATTTCTGCAATCCACACCACGCTCATGACGAAAAAATCGTGTGGCGTAAAGTAGCGTCTTGGGTCGCATATCGCGTGATCGTTATCCATAGACGATACCACCACCCCCGCCGCGATATACTGGCGGTGGCCCGCCACCTGTGAGGCTCAGCGCAACCGCCTCGGCCACGCGAATGCCATCGACGCCCGCCGACAGAATTCCGCCCGCGTAGCCCGCTCCTTCGCCGGCCGGATACAGCCCCTCGGTATTGCGGCTTTGCCAGGTTTCATCGCGGGTGATGCGGATTGGCGCCGAGGTCCGTGTTTCGACCCCGGTCAGGACTGCGTCGCCGAGGCCGAAGCCTTTGAGTTGCTTGGCAAACGCGGGGATCGCCTCACGAATGGCGGCAGTCGCGTAGTCCGGCAGGCAGCTCGACAGGTCGGTTGGCCTAACACCCGGTTTATAGGAGGGGACCACCGTGCCAAGCGTCGTCGATGGGCGGCCAGCCAGGAAATCCTCGACCCTCTGGCCGGGTGCCGCGTAGGTGCCGCCGCCTGCCTCGAACGCTTGCTCCTCCCAATGACGTTGAAAAGCGATGCCAGCCATGATGCCGCCCGGATAGTCCGCTGGCGTGATGCCAACCACGATGCCTGCATTGGCATTGCGCTCGGCGCGCGAGTACTGGCTCATGCCGTTGGTGACGACGCGGCCGGGCTCCGAGGTGGCCGCAACCACTGTGCCACCAGGGCACATGCAGAACGAATAAACCGAGCGGCCGTTGCTCGCGTGATGCACGAGCTTGTAGTCTGCAGCACCCAGATCCTTGTTGCCGGCTGCGTTGCCAAAGCGGGCACTATCGACGAGCGATTGCGGATGTTCGATGCGCAAGCCGATTGAGAACGGCTTGGCCTCCATATAGACCCCAGCCTCGTGCAGCATCTCGAAGGTGTCGCGTGCGCTATGGCCCACCGCAAGCACAACGTGTGAAGCGGCAAGCGTTTCGCCATTGCTCAACGTGACGCCGGTCACTTTGGCCTTCTGGCCTTCACGCACTTCCAGCTCGATCCCGGTGACTTTGGTGTCGAAGTGATACTCGCCACCCAGCGCCTCGATCTTCGCCCGCATACTCTCGACCATCGTTACCAATCGAAACGTACCGATGTGCGGCTTGGCGTCGGTGAGAATTTCCTCCGGCGCACCGGCTGCGACGAACTCAGTCAGTACTTTGCGACCCTGATACTTCGAGTCCTTGATCTGACTGTAGAGCTTACCGTCCGAGAATGTTCCAGCGCCGCCCTCGCCGAACTGCACGTTGGATTCGGGCTTCAGCACGCCGTGCCGCCACAGGCCCCACGTGTCTTTCGTTCGTTGACGGACAATCGTGCCGCGTTCGATGATGATCGGTCGAAATCCGGCTTCGGCGAGAATGAGCGCTGCGAACAGACCGCATGGCCCAGCGCCGATCACGATCGGCCGGTGGGTCTCCGTGCCTTTTGCTCGCGCGACCGGCTTGTACGTCATGTCCGGCATGGGCACGACGTTATGATCGCCGGCGAAGCGCGCCAATATGGCCGCCTCGTCTCGAACTTCGACATCAAGAGCGTAGACCAGTTGGATTGCCGTGCGTTTGCGAGCGTCCGAGCCGCGGCGGAACAACTTGAAGCCGATAAGCTCGTCGCGCGCGATCCCGAGCCGCGCCAGGAGCGCTGCTTCGATATCGTCGCCTGCGTGGTCGAGCGGCAATTTCAGTTCGGTGACACGGATCATGAGCTACTCTTGGTTGCGCCCGGCGACAGCCCTTCAGGCAGCCGGCCGCCGTACGCGCTTGCTTCTATACCGACGGTCCGCCATCGAGATGGAAGCGTTTCTTGATCTTCATGAATAGCATATCGCGCACTTGCCGGTAGGCCTGTAGCACTTGCTCGCGATTACCGGCGCCAACCATGATCGAGGCATCAAAGGTTGGCCAATATTCTACGTCGACCGCCATTGTGCGGGTCAGCTCCAATGCCTGGTGATGCGCTTCCGGCGATAGCGTCACGATCAGATCGAACGAGGTGTCGTTGAGGTCCGACAATGTTTGTGGCTGGTGCCGCGACACGTCGATGCCGATCTCATCCATAACGGCGGCAACGAACGGGTCCGGCTCACCCGCTCGCACGCCGGCCGACACGGCATAGACCCGGCGCCCAGCCAAATGGCTCAAGATCGCTGCCGCCATTGGCGAGCGGACAGCATTCATCGTGCAGGCGAAAAGCACTGCGGCCGGCAGCTCATTGGCGCCCTCCACCTCGCCGTCCAAGTCGATGCTATCCTCGCCAGTGCAGTGCGCAGATCAATGTGAAAAGCCGCCGCGCGGTGTCGTGATCGAGGGTGATCTTGCCCTCGAGCCGTTGCGTCAGCAGGCGGCTGCCCTCGTCGTGAAGCGCGCGGCGGCCCATGTCGATCGATTGAATGCGCGATGGCGGCGCCGTTCGGATCGCCTGATAGTAGCTATCGCAGACGATGAAATAGTCCTTCATGATCCGCCGCAACGGCGACAGCGACAACAGGTGGGTGACGACGGCATCCTGTTGCTCGGTGCCGACCGCGAAGACGAGCCGATCGTCGGCAATCGCCAGGTGCAACTTGTACGGACCGTCGTCACGGCCGGCGAGCGCGAAATTATTGCCATCGAGGATATCGAAGATCGCGACCTCGCGTTCGTGATCGATGTTGGCGCTATGGCGGGCGATCGAACTCTCGTCGAGGTCGATTGCCACGAGCCGCGATTTTGATGGCGCAGGAACGTCTTCGTTGGTCATAGATAGGCCCACCCAGCCCTTTCTGCTGATCGCCGCGCAACACCTGCAACTGGCCAGTGCCGGCGCTGCCAATGCTTGGTGCGTAGCATATACGGTTGGGCTAGGCGTCAGTAGCCATAAAGACGGGCAGGATTATCGACCAGAATCCGCCGCAACAAGGTTGCATCACCACCAGCCCAACCGTGCAGCCTGTTCAAGGCGGCGCCATCGTCGATTTCGTGGAAAGGCTCGATGGTATTGAGTGCTTGGCCCTCATGACGGGCGCCGCCTGGATGTGGCCAGTCCGAGCCCCAAAGCATCCGGTCGGGATTGGCGGCGATCAGTGCTTGCGCAAGCTCACCCACATCGGCCGCGTCATGCCGTTCGCTGACCCGATAGGCGCCGGAAAGCTTCACATAGGCTTGGCCCTTGGCAACCAGCGAGAGCAATTCGGCAAACCCCGGCTGCTTGGTCCCGAGTGCTGCCTTGGCACCACCGAAATGATCGACGACGAGCATCACGCCAAGCTGCTCGAGTTTCGAGTGCAGCGCTTCGATCACGCCGAGGTTCGTGAACGTCTGGAGATGCCAACCGATTGGCGAGATCCGGTCGCGAAGCCGTCGCAGCGTGTCCCAACAGGCGGCCGGATCGGAGACGCCCGCCGTCTGCAAGTTGGCTCGCGCGCCGCGCATGCCGCCCTCGTTCAGCGCGACAAGTTCCGCGTCGGTGATCGTCGCCGGATCGATCACCGCGACACCGCGTGCCCGATTGCCGAGCCGTGCGATGGCGTCAATCGAGCACGCGTTGTCCGGGCCATAGGGGCTTGGATGCACGATCACGACGCGGGACAGGCCGAGCGCATTTTGATGTGCGAGAAGGCTCTCCACCAACGCGTCACCCGGTGTGTACACCCGCGCCGGTGACCACGGGAAACTGTCGCCCGGCCCAAACACATGCACGTGGCAATCGGTAGCGCCGGCCGGAACATCAAACGCCGGTGTCGTATGAGTGACGCCGTGAATAGGGGATGCTGTCATGACCATGCGCCTTGGTTGTGAATCCAGGTTCGCATTGTGCGGGCACGCCGACGCCCAGCGCAAGCCCCAGGCCGTGATGGTTAGGGTGATTCAAAGGACCGCACCTTGCGAGTGCTGACAAGCGGCGCGAACAGGATTCTACATTGAGCCATCCACTGGGGAGGGCTCGGCGATGGTGCGCACACTTTGGGATGCTTTGGGCGAGATCGAGGACAAGCGCGG
>JANLPY010000628.1:0-2491 GCA_031367505.1 Hyphomicrobiaceae bacterium | reverse complement strand
GTGGCCTACGATGGAGCCCTACGTCATGGCGCTGAGCAGTGATGCCTGATCGCCTGCGCAACATCGGCGCCTCCGTGCGCCAGCGCCTGTTGAACCTGGCGCATGCGCGCGGCCAGCCCATGGAACTGCTGCTCACGCGCTACGCGCTGGAGCGCCTGCTGCATCGGCTGAGCCTCTCGCCGCACCGCGAGCGGTTCGTGCTGAAGGGTGCGATGCTGCTCGCCACCTGGTTCGACGAGCCGCACCGTGCAACCCGCGATGTGGACCTGCTTGGATTCGGGGACCCGGCGCACGATGCGCTGCTCGCGACATTCCGCGAAATCATGGCGGTCGAAGTTGACGACGGGGTGAGCTTCGACCTCAAGGGCCTGCGGATCGAGGCCATCCGCGAAGAGGTCGAGTACGGCGGTTCGCGACTTCGCACCACGGCTGCGCTGGCCGGCGCGCGCATTCCGATCACGGTGGACATCGGCTTCGGCGATGCCGTCGAGCCGGGTGTCGAGGACATCGATCTTCCGGTGTTGCTCGACATGCCGTCGCCTCACCTGCGCGCCTATCCGCCAGAGACTGTCATCGCCGAGAAGTTTCATGCGATGGTGGCTCTGAGACGGGCCAACAGCCGCATGAAGGATTACTACGACGTGTGGATGCTGACGAGCGCATTCGAGTTCGAACCAGTGCGGCTACGTCGGGCCATCGCGGCGACCTTTGCCCGCCGCAACACGGTGATCCCTGCGGAGGTTCCTGATGGGCTCAGCGACGCCTTTGCAACCAATCCTGGGAAGCAGCAGCAGTGGGATGCCTTTGCCCGTAACCTCTCTGGTTCGGTCCCTGAGTTCGGTCTTGTTGTGAGAGACCTTCGGCAGACACTGGAGGGATTGCTGGCCGCGAAGTGACCCGCTCCTTCAGAATCGCCACTCGATAGTCGAATCGAGCTGGACCGAGTACGCCACGCGACATCGAGGGAGCAAGAACAGCATGAACGTGTCAGAAGCACAGGGCCCCGGGGTTACTTCGGTGCTGCGCGATCAGCTGCAGATGTGGGGCATCAGCACCCTCACGGACGTCCAGCAACGCGCCTTGTCAGCGGGCGTTGCCGACGGGCGCAGCCTGATCGTCAGCGCTCCGACCTCTTCCGGCAAGACATTGATTGGCGAGATTGCAGTTCTGTGCGCGCTTCGCGCAGGGCTCCGAGCCGTCTATCTGGTGTCCCACAAGGCGCTTGCCGATCAGAAGTATCTTGATTTCGTTGCCCGCTTTGGCGAAGGGGCCGCTGAGCCGATCGGCTCCGTGGGGCTGAACACTGGCGACCGCGCTGAAGGAGACATCGACCCGCAGTTGATGGTTGCGACATACGAAAAGGCGCTTGGCCTCTTCCTCAGCGGACAACTCAGGCCGAACAACGCCTTGGTAGTCGCTGACGAGCTGCAGATTCTCGGAGACCCCGGCCGCGGGCCGGACATCGAAGCACTCTGCTCGGCGCTGCGGCAGCGTGGGATCAAGCAGTTCGTCGCACTAACAGCGACCGTCGAAAACCCGGAGGACCTCGCCGGGTGGATGCATTGCGAACTCGTCCGAAGTACACATCGCGACGTTCCCCTGTACCAGGAGATCTGGTACAGCGGGCGAGCACATCAAACGAAATTCGGTAATGACGAAGGGCAGGAGGTACACAACGTCGCTGCCACATCGAACGACATCGGCTTAGTCGTGAATAGCCTGCTCCGGCTGGAGAGGGGGCCTGTCCTGGTGTTTACGGAAAGTCGGCGCGAAGCTTTGAATTTCGCGACATCGTTTGGGCAGAACCGCCCGCGGGTTGGGGAAGGCATTGCGTTGGCCGAGCAACTGGACCTGTTCTCAGAACCGACCGAGTCGTCCGACCAACTACGCGAGAGCGCCGAGCGCCGTGTAGCCTTTCATACGGCAGACCTGTCTCCGCAAGAGCGCCAGGTCATCGAGGGTGGATTCACCAGCGGCAAATTCGAAGTCTGCTTTGCGACCTCAACGCTTGCAGCTGGCGTGAATTTTCCGTTTCGGTCAATCGTATTTCCCAAGCTGACCTTTCAGTATGGTGACCGAGCAGGGACTCACATTGTTCGATCTGACTACAGAAACATGTCAGGCAGAGCCGGCCGCCTGGGTATGCATCCGGATGGGTTCGCCGTCCTGCTGCCTCGCAATACGGTTGAACTTGCGCACGCCAATAGGTTGGTGCTTCCTGACAACGACCGCCTGACATCGCAGCTCGTGAGCCTGAGCCTGCGGAAATCGATTTTGACACTCGTTGCATCGGGTTTGGCAAGTAGCTTCACAGAAGTGATGGCGTTCTTCCAGAACACGCTCTACTGGTATCAAACCCTCGACCGAAATCCATCAAAGCTGGCAGAACTCGAGAGCGGAAGCCGCGCAGCCATTGAATGGCTGAACATCAATGCCTTGGTTCGTGAGGAATCCGGTGCGCTCGTCATTACGCCGCTCGGAAGTGCCGCGG
>JANLPY010000627.1:0-87780 GCA_031367505.1 Hyphomicrobiaceae bacterium | reverse complement strand
CGCCTGGGCACGGCTAGCGTTTCCTCACGGATGGCTGGCCGCGTTCGACATCACATAACCGCCAGCACACGTCTATGCTCCCGGGCTTTGATGTCCGACCAGTGGAGTATCGCACGGGGAAGTGGACCGTGGATAAGTCTGGGGGCGGGGACAGTTACCGATCCGAAGAATCTTCAATAAGTAGAAGATGTTAGCGCAAATCGGTAACTGTCCCCGGAGCCCACCGGAGCCCACATCCGCGTTCCCGGAAGTCGGTCCGTGGCCGGCTATCCGGGATCGTTACGTGCCGATGTTGCGCTGCGTGTGCCTCACCCGATGAGGTAAAGATCCCGGACAAGCCCGCCACTGCGGTCTTTCCGGGATGGCGTGGGGTGGGGGTGGTGGGTCTGGGAGCGGGGACAGTTACCGATCCGAAGAATCTTTAATAATTATAAGATATTAGTGCAAATCGGTAACTGTCCCCGTTCCACCGTTAGCCGCACCCGTGTCTCAAACGAAAACGGTGTCATCCTCGGGCTTGTCCCGAGGACCCAAGGATCGACTAGCGTTGGTCTTGACCGTGCGGGGGGGGGCGGCCGCGATCTTCTTCCGCGCCTATCGCGCCCCCGCCCCACGGGGTCCTCGGGACAAGCCCGAGGATGACATTTTGGGGAGGTGAACTGCGCGCAAACCGATGACCGGTCAAAGCGATGATCGAGCAAGCGGCTACCCTACTCCCCCGAAGCGGCGGGGGGAGGGAAAAGGTGATCCCATCTCGCCGTGGATCACGGCCACCTCGCTCCCCACTCCCGCTCCCCCCTCCCCATACTTATCCACCGTCGCTCGCGGCGTGAGATACTCCTCGTGTTCTACTTCACGAGGGTGCGCTCTTGGTAAGCGTTCGTTGTGCGGAGTAGAATGGACGGTCCTGGCAATTAATCCCGCGCACGTGGCGGGGACTCTGGGAGGGAGGTGCGTTACCCTGTAGCGAGACCAGGGGACGGCTAGAGGCTGTTGTAACAAGCCTCGAAAGCTCGCCTAAAACGCATTGTACCCCATAATCCGTTCGGCGGGGTGGCTCTGAGCCACTTTTACTACCCCCCGGCGAATACTCGCCGTGGATCACGGCCACCCCGCTCCCTCGATTGAGGGAAAAAATCAGCACAGCGAAAATCGCGTTTCATTAGAAAGTATGGGTTGTATGACCATATCAACGCATCAACGTTTCGCTTGGCGCACGCGAGCCGGATGGGCTACGACCCAACCATCGTCAACCCAGGGAGCCATCCCAGCGCGCCATCTCGTTGCGCTATAAAAATCGGAGATTACCTATGACCATCGACCGCCGCACTGCGGAAGGCTTGGCGTTTCTTGTTGCCTTCGCCCTTTGTATTCCCGCCGCCAATTGGCTTATCGGAAATGCCGGCACCACGTGTGTGCCAAACGGCCCGTGCCTGATTCCGGTCGCTCCTGGCCTCAAGGCGCCGAGTGGCGTACTGATGATCGGCTTAGCACTCGTCCTGCGCGATCTGGTGCAGCGCCGCCTCGGTTTGAACTGGTCGTTCGCCGCCATCATCGCTGGCACCGCATTGTCGGCGTTGATCGCGCCGCCCGCCCTGGTGATCGCGTCTGCCGCGGCGTTCTTCGTTTCCGAGTTGGCCGACCTCGCCGTCTACACGCCGCTGCAAAAGCGCGGCCTGGTCGCAGCGGTCGTCGCCAGCAGTGCGGTTGGCTTAGTCGTCGACAGCGTGGTGTTCTTGAGCCTGGCCTTTGGCAGCCTCGACTATCTGGCCGGCCAAATCGTCGGCAAGGCCTGGATGGTATTACTCGCAATTCCGCTGATTGCATGGCTGCGGCGGCGCGACGAGCGGATCGGCTTGTTGCCGGCTTGAGGGATCATTGGTCATGACAACTCCCACACAACTAGGCCAACAGGTCGCGCTTCCCGTCAGCCCCGATAAGGCCGAACTCGAGCGTGTCCCGAACCCGCATCCCGATACGAACTACGTCGCCCGCTTCACTGCACCGGAATTCACTTCCCTTTGTCCGGTGACCGGCCAGCCCGATTTCGCGCATCTCGTGATCGACTATGTGCCGGCTGAATGGCTCGTCGAAAGCAAGAGCTTGAAGTTGTACCTGGCGTCGTTCCGAAATCATGGTGCGTTCCACGAGGACTGCACCGTTGCGATCGGCAAGCGGCTGCGTGACCTCCTGAAGCCGACGTTCCTGCGCATCGGCGGTTACTGGTATCCGCGCGGTGGGATCCCGATCGACGTGTTCTGGCAAACCGGCGATCTGCCACGGGATTGCTGGCTACCCGATCAGGGTGTTGCTCCCTATCGCGGGCGCGGATAGCGCGAGCGATCGAGGTGCAAGAGTTGATCGGGATCAACAGGTTCGACTGAAGTCATGCGATGTTGATTTGGCTGAAGCCAACGTGGCCGCGACGGGTTTTCAACACGCTCTTCGTTTGACAAATGTCTGGGGCACGCCAACGAGCCTTTGACGAGCGCTCAACATCGGGAAGGATTGCCTATGAAAAAGTCTGTTCTTGTTGCAGCCGGCCTTTTAACAGCCGGCTTGTTTGCGGCTTCGGCGGTGAGTGCGGCACCACTGGGTGGTATCGCACCAGGCAGCTCCGCCGTCGAAACGGATCTGGTTCAGAAGGTGCACGGCTCGCACCGTGCGTGCGAAAGCGGGCCGGCCGGCTGGCATTATCATTCGCGCTTTCGCGATCGCCGCATTGCCTGCCGTCCAACAAGTCCTGGGCGTCTATGGATCTGGCGTTCCGAGGGAGGCCGCGTAGGCTGGTGGCACCGCAATGAGAAACGCTGGCACAATTGATCTTCAGAGGGAAGCCGGGATCCAGCGATCCCGGCTTTTTCTGGCGCCTTCAAGGACGCCGATGTATCACTCGACGTTCAAGCGCCGGATGTCAGGCGGTACCGCTTCGTCCTTGATTGCCGCGATCGCGGCAGCGAGATCCATTACGACGTTTTCTTGACTGCCCAATCGGCGCACCGCGACCTTGCCCTCTTCCGCTTCGCGACGCCCGACGACAAACATGACCGGTGCCTTGGTCAACGAATGTTCGCGGACCTTGAGGTTGATCTTCTCGTTCCGCAAATCCACCACCGCTCGGATGCCGGACGCTCGCAACTGCTTGGTGACCTTCTGCGCATACTCGTCGGCATCCGACACGATGGTTGCGACCACGACCTGACGCGGCGCTAGCCACAACGGCAGATGACCGGCGCAGTTCTCAAGCAGAATACCGAGGAACCGTTCGAGCGAGCCGCAGATCGCCCGATGCACCATGACCGGCTGCGTCTTCGAGCCATCGGCTGCGATGTAGAATGCACCGAACCGCTCCGGCAGATTGAAGTCGACCTGCGTCGTGCCGCACTGCCATTCCCGGCCGATCGCGTCGCGCAGCGTGTACTCGAACTTCGGCCCGTAGAACGTGCCTTCGCCCTCGTTGATGCCGGTCTTGATGCGATTATCTTCGGCGGCCATCGTGGCGAGCACTTTCTTCAGAATGCTCTCGGCGTGGTCCCACATCGCGTCGGTGCCGACGCGTTTTTCTGGTCGTGTCGCCAGCTTGACGACAACCGTCTCGAAGCCGAAGTCCTTGTAGACCGACATCATCAGCTCGTTGATCTTCATGCATTCCGCCTCAAGCTGCTCTTCCGTGCAGAAGATGTGCGCGTCGTCCTGGGTGAAACCACGCACGCGCATCAAGCCATGCAACGCACCTGACGGCTCGTAGCGATGGACGCAACCGAACTCGGCAAGCCGTAGCGGTAGATCGCGGTAGCTCTTCAGGCCATGTTTGAAGATCTGTACGTGACCGGGGCAATTCATTGGCTTGAGCGCGAATACCTTCTGCTCGGCCGCCTCGTCTTGCGGGTTCATGAATGCCGTCGCAGACTTCACCGCGAACATGTTGTCGGAATACCAGCCCCAATGTCCCGAAGTCTCCCAAAGCGACTTGTCGAGAAGCTGCGGCCCTTGCACTTCCTGGTAATCGTCGGCCAGGCGGCGGCGCATGTATGAGATCAGTTGTTGGAACGTCGTCCAGCCGTTGGCGTGCCAGAACACCACGCCTGGACCTTCCTCCTGGAAGTGGAACAGGTCCATTTCCCGGCCGAGCTTGCGGTGATCGCGCTTTTCCGCCTCTTCAACCTGATGCAGGTAGGCTGCAAGTTCCTTATCGTCGGCAAAAGCAACGCCGTACACGCGCTGCAACTGGGCGCCTTGTGCATCGCCGCGCCAATAGGAGCCGGATGCCCGTGTCAGCTTGAACGCCTTACCGATTGGCCCGGTTGAGGTCATGTGGGGCCCGCGGCACAAGTCCATCCATTCGCCCTGGGCATACATTTTTACATCTTCACCGGCCGGAATCGCATCGACCAGCTCGACCTTGAACAGCTCACCCTTGTCCTTGAAATAGTCCTTCGCCTTGTCACGGCTCCACACTTGCTTGGTGAACGGCGCATTCTTGGCGATGATCTCGGCCATGCGCTTTTCGATCTTCGGCAGATCCTCAGGCAGAAACGGCTCAGCCTTGGCGAAGTCATAAAAGAAGCCGTTCTCGATCACCGGACCGATGGTCACTTGCGTGCCGGGCCATAGCTGCTGCACCGCTTCGGCGAGGACGTGCGCGCAATCGTGACGGATCAGCCCAAGCGCTTCCGGGTCGGTGCGCGCAATGAAACGGATGCTGGAATCCTGCAGGATTGGATCCGCCAGATCGCACAGCACGCCGTCGAGCGTCATCGCGACAGTGCGCTTGGCCAGCGAAGGCGAAATCGCCTTGGCAACGTCGAGGCCGGTCGCACCAGCGGAAATCGCACGCTGGGCGCCATCGGGCATCGTCAGTGTTACTTCAGACATGGAATTCCTCTCACTCTCTGCCAACCAATGCAGGTAAGGGCCTCAAGAAGCATCGCCAGCCGATGCAGATCGCAGCGCACTTCATTTGCGGCTTCTAACCGGCTGTCAAGCTTTTGAGTGCGCATGACAATCCATGACGCCACGATCCTGCCACGAAATTGACATTGCGACTTCGCTTTTAGCGCGCGACATGGGTTGGTGTTCCTGCCCGCAAGTCTGGACCAACATACGCACTGCGTACAAAATCGATTGCCACTCGCACGCAATAGGCGCATCTAACCGAGCGATATTGCTGCGCGAAAACAACGAAAGGCACGCTGTTGGCGGGGACGAGAACGTGGTGGAGGGCGACGTCACAATGACCAGGAGCGATGGGTTCTTGCGCTATTTCGCATTGGCGACGCTACTTTTCGTATCGAACCTCTTGATGTCCGGCGCGAGCGTTGCTCAGGACCTAAAGTCGAGGGCGACGTTGACCGTTCCAGCAATCGTGCTGATCGAACCGATGGTCGAGACCTCGATCCCGATTCAGGTCGGACCGATCGACGCGCTGCCACGCAATTGTTTCGTGCGCGTCAAAGGACTGCCTCCGCAAGCGCTATTCTCCGACGGCCATGTCGTGTCATCGGGAACCTGGGCGTTGCCCATAGCCGGACTTAACGACCTGAAGTTGACCGTCCCGCTGTCGACCTCCGGCAGGAGCGATCTACAATTAACGCTGCTGGCGATCGACGGTACAGTCCTCGCCGAGGCCAAGGTGACGCTGGCGGTAACCGCTGGCACGCTCGCGTCGCCAGGTGTTGCGCTGGCTCCTGCCATCGTTCGCCCACCCAGCGCATCGCTTGGACCACCGGAACGCGAAATCGCCCAACCGGTGCGCCCACCGGTACAGCGTGTCGAACCACCAACAGCACCGGCAATGAAACCTGAAGACCGCGAGCGCGCCACGATGTTCCTCACCCGCGCCAATTCAATGATGGCTGGCGGTGATATCGCATCGGCTCGACAGCTTTACCAACGGGCGGCGGATGCGGGCTTGGCGGAAGCTGCCATAGCGATGGGCGCGACCTTCGATCCTGTTGAATTGAACCGGCTCGGGGTGCAGGGCATGAAGGGCGATCCGGAAATCGCCCGCAAATGGTACGAACGGGCCCGCGCGCTGGGTGCTCAAGGTGCCGAAGAACGCCTCCGCCGCGTCGGCTCACCCTGAAATTCAAACTTGAGAACTTGAGAAATATGGGCCCATTCTTGGGTCTAGCCTTGTGCATCCTGCTGTCCGGACGGGGACCATTGCCCTGTTCGTGCCGCATTGAGGGGATGACGTGCTTTTGTACTGATCGAATTGTTACCGGTTGGGGGATGGAATGACGGCGCTGCAGGTATTGCGTGGACTAATTGTTTTGTTTGCGCTGGCCGCGACCGTGCCGTCCAGTGCTCAAGTTCCCGCGACACCCGTCGCTCCGCAAACGGTCGCGCAACCAGGTTTGCAGAAAGCGCATCTTGTGGCTTTGCATGTTGACCAGAATGATCCGGCCATCATGAACCTTGCGCTCAACAACGCGCAGAACATTATTGCTCACTATAAGGCATCGGGCCGGGCAGTAAAAATCGAGGTTGTAACGTATGGTCCGGGGCTGATCATGCTCCGCGATGATAAAAGCCCGGTGAAAGCACGCGTATCCGCCATGGCCTTGGAGGAGCCGGACATCAGTTTCACCGCGTGTGCCAATACGCGCGACAGCATGACCAAAGCGGAAGGCGCGCCGGTCAAACTCCTTTCGGAGGCCAAGATTGTTCCGTCCGGCGTGGTCCATCTCATGGAACTACAAGCCGCCGGTTACGCCTACATCAAGCCCTGAGGGACCAAGCGAGGGATTGTCGCTTATCATCGCATATTCGAGTGGAGGATATAGGCTTGAGACGTGCTGCCGCTTTCGCTTTGACCTTGACGATCTTGAGCTTGATCGCGACTGCGCCCAGCGCGCGGGCGCAACTGTTTTGGCCGTTCAGCTCGCCGACGCCAGAACCACAGCCCAAGGCGATTGACAAGCAAAAGGAACCGCAGCCGGCCAAGCCGAAGGCCGCCACGAATACACAGCCGGCCATCAAGCAGCCGAAAACTGCGCCGGTGCCATCGGTATCACCGACGACAGGTTCGTTGCCTGCAGCCACATCGATCGATCGCAAGCGAGACGCCGTCAACCAGTGGGTGGTCGGTATCGCAGCCGGGCGGATCGAGGGTGCGCCGCTTCGACTTGCCGCCGAACTTGCTGAGGTCACAGACGATGGCGACAACCTGCGGGTCATGCCGATCGTGACACGCGGCGTGTTCGAGAACTTCACCGACATTTTGTATTTGCGCGGCGTCGATGCAGCGATCGTCTACGGCGACGCGATGGGTCATTATAAGACCAAGGATCGGATCGCCAATATCGATAATCAAGTTGCGTATGTCGCCAATTTATTCGTCGCCGAGATGCATGTGCTCGCCCGGCCTGGCATCAACTCGATGCGCGATCTCGCCGGCAAGAAAGTCAATTTCAATGTTGCAGGAACGGCCGCAGCGTTCACCGGCCCCCTGGTCTTTGAGCGGCTCGGAATTAACGTCGTCAAGCAATTCGAGCCGCAACGCGAAGCGCTCGCAGCGATCGGTAAAGAGTCTGATGTCGCGGCCATTGTCATAGTTACAACAAAGCCGGCACCGTCGTTGGCCCAGTCGAATTGGCCGGAGGGGTTCCGGTTGATCCCGGTTGAATATACGAGCGCGCTGGAAGATTACTACGTGCCGGCAAACCTCGATCCATCCGACTATCCCAGGCTGATCCCCGAAGGCCAAAAGGTCGCGACAATCGCGGTGCCGGTTGTTCTTGCGGCCGCGAACGCTGCAGCCGGTAGCGACCGCCATCGGCGGCTGTCCCGCTTTGTGGATCGGTTCGTGGAACGGCTCGGCGCACTGCAGAAGCCACCTTATGATGCAAATTGGAAGAGCGTGAACTTGGCGGCGACTGTTCCGGGTTGGAAGCGTTTCTCGGCGATGCAGCAAAAGCTCGGCACGCTGGGCGTGACCACTTCCAGCTCGGCCGCGGCGGCAGTCGACAAGAACGTTGCCCGAAAGCAGGCAATACGCGCGGCCCCTGACGACGCCGCCGAGCAGGAAAAGCTGTTTCAGAAGTTCTTGGAGTGGAACCAGGGGCAACCCCGGTGAGGTCGCAGAAACGTCGTGGCTGGCGCCAGCGTCCTTGGGCGTACGCTCTGTTGTCGATATTGTCGGCGGTGCTCGCGTGGCCGTTGACGGTGCCGGCGCAATACGGGACGGCTGCTGCTCAAACGGCGCCGGCCAAGCGAAATCAATCAGCGTTCGTACTCTCAATTGATGTGCCAAACGTGATCCTGAGCGAAGCTGGCGCCGAAACGCCGATGACGGTCGGAATAAATCCAATCGCAGCTTTACCCGCCAACAGCTTTCTACGCGTCAAGGGTTTGCCAGCTGGCGTGCAACTCACGGATGGCAACGAGATCGCACCGGGTGCCTGGGCAATACCAATTGATGGGCTGGCACTTCTGCAGGCCAAAGTTCCACCCAACATGCAGGGCAAGAGCGAAGTCACTTTCACTCTGTTCTCGATCGAGGGTCGCATACTGGCCGAAGGGCGAAGTGCCTTCGTCGTCGCGCCACGTGGTCTTATCGCGCCGGCGAACGACGGCGCCCAGGCAACGCTGACCGCTCCATCGCCTAAGCCCGCCAAGAGAAGCGCTGCGCCGGTGCCGCCACCGCGTGGAGTTTCCGAGGATGCGACGATACAAGCACAGCGATTGCTGGAGCGCGGAAATACGCAAATACGCGCAGGCTCGATGAGCGGAGCCCGCAGCCTTCTCGAACGAGCTGTCGAGTTGGGTTCGGCGGAAGCTGCAATGGCGTTGGCCGCGACCTATGACGCATGGGAACTCGCACGCCTCAATGTTTTGGGGGTGCAGCCCGATCCTGAACTGGCACGCAAGTGGTACGCCAGAGCACAAGAGTTGGGCGCGTCTGCCGCAATAGAGCGCTTGGCCCGGCTACCAAAGCAGTAGCCTCGATTATCCGGGCGCCCGCTGCCGCGCTGCCTTCGATGCGGTCCAGCAGCCGTATTTCCAGGGTGTCAATCCGAAATGCAGATGCCGGATATCGGGAGCTGGATCAAAGCCCGCCGACCCCCAGGGATGACAACGGCAAATCCGCGATGTGCAGAGCCAAAACCCGCGCCACGCCCCATTGCGTTCAATCGCGTCCAACGCATAAGCCGAGCACGTCGGCAGGTGCCGGCATTCGTGTCCGAGGAGAGGTTTCAGCGTCCATCGATACATATGTATCGGCGCTTTCAGCAGCAATTTTGCTAGTCCACCGATCGTCATTGAGCATTCACTGTTATCGGCTCTGGCTGTCGCTGCTCGATGATCTGAAGCGCTTTCTCAACGGCATCGAACACCAGCAACGTCGAGGCGTGACGCGCCTTGACCGCCCGCACAGGCTCCAGCACGGCCAGATCTGACCACCGCCCTGCCGGCCCCGCGCCGGTTCCTTTCAGCATTTCGCGCATGCTTGCACCCACACCGCGCAATTCACTCGCCGTCGAGCCGACAATCTCGCGCCCCATGACCGACGCTGCGGCTTGACCAAGCAGGCACGCCTTCACTGTTTGGGCGTATTCCGACACCACGCCATCCTTCATCTTCAATTCGACGCTAATCGTGGACCCGCATAATTTGGAATGCGCAGTTGCCGTCGCATCGGGGGCGACAAGCTTCGCTACTGGGGAGATTTGGGCCGCGAGCTCGATAATCTTCGAGTTGTAGATCTGATTGAGCTCAGCCATCAGGCATGATCCATTGCAATTAGTAGTATCGGGCAACACACGTACACATATAGCGAGAACCGTCACGTTTTTCGAGACCCAACCGGTCGCCGCTTCACATGGCACAAGTAATTGGAATGCATTGAATGTCAGATTCAGCAACTTTCGCACCCCGTGGCTCGAAGGCGGAGGTCGAAGCAGGTCATCTGCTCATGCCGGAATTCAACGCCGACGGCCTAATCCCAGCCATCGTTGTCGACGCAAACGACGCCACGGTTTTGATGTTCGCCTGGATGAATACCGAAGCACTGAGCCTCACGCTCACGACCAAGGTCGCTCATTTCTGGAGCCGATCGCGCGGCAAAATGTGGCGCAAGGGGGAGGAAAGTGGAAACCTGCTCCATGTTACTGACGTCCGCGTTGACTGCGATCAGGACGTTGTGCTCATCCGCGCGCGCCTGGCGGGCGCTGGAGTTGCATGCCACACCGGTGTTCGGTCGTGCTTTTACAGATCGGTCGTGACACCATCTCAGGGTGAGGCGATTCGTCTCGTCCCGGTGTCGCCCGGTCCGGCAGGCGCACGTTAACGATCGTATTGCAGCCGCATTGCGGCGTGCCAGCTTATGCTTAGGCTGAATGATACCTTTCCTGGTTCAGTAGCATTGGCTTAAATCATACCTGCTAATCTGAACCTCGTCACACTGAACGGCGTCTTACGATTCGACGGCATGTCTTTTGCATCCTCCTTGGCTCAATTTCTGTAATTGAAATGGTTGCAGTTGGCGGAACTAGCGTGGTTGCCAAGCATTGTGGAACAAGAGGTTCATCCAGCGATGGCGAAGACAAAGATCGGTTTGGCGCTGGGTGGGGGTGCAGCCCGGGGGTGGGCCCACATCGGTGTGTTGCGCGCCCTTCATGACGCCGGCATCGTTCCCGACATCGTAGCTGGAACATCGATCGGCGCAGTTGTCGGTGGCTGTTACGTTGCGCAAAAACTGGACGCGGTTGAAGAATTTGCGCGAGAACTCACCCGCCGCAAGGTGTTCGGCTATCTCGATTTCAATTTTGCAGGTTCAGGCCTGATTACCGGACAGAGGTTGTGCAATCGCCTCGAACAAGCGCTGGGTGACAGCAGGATCGAGCAGTTAAACGGTCCGTTCACTGCGGTCGCCACCGAAATCGGAACTGGCCACGAAGTTTGGCTCTCACGTGGCCACCTAGTGACCGCGATGCGCGCGTCTTACGCGCTACCCGGCATCTTCAAACCCGTGAACATCAATAACCGTTGGCTATTCGATGGAGCACTCGTCAATCCGGTTCCGGTCAGTGTGTGCCGCGCACTTGGAGCCCGGTACGTTATTGCCGTCAATCTCAATTCGGATATGTGCGGCCGCGGGACGGTTCTTTCACATATTGATAACAGCGAGGATATGGCCCCACCGGACGTTTCACCCTCTAAAAGCAAAAACGGCCTGGATGTTCGTAAACTTCTCCAGCGTCAAATCTTCGGCCGGGGTGAAAACGTGCCTGGCATATCGACGGTGATGGTCGATGCATTTAACATCGTGCAAGATCGTATCGCTCGCTCGCGCCTCGCAGGCGACCCGCCGGACGCGCTGATCAATCCGAAGCTAAGCGGTATCGGGTTATTCGATTTTCATCGTGCGGACGAATTGATCGAGCGCGGGCATTTGGCTGCCCGTCGCGAGATTGAGGACATTACACGCGAGATCCAAACCCGGCGCGCACTAGAGCCTCACATGCCCGCGTCGATGGGCACAGTCCAACCGCAAATTCAATGACCGCCGATCTATTTCAGCCGGCGATCACATAGTTCTTCAGTTGGCTGGCCTCAAGTTCGACCTCGGCGATGTGATGCTTCACCGCGTCGCCGATCGACACGATACCGACCAGTTTGCCGCCTTCGACAATCGGTACGTGGCGGAAACGACCGGCCGTCATTGTTGCCATAACCTGATCAAGCCGTTCGCTCGGATCGCAAGTAACGACTTCGCGCGTCATGATCGCGGCGGCCGTCTCGTCCAGGCACGTTGAGCCGCGTACCGCGATCGCCTTGACGATATCGCGTTCCGAAACGATGCCCTCGACTTCACCGCCAGCGCCAACAATCACGATTGCGCCGATGCGGTGGCTGGCCAGCAACTTGGCCACCTCGGCAATGCTCGATGTGCTGAGTGCCGTCGTCACAAGTTGACCCTTTGACTTCAAAATCGCAGCAACGTTCATGGCGGTTCCTCCTTGTCTGTTGCCGTCTTTTCGTTGGCTGATGCTCTGCCAAGTATTGCTGATTGGCAAGACTTCAGTGGAGGGGAGCGTCTGGATCCTCAGTGATGCCAAGTGGCAGGTGAACCTCACGGTCGAACCATGCGAACAGGAAAAGCCCGGCAGCAAACCCGCCGAGGTGAGCTTCCCACGCGATACCGCCGGCTGAGAACATACGGTCAAGAAACAAGCCAAATAGTAGATTGATCGCGACCCACGAGCCGATCATCAATCGCGCGCGCTGGTCGCGGAAAACCTCGGCGAGGCTCATGCGGGGCGCAACGGTGCTACCATCGCGGCCACCGGTCGCGAGCGAATTGAACATGAACCGCACCGAAGCGCCCATCAGGCCTGAGATCGCACCGGACGCTCCCACCATGGGTGCGAACAGCCCCCAATTAAACGCCAGGAACGATGCTGCACCAACAATGCCGGTGACAACCGACAGCGCAAGGAAACGGGCGGTACCGATCCGGCGTCCGACAATACTGCCAAACGCCAGCATCCACCCGCAATTGACCGCTAAATGCGCGTAATCGCCGTGAAGACCCATGTGCGTAACGAAGGACGTGATTTTCGCCACGTCGCCGCCGGGCAATACCTGACCAGCGTAGCGCGCTGGAATAAACGCCCCCACCAGCAGAAGCCATTCCTCCTGTGCGGGATCGAGAAATTCCCGTCCCAGGTGCACGGCTGCGAGCGCCACAATGGTCGCCAGGACGACATTTGGGGCATTGAACACAGGTTGTGATGTCGCCACCGATTGGTCCTCTTAACGATTGCAGCGCGGTGCGCGCGAGTTGGAACCTGTCGCCTTAGCGCCGAAGGTCCGATGCTGCAACGCAATAGGCGTCCGGCTAGGCATTGGGGGCTCGGCACGGCGGCGTGGCACGAAATCTGCTCAACAGACGTTCACTGGCCGCTTTGTCCATAGCGGCGCTGGGAAAGCGTGAGATGAAACAGACGACCAGCCAAATCCTATACGCCTATTGGAACGAGGTGCGTGGCAATCGCATCGCGCCCCGCAGGTTCGATATCGAGCCGGCACGCATTGGTGCTATTTTGCCCGAAACCTTTATCCTCGAGCGTATCGAAGCGGGCTCCTACCGCTTCCGGCTGGCTGGAACCCGGATCTTCGAAGCCTTCGGGATTGAGTTTCGCGGCATTAATTTCCTGGATTTGTGGACCGGCAACGATCGCATCGTTATGCAGGAGCAATTGCGCCACTTAACGTCCCGAAGCGGCGTCGCCCGTATCATGTTCGAGGCATCGACGAGCGATGGACGGCATGCTCAGTTCGAAACAATTCTGCTGCCCCTCACCCACACCAGCCATGTCCTGGATCGTATCGTTGGTTCGATCAGTTGCATCTCCCCACCGGTTTGGCTTGGCACGGCGCGCCTTGAGCAAACCACCCTCATCGAGCATGATCTGGTCCCTCCGGAAGGCATTGCTAGTGCCCCGTTGGAGCCCGGCGAGCGGCAAGCCCCGTTTGCGCCGCAAATGCGCGATGCCCGGCTCGTGCGATCGGAGCGCCGCCAATTTCGTGTTTACGAGGGTGGCCTATCAAAATCCGAGAGTGGCAAGGTTTAGAGCGTGGCCCGGAACGCTTCGGCAAATTATCGTTCCAAAAAGACGCACGCCGTTAGGCACCCGTTAAATTCCTGCAGTTAATCTGAGGTCTTGAAGAGTTGATCTCAGATGACGCACCGAGGGTTGCGTACTTTGGGCCTTTAGCTCGCAACTCGTTCGATTGCGCGTGCCGCTGCAGGATAACATGGACCAATCCAGCCCCGTTCTCGACCACCCGCACGATCGGCTTCAGGCTCGGGCCGGATCAGCTGTGCCGCACGCCGGGGACGAAAGCAGCAAGCGGCGCCATTTACGCTTTGAATTGAGCATGTTGGGGCGCTTTATGCGCGGCAACAAGCAGGAATATCCCTGCCGCGTAAATAACATCTCAGTCGGTGGCGGCTCGTTCATGTCACCTGTCGCGGTCGATGACGGCGAGCGCATCGTTGCCTACCTCGACGAACTGGGCGGCGTTGAAGGTATCGTCGTGCGGACCTTCGACGGCGGATTTGCCCTAAAGTTCTCAGCGACGCTGCACAAGCGCGAGAAGTTAGGCGCACAGATCACTTGGCTGTTAAATCGCAGCGAACTTGAAGGCATCGACGGACGGCGCACGGGCCACGAGCGCGTCACCTCGGGTGCCCGGAACACCATCATGCGTTTATCGGACGATCAGGAAATCGATGTTCTCCTGCAAGACGTCTCCATCTCGGGTGCCTCTGTTGTGACGACGATACGTCCGCCGCTCGGCATGCACGTCACTTTGGGTAAGCTGCGCGCACTTGTCGTGCGACATCATCCGGAAGGCATCGGCGTTCAGTTCCTGGATATCCAAAATCCAGAAGCACTGCGGCGATATTTCGGATGACCGCTACTTTGGTTCCAGTCTGGAGGAACCACCGAGCGTCGCCGTGCGTCTGTTGTAGTGCGTCCTTTGCGTTGGAGTTGGTTATGATGAGTATTCGTGACATGGCCAAGCCAGCGCTGGCAGTAATAGCGCTACTCATTGGCGCTTGGACAACCACTGCCGCGGCCGACGATAGCCGAGCCCGATTAGCCGAGCGCGCACCGCAGTATATGCGCGTATTTGGCCAAGCCGCACCGCCGTACGGGTTTGTCGATTTCTGCAATCGCATGCAGCAGGAATGCGCGGGAGACACGGTCGACCAGATACGTTTTTTCGCCAGCCCGCAACGTTTGGCCGAGCTGGACGATATCAACCGCGTCGTCAATACGTCGATCGAGCCTGCGACGGATCTCGAGCTCTACGGTGTCGAGGAGTATTGGACGTTGCCCGTCACCAAGGGCGACTGCGAAGATTATGCCCTTCTCAAGCGCCATCTTCTCATCAAGCGCGGTTGGCCGGTCGGCAGCCTATTGATTACGGTCGTGAAGGACGAAAAGGGCGAGGGCCACGCGATCCTGACGGCACGGACTGCCCAGGGTGATTTCATCTTGGACAACAAGAACTCAATGGTGCTGCCGTGGTATCGCACGCCCTACGAGTACGTGATGCGGCAGTCGTATTTGAACCCCCGCGTCTGGATGTCACTGGACCCCAAACAAGCTCAGCCACCCGCCGCACTATCGGGCGTGAAGGCGAAACGCACGAATTCGCCCTGAACTGCGGGGCGTCACAAGATACGCAAGTCCATTTAACCTTGCGGCTTCATGCCAGCTGCAAAGCGTTTCCAATTGCGCTGGTAGCTTAGCGCGCCGCCGCGCATACGCTCAATGTCGGCTTCGGTAACTGCGCGGATGATTTTACCCGGCGCACCCATTACGACGGACCGGGCCGGAATTTTCTTGCCCTCGGGGATGAGTGCACCCGCACCGATCAGGCATTCTTCGCCGATCTCGGCGCCGTTGAGAATGATCGCACCGATACCGATGAGGCTGCCGCGGCCAATCCTACAGCCGTGCAACATGACCATGTGCCCAATGGTGCAATCTTCCTCGATCGTCATTGGGAAGCCCGGATCGGTATGCAGGATGCAGCCGTCCTGGACATTGGAGCGCTCACCGATGACGATCGGTTCGTTGTCGCCGCGAATGACAGCGTTGAACCAAACGCTGGCATCCCGCCGCAGTGTAATGTTGCCGACGCAAATTGCGTTCGGCGCCACCCACGCCTGACCATCCGCCGGCATAACCACCGTTTTACCGTCGAGCGAATAAAGGGCCATCGCTCACAGACCTTCCAGATCGATGTCGAGGATCGCCATCTGCAATTGATAGCTGACCTCGCCGTCTTCTTCGTCCCGATAGAGCTGCGCGATTTGATCGCTACCCATGAATACTTCGGCCATGTCCTTCTTGCGACCGTGCATCACGACCCGGACTGCGTCTGACTTGAATGTTTTCCGCAGGTAGGCTTGCAGCTTCGGCACGTCTTCTTTCATGGTGAAATGTCTTTCGGCGCGAGGTTCGTTGAAATCAGGTGCTCTAGTGGCATCCGCAATCGTCGGGCGCAAGGCGTTGGTCCATCATGCGGGCGGGCTCAGGACAGCCGCTATCGCCAACGATGCGCGCGGGAACACCGGCGACCGTCTTGTTGTCGGGCACGTCATTTAGTACGACCGAACCGGCTGCGACCTTCGAGCAGTGACCCACGCGAATGTTGCCGAGCACCTTGGCACCGGCAGCCAGCAACACATTATTGCCAATCTTGGGGTGGCGATCACCCGTTTCCTTGCCGTTGCCGCCAAGCGTAACATCTTGCAAAATAGAGCAATTATCGCCGACAACAGCGGTTTCGCCGATGACGATGCCAGTGCCATGATCAAGCATGATCCCGCGACCCATGCGGGTTGCCGGATTTATATCGACCGCGAAAATTCGCGATGATTGGCTCTGCAGGTACAGTGCAAAATCGCGGCGGCCCTCGGTCCAAAGCGAGTGCGCAAAGCGATGAGCGACGAGCGCATGGAAGCCTTTGAAATAAAGGAGCGGCTCGAGATATCGAGTGCACGCGGGATCGCGATCGAACACGGCTTGCAGATCTGCCCTGAAGAGATCGCCTAGCTCCGGGTGCCGTGCAAGCGACTGCGCGAAGGTTTGGCCGATTAAAGTGGCATCAACATCCGTATGGTTGAGCCGCTGCGCCAGACGATGACAGACGGCGTCTTCAAGCCGGCTGTGACTGAGTATCGTCGCATATAGAAAGCCGCCAAGCGCTGGTTCTGCGTTAGCTGCCACTTCAGCCTCGGTCTTGAGGGTCGTCCAGATTGGATCAATAGAAGTCACGAGTGTTTGAACGTTGCTCGAATGTTGCGTTGCCATGGCATGCTCCTCAGGTGACAAACGAACGCTGCCGTATTCGCATAAAAAATGCCTAATCAGCGCCGGGGGCCAAGTCAACGGCTTGGCTCGGCGCGCAATTTCGACTCTATCGTGCAAACCTGCGCCGTTAACTCTTAGATGGCGACGCGCTCGCTTCAGGACAACTAGACCATGAAAACTTCAATCGTTTCCAATTCCGCGCTCACCACCGAGTTGCACGATCACGTGTTGCATATCATCATCGATAATCAAGCGCGTCTCAACGCCTTTACGACATCAATGTGGGCAGCCCTACCGCAGCTGATCCGCAACGCCGAGCGCAACAGTGACGTTCGCGTCATCATCCTGCGTGGCGCAGGCGATAAGTCGTTTTCGGCAGGCGCTGACATTTCCGAATTCGAGCAAACCCGAACGGCCGAAACGGCCGCTGCCTACGATGACCTCAACAATCTCGCATTCGAAACGCTTGCCGCCTCGGCAAAACCGACGATCGCCATGATCAACGGGTTCTGTCTGGGAGGCGGGTTGGAAGTCGCGCTGTGTTGCGACATAAGGTTTGCGTCGAGCGTTTCGCAATTCTCGGTCCCCGCAGCCAAACTCGGCATTGGCTACAATCCGCGCTGGATGCGGCCGATGCTCGGTGTCGTGTCGGCTGCCCGCGCCAAGGAACTTCTGTTCACCGGACGCCGTTTTTCCGCATCGGAAGCAGCCGGCATGGGTCTCGTCAATCGCGTCGTGCAACCACACGAACTACAGGCGGCGACCGCGGCCCTCACGGCCGAGATCGCGACGAACGCTCCGCTGTCGATCCTGGCGGCCAAACGATGCATCGATGCGCTCGCCGCTAATCCAGCGATCGCGGATATGACCGAACTCGACGCCCTGGTCGATGCCTGCTTCGCCAGTGCCGACTATGTCGAAGGCCGGCGCGCCTTCATGGAAAAGCGCAAGCCGGCGTTCAAGGGCCGGTGAGCCCTGCTTTCAACCCAAGAAGGCTGCAATGCGTTGATTGGCCAGTTCGGGCACCTCGAAGTGCACGAAGTGACCTGCCTCTTCGGCGCATTCCAGCGTGACCGTTGCAAAATATTCGGTGAGCTTATCGGTCCACGCGAATTGCAGAACAGGATCGTGCCGCCCGGACAGCACGTATGCCGGCGCCACGATTTTCGGAATTGATGGCCCGCCTCCTTGCGCCAGGCGGCGGCGGAAAGCGGCAACACCCTTGTACCAGTCGAAGCCGCCTTGGATGTTGCCGGGTCGCATGAAGTTGTCCACCCACTCGTCGAGATAGGGCGTGAAGGCATCTTTGCGATGGGACCAATGGGTGAGGAAATACTCGAAATAAATGCGCGCCGCCTCACGTGACGATCCAACCAGGGCGGCGGCAAAATCCTTCTGATGGAATTGCTGATACCAAAGTTCCGGGAAGTTATCGGCGAGGCCCCAGCGCGTACCGATCCCTGGGTGAGCGCAGTTGAAGAAGAACATTCGCCTCACCGAGCCCGGATAGGCATGGGCAAACGTTTGAGCCACGAATGAACCGACATCGTGCGATACGATATCGACTTGGGTAAGCCCTAGCGCATCGATGAACGCCTTGAGGTCCTTGGCTAGTAACTGAGGTGGAGTGCCACCTTCCGGCCGCCCGCGCTTGATGATCGTTTCGCCGAAGCCACGAAACTCCGGCGCGATGCAATCGAATTGCTCCGCCAGGACCGGCAAGTTGTGCATCCAGGTTCGGGCGAACTCTGGCCAGCCATGCAGGAAAATGACCGGCCGCCCCTGACCGGCTCGAACATAGTGAACCGAGAGTTCATCGATCTCGACAAATGCGCCGCGCCAATCGATCTTCATGCGACCGTCTCCGCCTCGATCTGGACCACAATGATTGAATAGCCTAAGGCCGGACCGCCATCTGCGGAAGGATTTCTATGACGGTTACCCATCGATCGACAATCAGCGCTGTCATTGCCGCCATTGCGCTGGCGATCGGCGGTAGCGCCGCACTTGGCGCCAATAGCGGGGCGCTACAGCGCGCCTGCTTTGCCTCGGCAAGTCTGGCAGCCCAATCGAGCGAAGTGAAACCGGTGCGTGGCGCGGCCGGCTCGCAGATCGCGGCTCCCACGACAGCCATCGGGACGCCGGCTTCGGTGCCGCCGAAATTGCGTGGCGCCATCCGCCGCGTCGAGTTGCCCAAGGGGCGCAAACTCATCGCCCTCACCCTCGACCTATGCGAGCAGCCAGGCGAGGTCGCTGGATATGACGGCCCGATCATCGACTATCTGCGGGCAACAGGTACGCGCGCGACGCTCTTCACCGGCGGCAAGTGGCTGATGTCACACGACGAGCGCGCACAGCAGTTGGTGTCTGACCCATTGTTCGAAATTGGCGGTCACGGCTGGGCCCATCGCAACGTGCGCGCGCTGAGCGGCGCAGCACTCGTCGACGAACTGGTCAATCCACTTAAGGCTTATCGCAAAGTCCGCGCTGAGTTGGCCGCCCGCAGTTGCGCTGCTGGGACGAACGCAATGGCTGGGGTGCCGGACCGATTGACATTGCACCGTTTCGCATTCGGCGCGTGCAGTCCTGCGGCGTTACAGACGGCCGCCGATAACGGCCTCGTCAGTGTTCAGTGGGACGTGTCGACGGGTGACCCGGCCCCTTCCCAATCGGCGCGCGCGATCGCCGACGCAATGCTGCGCAACACCAAACCCGGCTCTATTATTATTGCGCACGCCAATGGCCGCGGGCATCATACGGCGGAGGCCATGCCTTTGGCGATCCCGAAACTGAAAGCCATGGGATTCGAATTCGTGACGGTGAGTGAGTTACTGGCGGCGGGCACACCGGTGATCGCCGATACGTGTTACGATAGCCGCCCCGGGGATACCGACAAGTACGACTTTCTGTTCAGCAAAAAGCCCACACCATCCGGAGCGCCTAATGGCTGGCAGTCGACCAAAACGACCGGCCTTCCGCGCTGAGCGCTACGAGCTGAGCCAGGCAGGTCTATGGCTATCGGCGATTGAAGCTGCAGAAGCGGACGCGCTGGGTCAAACACTTGTGGCGATCGAGCCGTGGTCACACTATGGCACCACAGCGGCTAACTTGGCGTCTCTTTTCGTGCCGGCGGCCGACGGCGGCATTCGGCTCGCCGTCAGATCGCACGATTGCCCCATTCCGATCGGCGTGGCCGTCATTCGCCACCCGTGGCTCGCCGGGCCCTACATGCAGTTCTTGGCGATCAAACCCGGCTACCAACGCCGCGGTCACGGCCACGCAATTCTCAACTGGTTCGAGACGGAAGCCCGCGGCGGCGGGGCGCGCAACGCATGGATTTGTGCCGTATCGATCAATTCCGGCGCATTGAAACTATACGCCAGTTGTGGCTACGAGCAGGTCGCCATTCTCGACGACCTGATCAAATCCGGCCTCGACGAAATTCTCATGCGCAAGAAGCTCAACCCCAGCGATAATTGAAGCTGATGCTGATGCGATCTTGGGCCGCGTCGTTGATCGGCACCTCGTGACGAAGCCAGCTTTCCCAAAGGAGCAAGGTGCCCGCTTTCGGCGTCACGGCAACAAATGAGCGCTGCTCGATCGGCGCATCGTCGCGACGCATGGGAGCCGCCATCATCAGCCCCAACCGGGGATCCTCGAAGCGGATCGCACTCGATCGTTCGGGCACTGCCGCGTAGTACGTCCCGCTCACAACGCTGTGCGGATGGATGTGGCCGGTGTGAACGCCGCCAGGCGCCAGAATGTTGATCCAGATGCTGTCGAGCTTCAACTTGCGCCGGCCTAAATCAAAGGCGGCGTCCTCGGCAAAGGTCGCCACATGACCGTCGATCACGCTTTTCAACTGGCCGAATTCCGGTGTGCGCGTGGTGAGGTCGTTGAGCGACGAATACGAGGTGTAGCCCTTGTATTTGTTCGCCTTCGACCAGCTTCGCCCGGCCTTGTCGCCTTTTTCGATTGCCCGGCTGGCGCGCACGAGATCGATTACACTCAATTCATCGAGTTCTGCGCGATAAAGTCTGGTAACAAACAAATTTTGGATGGTTGTCACGAGGTATCCCTTAACGATCGCGTTTGCGCCGAACCCGCTTGCGACGATGACGGATGCGAACCTTCACGCTATAAGACGGCTAGATGACAAAGAGCAACGCAAGACTAAATCGCAAGGCCGGAGAGATCCGCGACTGGCTCCTCGATCAGGGCATGTTCATTGGCGACCTTGGCGTCGCGTTGACCCAATTGTGCGAGCGGATCGTCGAGGCCGGCGTGCCGCTCGCTAGGTCAGCAACGGCCGTTCAACTTCTCAATGCCGCGAACCAAGGCATCGGCCGCGAATGGCACCTGGGTGGTACATCGATCGAACGCCTCTATCCGTACGGACCGGAGACCGAGCAAACCTATGAGCGCAGCCCCTATGCGGAGGCCAACCGGACCGGCGAATGGGTCGAGATCAGACCCTTAGAGAGCCCGCTCAATGCCTACGGTGTCGTTCCTGGCCTGAAGGCTGGTGGCTACACGCACTACGTCTGCATTCCACTGGCCTTTTCCAATGGCCGTCGCCGCAACGGCATTACGTTTGCGACTAAAAACCCATCCGGTTTTAGCGCGAACGATTTCGCGTTCTTCCGAGCCATTATCCCAGCCATCCGTTGCGTAATGGAAATCCGGGCCGGCGATCGCATCTTGAAGGACATCTTACACACCTACGTTGGCGGCGACCCGCACCACCGGATTTTGGCGGGTGATATTCATCGCGGCAAGGTTACGCGCATAAAGTCGGCGCTGCTGTTCAGCGATCTTCGCGGCTACACCAACCTCTCGATGGACCTAGCCGAAGAGGACATTACCGATCTCCTCAACCGATACTTCGACTGCGTCGTACCGGAAGTGGAGAGCCGCGGCGGGGAAGTTTTGAAGTTCATCGGTGATGGTGTGCTCGCGATGTTTCAGGAGCACGACGGGAATGCAACCGAAGTATGCACCCAGGCGCTTGCTGCGGCGACCTCGAGCCTTGCGAGAATTGCACGCGCCAACACGTTCGGCTCGCTCCCGGCACCTTTGATCGCTGGCATTGCATTGCATTACGGGGAAGCCGCCTACGGCAACGTCGGGTCAGGTGAACGCCTCGATTTCACAGTGATCGGTCGCGACGTGAATATCGCCAACCGCATCACCCGGCTGAATGGCCGCTTGCATCGGCCGATCCTGATGTCCGCAGCCTTCGCCGCCCACGTTGAACCTGACACTCAATTCCTTGGCGTCTTCGAACTCAAGGGCGTGCCAGGCGAACACGGCCTTTACGCCCCGGCATGATCTTTCAGGAACCGGCTCATGAACACTGAACAACGCGCTCGTATCTACCTCGCCGGACCAGAGGTGTTTTTGCCCGAGGCAAAAACCATCGGTTTAGAGAAGCAACGGCTGTGCGATGAGCATGGCTTCGAAGGTCTTTTCCCGTTGGATGCCAGTCTCGATCTCAACGGGTTGTCGAAGTCGGAAGCCGCCCGGCGCATCGCGCTCGCCAACGAGGCATTGATGCGATCGGCCGATGCGGTAATCGCCAACATGACACCGTTTCGTGGCGCCTCGATGGATGCCGGTACCGCTTATGAGGTGGGGTTCATGCGCGCGCTGGGCAAGCCGGCGCTCGGCTACACCAACGCCGCCGGCGACTATGCCAGCCGGGCGCGCGCATTCCGGATGTTGCCCAGATTGGCTTACGACTGCGATGACTCGGCCGTCGACATCGAGGATTTTGGATTGGCTGAGAACCTGATGATAGCGATCGCCATTCATGAGACCGGCGCGGACGTTGTCGTCAATAATGTCGCCGGTCCCCAAAAGATGGCCGACCTAACGGGTTTTCGTGATTGCCTGGTGATGATGCGGCAACATCTGGCGTGAGCCATGCGCCGCGAGCGTAAGCCGCCACGTGGTTTTTCACAGCACAACGGGATGCATCTCGGCTTACACTGGCGCAAATCCAGCTCATCACGAGGCAGCGATACCCCATGTCCTACGATCTGATCTTACGCAACGGCCACGTGATCGACCCATCGCAGAACATCGATGGCGTGATGGATGTCGGGTTCAAGGACGGCAAATCCGCCGGTGTCGGTACGGCGCTGAAGGCCACGCCCAACACCCAGGTTCGCGACGTAAAGGGCTACGTCGTCACGCCGGGGCTTATCGACCTGCACACCCACGTCTATTGGGGCGGCACCTCCCTGGGTATCGATGCCGATGAGTTTTGCCGAACCTCCGGCGTCACAACGGCGATCGATACCGGGAGTGCTGGTCCCGGCAACTTCGCCGGCTTCCGCAAGCACGTCATCGAACGGTCGCAAGCGCGCATCCTTGCTTACCTGCATGTCTCGTTCGCCGGCATCTTTGGCTTCTCGAAGACGATCATGGTCGGCGAGAGCAAAAACATGGACTTGATGGCGCCGCGCGAAGCCGTCGAAGTGGCCAATGCCAATCGCGATGTTATCGTCGGCATCAAGGTCCGGGTGGGACTGCATTCGTCGGGCGACCAAGGAGCCGCGCCGTTGAATATCGCACTACAAGTTGCAGAAGAAACCGGCATGCCGTTGATGGCGCATATCGATCATCCGCCCCCCTCATATGAAGCGGTGCTCGATATGCTCCGACCGGGCGATGTGTTGACGCATGCCTTCCGGCCATTCCCGAACGCTCCTTGCACCTCGCAAGGCACAGTCAAACCGGCGGTGTTGGCCGCTCGCAAACGCGGGGTGCTTTTCGATATCGGCCATGGCGGCGGTTCATTCTCGTTTAAAACCGCGCGCGCCATGCTCGCCAACGGTTTCTATCCGGATACCATTTCATCGGACGTGCATGTGCTGTGTATCGATGGCCCCGCCTTCGATCAGGTGACGACCATGTCGAAGTTCTTGTGCATGGGGATGCCGCTAGCCGAAGTCATCAAGGAGAGCACGGTCAACTGCGCAATGGCGCTCAAGCGTCCGGAACTCGGCTCACTAAAAGCCGGTTCGGCCGGCGATGCGACTGTCCTTAAAATTGCGGAAGGCAAGTTCGATTACGTCGACGTCATGGGCGAGCACATGGAAGGCCGCCAACGCATCCTCTCCGAAGGCGTCGTGCTCGGCGGCAAGTGGTGGCACGGAACCGTCGGGGCGTGATTGATTGCTCACCGGTGCATCAAGCGGCTATCGAGAAAAATACGGCGCAAGCTAACCAAACACCGCACATGATCAGTGTGAAACGACCCATTTTGATACGACCCTTTACGTTTTGCTTCACGAGTTCAACGACTGAACAGGTGATCGCAAAAACGCGGCCAGCACCGAGCGGCTCAAAACAACAAATCGCCGAGCTTCATTTCTGAAGCTCGGCGTCGATGGATTTACCGCTGACAGTCAGAGGCAAATTACTTCATTGGGGCGTAGGCAGGCTGGGCTGAGCAGCAATCGCTGGCGCCGAAGTGATAGCGCAGACCGACTTTGAACTCGTGAGCGGCGAGATCATCAATGACGACGCGCGGGTTGATGTTGCCGGCGTTGTCATGACGTTGCGATGAGATCTTGCCCATGTCGATGTAACGGTAGCCGACGTCAAGGATGGCGCGATCAGAAATCTGGTAGCCGATGCCGGCCATCAGCGACCAAGCCAGTGAGATGTCGTTGTCGCCAGCGATGCGGTTTGGGAGCGTCGTTGTGCCGGTGAAATAAGTTTCCGACATTTGATTGTAGGCGACGCCGATGCCGGCACCGACGTACGGCGTGACGTTACCGAATTTGCCGAGGTCTTTGTAGACGTTGGCCATCAGGGTGTAGGTTTTCACCGAGGTATGCAGCGGATCGACAACTGTCGGATCAGCCACTACGCCGCCACCGAAGGCACTGTGATCATTGGTGATGGTATAGTCGCCGGGAGTTCCGTCGATCTTGCGGTCGCCGCGGTAACCCAGCATCAATTCACCGCGGATGCCGTAGGAGCCAGAACCGCAACCGAAGCCCGCTTCGCCGAGCCAGGAATTTTCCATGGTCGTGTCAGCAACGTTGCTGCCAGTCTGGGTGTAGCTGGAGGTATAAGTAGTATCGGTGGCATCCCATGTGTTGATGGTATTGCCAACTGGAAACTTGATGTCCGGGTTGCGCGACCAGGAATAGCCGACGTCGGCGCGGAAGTAGCAGTTGCCAACCGGGCCGCCTGACGGGGCTGCCAGCACGTAACCGCCATTGTCCTTCAGTGAGCCGCCGCGATATCCGCCAAGATCGGCTGCCGAAGCAGAAGTAGCGATTGCTGCGACAGCTACAAGTGCTGCCGAGGCGAGACTGGACTTCAAGTGGATCGTCATATGTGTCATCCTCGTGATACAGGCACTTGTGTTCGATGCCTTACTGACTTCATGTTGCCCTTTGACAATGCACCGGCCTGGGTTAAGCCCGGGTTAAGCGCCGTCACGAAATCGGACGTATGCGCAAAATCGTCCAAATGTGTTTCATTGGGTGGAGACCGCCGCTTGTTTACCGCTGATACAATCGCTGCAGCCGTGGGGCGCACGCCGCTGATCCGCTTGCGCCGAGCCTCGGAAGAGACCGGTTGTGAAATCCTCGGCAAGGCCGAGTTCATGAACCCAGGCCAATCGGTGAAAGACCGCGCCGCCTTGTTCATCATTCAAGACGCGGTCCGCCGTGGGACCTTGCGACCGGGCGGCACGATCGTCGAGGGCACCGCTGGCAACACCGGCATTGGCTTGGCCGTAATCGGCGCGGCTCTGGGCTATCGTGGCGTCATTGTCATTCCTGAGACCCAGGCCCAGGAAAAAAAGGACGCCCTGCGCTTGCTTGGCGCGACGCTCGTCGAAGTGCCGGCAGTCCCCTATAAAAACCCGAATAACTTCGTGAAATACTCAGGCCGGCTCGCCGCCGCGTTGAACGCCAGCGAGCCGAACGGCGCCATTTGGGCCAATCAGTTCGACAATGTCGCCAACCGGCAAGCGCACATCGAGACGACCGCGCCCGAAATTTTCGAGCAGACCGGCGGTAAAATAGACGGTTTTTGCTGTGCCGTTGGATCAGGTGGCACATTGGCTGGCGTGTCGATGGGATTGAAGGCCAGACGTCGTGATATCGCGATCGCCCTTGCCGACGTGCACGGTGCCGCCCTGCACAGCTACTACACGACCGGCGAGTTGAAAGCCGAGGGATCATCGATTGCCGAAGGCATTGGCCAGGGGCGCATCACCGCCAACTTGGAGGGCGCCGTCGTCGACAAATCGTATCGCATAGATGACAAGGAAGCCGTCGAAATCGTCTACCGGCTTTTGACCGAAGAGGGCCTCTGCATGGGCGCCTCCACCGGCGTCAATATTGCCGGCGCCAAGCGTTTGGCGAAAGAACTGGGGCCGGGGCACACGATCGTGACGATCCTGTGCGACTACGGTACGCGATATCAGTCGAAACTATTCAACCCCGAGTTCATGGCGTCCAAGAACCTTCCCGTGCCACCGTGGCTCGTCACCAATCGCACTGTTCCGGCCGTGTTTGCCGATCCCGAAAAGGCCTGACCAGGATGACCGAGAAACTCTATCGCGACGACGCCTACGCGAGATCGGCAACGGCCAAGATCCTCAGCGTGACCGATCGCGGCGGCATCATACTCGACCGGACCGTTTTCTATGCATCCGCTGGCGGCCAGCCCGGCGACATCGGTTCGATCGACATCCCAAACCTCGGTTCGATCGCCATCGCCACCGCCGTCTATGATGCTGACAAGGCAACGATCGTACATGTGCCAGCGCAGCCCCTGCCGTCAACCCCGGCGCCGGGAACCGATGCCACCGTCACCCTTGATTGGCCCAATCGTCATAAGCTGATGCGCATGCACACCGGGTTGCACTTGCTGTGTAGTCTGGTCAAATTCCCCGTCACCGGCGGTCAGATCGGTGCGGATGAAGGCCGTCTCGATTTCGACATCGCCGATGCCGACGCCATCGACAAAGATCGATTGACCACCGAACTCAATGCTCTGATCGGGGCCAATCATGCCGTTACCGAACAGTGGATTACGGATGCTGAACTGGAGGCCAATCCAAACCTCGTGCGCACGATGGCGGTCAAGCCGCCGATGGGCTCGGGCCGGGTGCGTCTCGTTCTAATTGGCGAGAGCGGCTCAATCGACCGGCAGCCTTGCGGTGGCACACATGTGCGTAACACCAGCGAAATCGGCCAATTGGCAGTTACAAAAATAGAAAAGAAGGGCAAACTAAACCGGCGAATTCGCGTTGCGTTTATCTGACGCCTGCAAACCTTCAGAGAAAGCTTTAGCCATGACGGACATCGCGTCGAAGTTTCTGGTGGAGACATCATGGCTCGCCGAGCGCATGGGCGCGCCTGATTTGATCATTCTCGATGGATCGATGCACTTGCCTACGGCCAAGCGCGACGCGTTCGCCGAGTACAAGGCCGAACACATCGAGGGCGCGATGTTCTTCGACATCAACGACATCGCCGATGAGAAATCATCCCTGCCGCACATGTTGCCGTCAGCCGCCAAATTCGCCAGCCGCATGCGTAAAATGGGCATCGGCGATGGTATGCGTATCATCGTCTACGATAGCGAAGGGCTCTATTCGGCGGCGCGCGTCTGGTGGATGTTCCGCACCATGGGTCACAACGATGTGGCGGTGTTGAATGGCGGCTTGAAGAAGTGGAAAGCCGAGGGCCGGCCCGTCACCGACGAAGTGACCCAACTGCGCACCCCACGTCACTTCACCGGCCGCCTCATTGCCGAACTGGTTCGCGACAAGGACGATGTCAAAGCGTTGATCGGCTCCAAGACAACCCAGATCGTGGATGCGCGCGCGGCGGGACGTTTCGCTGGCACCGTGCCCGAACCACGCGCGGGTCTAAGATCCGGACACATTCCAAGCTCCAAGAACGTGCCGTTCGGCACCCTGCTGAATGCCGACGGCACACTCAAGTCCGAGGCGGAATTGGCGGCGATCTTCAAGGCGGCTGGCGTCGATCCGATGAAACCGGTCGTTGCCTCATGCGGATCCGGCGTGACGGCCGGCGTCATCGCACTCGCGTTGGCAAGGCTCGGACAAACCAACGCCGCCGTCTACGACGGGTCATGGAGCGAGTGGGGCCTCGAAACCGCCGGTACACCGGTTGCGACCGGCACCGGCGGCTGAGTGCGCTCACATTGCCTTGGTAATCACCATGAAGCAGTGCACGTAATTCATGGCGTGGCCTTCCGGTGATGCGGCCACCGCGTCTTCGTAGGCCCGATAGAAGCTGTCGATAATCCCCTGGCGCTCGGCAGCACTTCGCCCCTTTTCGAGCGCGCCGGCGAATGTACTTTCGGTCCAGGATCGCAAGGTCGGGATATAGGCCTTGGCGAATGCGCGCGCATCGCCATGGCGTTTGAAATCAGCCGCATATGGGCAGCCGGTCACACGCGTCGATATGTGGTCGAGCCGTAATCCTGCCAGCGCAACTGATGAACCGGCCTCGAGGAAGGGCGCCGCGAACTCGGCCGGCTTCTTATAGAACTGCGGGAAAGTTGCCGCACGATATTCCGTGTCACTAATGGTGCCGGCATCGCGCAATGCCCGCCAGTGGCGTGCGAACTCGGCGAACATGTTGATGCCGCCGGTCGCCCCCAGGTAGCGGCCCTCTTCATCCTCGCAGAAATTGGCCAAGACGAGCTTGGCACCCGGCCGCATCTCGCGTGCGCGTGCCAGCAATATCGTCCGCCAATCGTCCATAGATTGCGCACGGAACGCTGCACGTTCGGCCTCGGTCGCGCCGACCGCCTGCACCGCATCGGCGATTGGTCCCGGCAACCGCGACAACCAATGCATCGCCGTCGCGGAGAAGCCGAGCGAGAGCGTGTTGTCGGGCAGGATCTGGCGATAAAAACTGGTGCCGCTGCCGAACGTCAGCACGCCTTCTTGCTGGCCGAGCGGCGTGCCTTCTTGGTTTCCCAGGTGTCCGTGCACAAGCCGGAACAGGGCCGAAAAATCGTTATGCGGCAGGTCCGTATAGGTGATCGTAATTTGACGGTTGCAGCCCTTTGCCCGCAACTCAGTCACTACCCGCCGCATCAGGTCGAGCGAGGTTCCGCCATCGGCTGCACCATAGTCGGCAATGGCGAAGGGGCCCGAGCTCTCAGCCAGATCCATGCCGCCGAGCGCTGCCAAAACCAGGTCGCCCGCGGCATCGATTACGGCCTTCGCGCCAACCGTATTTTCGCTGTAATAGCCCGCCCCACGCATGGCGATGATCGGTGCTGCTCCACTCGATGCTGTCATGATCTCGTCCTTGGCCACTTGATCCGTGAATACATCGTATCCTGAGTGCGAATAGCCTCGACCGCAAGCACGCTGGCGCGCGCAATACATCAATGTACAATGTGCACTTCGACGATCTGGAGGCTCGTTTGCCGTACCAATCTGTCTATGAAGCATTTGCGGCAGCTGCGGCGCGACAACCCGATGCGGCGTTTCTATGCGTGCCGGCGCGTGCGGCGCGCGCATGGTGGCCGCAAGGCGGCGACATTACCTATGGCCAGATGGCGACGCGTGTTGTGGGACAGCGCGCCGCCTATGCCGATGCCGGTTATGGCCCAGGACATCGGGTCGCGCTGCTCCTCGAAAACCGCCCAGTCTTCTTCGAACATTACCTGGCACTCAATTCGCTTGGCGCTGGCATCGTCCCGATCAACCCCGACTATCGCCACGATGAGATGACCTATCAAATGGCGCACAGTCGCGCCGACCTTGCCGTTTGTGTCAGCGAGCGGATCACAGATCTCGAACGCGTGGCGGACGAACGCGAAAAGCCGCTGCCGGTCTTGAATGCCGGCTTCCTGCCAAACAAATTTCCCTCACCTGCGGGCCGCGCCGGCGAGTGGGAGCCCGGCCGCAACGCCGAGTGCAGCCTGATGTACACGTCCGGCACCACCGGCCGGCCCAAGGCGTGCATCCTCACCAACCGCTACTATCTAGAAGCTGGTGCCTGGTATCGCGATCTCGGCGGTCTGTGCGCGATCCGCGCTGGCGATCGCGTCTACAATCCGCTTCCGCTCTATCACATGAATGCGCAAGCGGTGGCGGCCACCATGGTGATGCTCACCGGCAATTGCCTGATCATACCGGAGCGCTTCAGCCCCACGCGATGGTGGGCCGAAGTCGCGGAGACGAAGGCGACGATCATCCACTATCTCGGCGTCGTGCCACCGCTATTGTTGAACCAACCATCATCGCCGGCTGATCGCGCGCACAGTGTCCGCTTCGGCTTGGGTGCCGGCGTCGAACCACAGTTGCATCAACCTTTCGAGGAGCGCTTCGGCTTTCCCCTGGTTGAGATTTGGGGGATGACCGAAACCGGCCGCATCTTCGCGGTCACCGATGCGCCACGCCAGATCGATACGCGAGCCTTCGGCCGTCCCACGAGCGGGCTGGAGGCGCGGATCGTCGATTCGAATGACAACGAATTGCCGCGCAATCGTGAAGGCGAGTTGGTCGTCCGATGGGGTGGGCTCGAAGGCCCTCGGCACGGCTTTTTCTCAGGCTATCTCGATAACGATGCCGCAACCGCAGAAGCGTGGCGCAGCGGCTGGTTTCACACCGGCGATACAGTCCGCCAAGATGAAACGGGCATGTTATTCTTCGTCGACCGGTCCAAAAACATGATCCGGCGTTCTGGCGAGAATATCGCGGCAGCCGAGATCGAAGCGGTGCTGCAGGCAGCGCCCTGGGTACATCAGGTTGCGGTCCTGCCCTGCCCCGATGAGACGCGGGAGGCCGAAGTCTTGGCTTGCGTCGTGCTAGGTCCCGGCGAACCGGCCAACCTGGCGCTCGCCACGCAGCTCCATGCTTGGGCCAATGAGCGCCTTGCCTACTTCAAAGCGCCGGGTTGGATCTTGTTCTTGGACCGGTTACCGACCACTGGAACGCAAAAAATCCAGAAGCATCAAATTTTTTCTTCAAACGAAGATCCACGCTCAAGGCCCGGTATTTTCGACCTGCGCCACTTGAAAAAGCGCCGGTAACATGGGCTTTATCCACAATTTATGCTTTGCCGCAATCGTGCCCTGTTCCGGCCCGAGCCCAACCCGAATCGGAGTGGCATTTAGATGTCGTTAGCCGAATCGGCGTGATGTTGCGTCGGCCGGGCCACCGGTGTCAGGGTCCCGTCCGTTAGGAGGATAGTCAATGTTGACCAGCGTAGTTTCAGGCATTCGTAATGTGCGCCAATACCCCGAGTTGGAGGGCACGCGCATCCTCATTACCGGTATATCCACCGACGTCGGTGTCGATATCGCCCGTGGTTTTGCCGAGGCCGGCAGCCGGATGGTATTGCAGATGGTGCCAGGCACCGGCTGCGACGCCGCGGATAAATCGGCGGCCCTCCTCCAGATACTGTCGAATACCGCGACCGAAATTCGGGCCAACGAGCAGCCGTTGACCACCGCTGACCAGATCGTGCGTTTTGCCCAAGGCGCATCGACAGCCTACGGTGGTCTCGATGCCGTGATCAACGTTATTGCACCTGCCGCCGGCACGATCACCCACGCGGCGACGATCGATGACATCGAGAATGCCGTTTCCGATGCCCTTCGCTCGGCATGCCTCGTGACCAAGATCGCTGCCAATCGCATGAGCTTGACCTGGACCGAGGGCCTCATTCTGAATGTGGTCATCGCGCCACCGGCCCGCACCAAAGCCGATGCGGCCTTCGTCAGTATCCTTGGCCAAGCTCTGGCAACGATGACCCGGGTCGAAGCTGGCAACTGGTCACCAAAAGGCATTCGCATCAATGCAGTGGGGCCCCGTGCCGGCAGTGCAATGAGCGCCGACCTATCGCAACGCTCAGTCGCCAACTGTCTTTCGACCGAAGCCGATATCGCGGCGCTGGCGCTGCACTTGGCCTCGAAACGCGGCAGGTCGTTGTCCGGCCATGTGTTCGATGCCGAAGGGGTGGCCACCCGCCGCTGCTAGTCTTAAAGTCGAGCCTCAGCTTTAGGAGGCTCGACACTCATGCCTGATGCTCCATCTCAAAAGCGACTGCCATTGCATACCGGCGGTTGCCAGTGCGGCGCCGTCCGTTACGCGCTTTACGCTGAACCCAACAACGTTTCGGTCTGTCATTGCCGGATGTGCCAGAAGGCGTCCGGCAACTTGTTTCAAGCGTTCGGCGGCGTGAAGCGCGCTGAGTTCGCCTGGACACGCGGGGCGCCGAAATTCTTCAACAGCTCGGAAGTGATCGCGCGCGACTTCTGCGCCGACTGCGGCACGCCGCTCACCTTCCGCCAACTCGACAAGGACCGTGTGTCCATTTCGGTTGGCTCGCTCGATCATCCGGAACGGGTACCGATCACCATGCAGTACGGCATGGAAAGCTGCATTCCCGGTGTCGACAACATCAACCGGCTGCCCGGTCAGAAAACCGGCGATTTGGTTGATCCAGCCCGCGCACCTAAACTAGCATCGCGCCAGCATCCCGATCACGATACGCCCGTATGGCCGCCGACGAACTGAACTGGATCGATGCGATGGCCACCACGTTAGACGATACCGTCACCTGCGACTTGCTCGTCGCGGGCTCGGGAGCGGGCGGATTTGCGGCGGCATTGTCGGCCAAGCTCGAAGGCCTCGACGTATTGATGGTCGAGAAGGAACCGTTGTTCGGTGGCACCACGGCCTACTCGGCTGGTGTCATCTGGATCCCGTGCAATCATCACCAGGACAAAGCAGGCCTTCGTGATAGCCGTGAAGATGCACTCGCCTACCTGACGAGCCATGTCGGCAACCGGCTCAATCGCGCCAAGGCCGAAGCGTTCGTCGATCAGGGCCACGAGATGCTCGAGCGGTTCGAACGCGAAGATCTGGTGTCCTACATTGTTGCACCGGCCTGGGCCGATTATCACCCCGACGAGCCTGGTGGATCGGATGGCGGCCGATCGCTGTCGCCCGACGAGTTCGACGGAGCCAAGCTCGGCGCGCGCTTCGACACGCTACGGCCGCCGATCGAGACCATGACCGTTCTCGGTGGCATGATGGTCGGCCGCAACGACCTACCGCATGTCTTCAATATGACGACCTCGCTCAAGTCGGCGGTGCATATTGCGGGGATCGTCGCCAAACATGCACGGGCGCGGATGACGCATAAACGGGGCACGCGTCTCGTCAATGGCAATGCACTGGTGGCGCGACTGGCGTGGCACGCCCAGAAACGCGGAATTCCGTTGTGGCTGTCCTCGCCGATCATCGAAGTTGTGCGCGAGAACGGCCGGGTAACTGGCGCGATCGTCGAGCGTGATGGGCGCAAGGTACACGTGATCGCAAAACGCGGCGTAGTGCTCGCCTGCGGTGGCTTCCCGGCAAACGACGCGCTAACCAAGGAACTTTATCCGCATCGCGCGTCGGGCAAAAACCATCGCCGATTACCACCATCCGGCAACACGGGCGATGGCTTGAAAGTTGCGCGCGCGGCTGGTGGTCATCTCGATGACAACGTGCACCACGTGGCCGCCTGGGCGCCGGTATCGCTGGTGCCACAGCCGGATGGATCGACGATACCATTCCCGCATTTCTTCGAGCGCGGCAAACCCGGATACATCTCCGTTGACCGGCGCGGCAAACGCTTCGCCAACGAAGCAAAATCTTATCACGTGTTTATCCCGGCGTTGATTGAGGCATGCCGCAATGACGATGTGATCGAAGCATGGATTGTTTGCGATCACCGCGCCATCAAACGGTTCGGCCTAGGGGCGCTGGGCCCGAAACCGATGCCGATCGGGCCGCATATAAAGTCGGGGTACATCAGGCGCGGCGCGACAATCGAAGAACTGGCGGCCGCAACCGGCATCGACGCTGGCGGCCTCGCTCGCACCATCGCCGCGTTCAATGGACCGGCAGCGCATGGCGAAGACCCGGAGTTCCAGCGCGGCACCGATGCCTATCAGCGTTTCAACGGCGCCGCCGGACACCAGCCGAACCCGTGCGTCGCCCCCCTCGATCAGGGCCCTTACTATGCGGTTCGCGTCGTGCCAGCCGAACTCGGTACGTTCGCTGGCATTGCCACCAACGAACACGCACAAGTCACCGACCAAGCAGGCAATGGCATTGCCGGGCTCTATGCCGTTGGCAACGATGCGGCGAGCGTGATGGGCGGAACCTATCCCGGCGGCGGGATCACCATCGGCCCGGCGATGACGTTTGGCTACATTGCCGGCCGGCACGCAGCGGGTGTTGTCGCCCAGAGCCAACAGATCGAACCGACGATCGCATGACCACGGACACGACCGACTATCAAAACTTGCAGCTGCCTTACCGGCGGCCGGCTGATCTCGACGCGAAATCTCCCGCCAGCCATCGCGTGGTAATCGCTGGTGCCGGCCCCGTTGGTCTCAGCTGTGCAATCGATCTGGCGCAACGCGGCACAACCGTGCTCCTGCTCGACGATGATGACCGGCTATCGACCGGATCGCGCGCGATCTGCTTTGCCAAGCGCACGCTGGAAATCGCTGACCGCTTAGGCGTCGGCGATCGCATGGTGGCGAAGGGCGTCACGTGGAATACCGGCAAAGTGTTCCTGCGTGATGCGCCGCTCTACACGTTCGACTTGCTGGCTGAGAGCGGACATCAACGCCCGGCCTTCATCAACTTGCAGCAATACTACGTCGAAGGCTTCCTGCTCGACCGCGCCCGCGAACTGCCGAACCTCGAAATCCGTTGGAAGAGCAAAGTTGCGGGAGTAACCCAAACCGCCGATCGCGTTCGCCTTGATATCGAGACACCGGATGGCACTTATCAGCTCGACTGCGATTATCTTGTGGCCAGCGACGGCGGCCGCAGCGCGGTGCGCCGCCTCATGGGCCTGGAAAGCCGGGGCCAGACATTCCAGGATCGCTTCCTCATCGCTGACGTCAAAATGCCGAAGGCCAAATTCCCGGCCGAGCGTTGGTTCTGGTTCGATCCGCCGTTCCACCCCAATCAATCGGTATTGTTGCATCAACAGCCCGACGACGTTTGGCGCATTGATTTTCAACTCGGATGGGATGCCGACCCGGTGGTCGAGCGCGCACCGGAAAAAGTAATTCCCCGCGTCAAAGCCTTGCTCGGTGATGATGCGCAATTCGAACTCGAATGGGTGAGCATCTACACGTTCGCGTGTCTGCGGATGGACAAGTTCCGCCACGGCCGCGTGCTGTTCGCCGGTGACAGCGCGCACGGCGTTTCCCCGTTTGGCGCGCGTGGCGCCAATAGCGGCATCCAGGATGCCGACAATCTCGGCTGGAAACTCAATCTGGTAATCGATGGCCGCGCGTCCGACAGTTTGCTCGACAGTTACGATGTCGAGCGGGTGGCCGCCGCCGACGAAAACATCTTGAACTCGACGCGTAGTACCGATTTCATCACGCCAAAAAACGAGGCGAGCCGCGCGCTTCGCGATGCGACGTTGGAGCTAGCGCGCGACTGTGCTTTTGCCCGCAAGCACGTCAATAGTGGCCGCCTATCGCTGCCAACCACCTACGGTTCTTCACCGCTTAACACGGCCGATGCGGAAACATTCTCCGGCGCGCTTGTGCCGGGCACACCGGCCGTGGACGCGCCCATTACAGTCGATGGAGGTGCGGATTTTTTTCTCAAACACACAGGGCCGGACTTTACCGTCGTGCATTTTTCCGACGGACGATTACCGCCGGAGATCACCGACAGCGCCCTTCTTTCACGCACCATCGTGGTATCATCGGCCGGGACTTCAAGGCCAGCAACCGGCGCGCGCATCGTGATCGAGGACGTGCACGGGTTGCTTGCCACCCGCTACGATGGCCAACCCGGAACAACGTATCTCCTGCGCCCGGATAACCACGTCGCCGCTCGCTTCCGCACATTCGACCTTAAGCTTATAAACGCCGCCATGAACCGCGCCATCGGACGCAACTGAAGCCGCCATGCTCAATACCGACGCCAACCTTTCGCAACCGGACGACGCCTACGAGGCACTCGTGGCCGTGCATCGCGATCTGAGCGACGAGCAGAGCCGCCTCGTCAACGCCAAGTTGATCCTGCTCCTGGCCAACCACATTGGCGATATCGGCGTTTTGCGCGAGGCCATTGCGAAAGCTCGCCAAGGCATTACACCATTGGGCAAAGACCGCACGGTGCGGACGGTCGCCTAGATTCAGCGCATGGCGGCCGGCTCCCCACCGGGGAGTCGCCATGCGCAACAAAAGCAAGGACCCCTACCGATGGCCAACTTCGCAAGCAGCCAAGACCTCGCCGACAAGATCATCTCGTTCGATGAATTGGGACCTGGTCTGTACGGCTACACCGCCGAGGGCGATCCCAACTCCGGCATCGTGATCGGCGATGAAAGTGTGTTGGTCGTTGACGCTCAGGCAACGCCTGCCATGGCTGCCGACGTCATCGCTCGCGTGCGCACGGTCACCGACAAGCCGATCAAACACGTGGTTCTCACCCACTATCACGCGGTGCGCGTGCTCGGAGCCTCGGGTTATCCCGGCGCCGAGATCATCGCGTCGGATGCCACCCACAAGCTGATCGTCGAGCGCGGCCAACAGGACATGGACAGCGAGATCGGCCGCTTTCCCCGGCTGTTCCGCGGCAAAGAAAGCATCCCCGGACTGATCTGGCCGCACATCATATTCCACAAGCGCATGACCCTGATGATGGGCAAACGCGAGGTCCAGATCATCCACATCGGCCGCAGCCACACGGCGGGCGATACGGTTGTATGGCTCCCCAAGGAGAAAGTGCTATTCGCCGGCGACACCGTCGAATTCGGCGCGACACCGTACTGCGGAGACGCTCACTTCACCGACTGGCCGGCAACGCTTGCGGCAGTGAAGGCGCTAGGGGCTGAGCGCATGGTTCCCGGTCGTGGCCGATCGCTTATGACGCAAAGAGAAGCCGAAGAGGCAATCGCTGGCACGGCCGGTTTCACCTCGGACCTGTTTGCCATTGCCAAGGCGGGTGCCGCCAAGGGCGCGGATCTAAAGCAAGTCTACGATGACGCAATGAGCCAGATGCGCACCAAGTACGGACAGTGGGTGATCTTCGAACATTGCATGCCGTTCAACGTCTCCCGTGCCTACGATGAAGCCAAGGGCCTGGATCACCCGCGGATCTGGACCGCCGAACGCGATGTCGAGATGTGGCAGACACTCGAGAAGGGCACCCCGATGAAATCGGCCGAGGTTCACAAGGACTGAGAGGCTCCAATGTCCGAGATATCAAAGATCGCCCACACTGCTGGCTATCAACCCGGGTTCGGCAACGGCTTCGAGACCGAAGCTCTACCCGGTGCTCTCCCGATTGGGCGTAACAGTCCACAGCGCTGCGCCTATGGCCTTTATGCCGAGCAGATCTCGGGATCGCCGTTTACCGCACCGCGTGCTTCGAACGAGCGCTCGTGGCTCTACCGCATCCGCCCGACCGTCAAACATTGGGGACAGTTCACGGAAATCGATCCCGGCTTGTGGGCCACCGCGCCTTGCGTCGAGGTCAGCGTGCCGCCCGCCCCAATGCGGTGGAACCCCATCGCAATTCCAGCGAAGACGATGACGTTTCTCGAAGGTGTCCACACCATCACCACCGCCGGCGATGCGCGCAGCCAAGCCGGCATGGGCGCGCACATTTACTTCTGTACCAAGTCGATGGAGAACGACTACTTCTACAATGCCGACGGCGAGATGATGTTCGTGCCGCAACTAGGCGCGCTTAGGCTTTGGACCGAGTTCGGCATCATCGATATCGCACCCGGAGAAATCGCCGTGATCCCGCGTGGCGTAAAATTGCGCGTCGAACTTCTGGGGTGCGATGCGGCGCGCGGCTACCTTTGCGAGAACTACGGTGGCTCGTTCACGCTGCCCGAGCGCGGACCGATCGGCGCCAACTGCCTCGCCAACCCGCGTGACTTCCTCACCCCAATCGCTGCCTTCGAGGATCGCGAAACACCCAGCCGGATGACGGTCAAATGGGGCGGTAAACTATGGCGCGCCGAGATCGGACAATCGCCGCTCGATGTCGTCGCCTGGCACGGCAACTACGCGCCCTACAAGTACGACCTGCGCCGGTTCTCGCCGGTTGGCCCGGTGCTGTTCGATCACGCCGACCCGTCGATCTTCACGACGTTGACTTCGCCTTCCGAGACGCCCGGCACCGCCAACATCGACTTCGTAATCTTCCCCGATCGCTGGGCCGTTGCCGAGAATACATTCCGCCCGCCGTGGTACCACATGAACATCATGTCGGAGTTCATGGGCCTGATTTACGGCCAGTACGATGCCAAACCGCAAGGGTTCGTGCCCGGCGGCTTTTCGCTCCATAACTGCATGTTGCCGCACGGGCCCGACTCGGAAGCTTTTGCCAAGGCCAGCGCCGCCGAACTAAAGCCGCACAAGTTCGAAGGTACAATGGCTTTCATGTTGGAAACCCGCCATCCGCAACGCGTCACCCGATACGCCTTCGAGTTGGCCGAGTTGCAGCGCGACTACGTCGACTGTTGGACTGGCATCAAGAAGAACTTCGACCCCAATCGCCGCGATTGGACACCGTGAGTTGGATCGTCAACGCATCAGTTATGACTGCTGACAGCGCTGGATCAACCGTGCGATAACCACCCCCAACGAACACAAAAACGATGCACGAAGGAGGGACACACGATGAAATTGACCCGCAGAAACATGCTCGCCGGCACTGGCGCCGCGCTCGCCAGCCCGGCGATCATTACCACCGCCCGCGCCCAAGAGGTCGTGACGCTTAAGCTGCATCACTTCTTGCCGCCGGTTTCGAATGGCCATGCCAAGATGTTGGTGCCATGGGCCAAAAAGGTCGAGGCTGATAGCCAAGGCAAGCTCAAGATCGATATTTTTCCATCGATGCAGCTCGGCGGCACCCCACCCCAGTTATACGATCAGGTGCGCGATGGCGTCGCTGACATCGTGTGGACCCTGCCTGGCTCCACGCCCGGCCGCTTCCCGACGACGGAAGTGTTCGAACTGCCCTTCATCGGTTCCAAGCGCGGCATCGTCAACGCGCAAGCAGCCCAGGAGTTCGCCGATACCTACCTCAAAGACGAGGTGAAGGACGTCAAAATCCTCAGCTATTGGGCGCACGACGGCGGCTTGATCCATGCCAATAAACCGATCGTCACGATGGACGATCTCAAGGGCCTAAAACTGCGCAATCCGACGCGACTTGCCGGTGAAGCGCTAAAGGCGCTGGGCGCGGTATCGATCGGCATGCCGGTGCCGCAGGTACCCGAGAGCCTTGCGCAAAAAGTCATCGATGGCGCGGTGGTCCCGTGGGAAGTCGTCCCGGCTGTCAAGGTTCAGGAATTGGTCAAGTTCCACACTGACATTCCAGGCTCGCCGACCCTGTACACCGCGAGCTTCTTCCTGGCGATGAACAAGGCGAAATATGACGGTCTTTCCGCTGATCTAAAAGCCATCATGGACAAGAATTGCGGCCAGGAATTCGCCAAGCTCGCGGGCAACATGTGGGACACCGAAGCGGTCCGCGTGCTCGACATGGTCAAGAAGCGCGGCAATACCATTGGTGCTATTTCCGAAGAAGAGAAGGCCAAGTGGATTAAGGCGACGGCCCCGGTACACACGGCTTGGATCGAGCAGGTCAAGGCCAAGGGCCTCGACGGCGCCAAGTTGATCGAAGCCGCGCGCGCGCTCGTCGCCAAATACGAGAAAGCATAACCGGACCACTGGGGCGCCGTTGGCTCCCCAGTACTCACTTCCAGGGGGAATTCATGAGCATCACATCGGTGCCCGACGGCACTGACGGCAGCATTCCGCGTGCGTCGTTCATCGAGCGGCTGACCGGCAACGTCGCGCTGCTTGGTGGACTGATCGCCATGGCCGTCGCGGTGTTGGTCGTATGCAGCGTCCTGGGCCGCTGGCTGTTCGGCGCTCCGATCGAGGGCGATTTCGAGTTCGTCAAAATGGCAACGGCGATGGCGATCTTTGCCTACCTGCCTTACACGCAGGCGCGACGCGGCAACATCATCGTCGATACGTTTACCAGCAGGCTGTCCCAACGAGCGGTCAACTTCATCGATGCGTTCTGGGACCTCTGCTACTTAGCCTTTATGATTTTTTGCGCGACCGGCCTTGTGGTTGGCACGGCGGAAGCCTTCAAAAGCCGCGAGACGACGATGCAGTTGCAGCTGTTGGTCTGGCCCGTCATTGCGGTATGCGCTGCGCTTTGCATCCTGCTCAGCATCACCATTCTAGTCACCGCATGGCGGCTGATCCGAGGCCGCACATGAGCAGCGTTACACTCGCCATTGCCGGTTTCCTGGCCATGCTGTTGCTGATCGCGGCGCGCGCTCCGATTGCGCTCTCGATGATGCTGGTCGGCGCTGCTGGATATTCTTACCTATCCGGCTTCGGCCATTTTTTCTCGTATATGAAAACCAACACGTACCATCAGTTCGCCAACTACACGTTGTCGGTCATCCCGCTCTTTATCTTGATGGGCGCCCTGGCCGAACGAGCCGGCATCGCGCAGTCGCTGTTCAAGGCCGCCGAAAGGTCGCTTGGCCGATATCGCGGCGGGCTCGCGATGTCGGTGATCGGCGCTTGCACGGCGTTCGGCGCGATTTGCGGATCATCGGTCGCGACCACCGCCACCTTCGGGCGCGCCGCGTTGCCTGAGCTGAAAAAGTACAAGTACGACGGCGGGTTCGCGACGGGCGTGATCGCGGTCGGTGGTACGCTGGGCATCCTCATTCCGCCATCGGTCATCCTTGTCGTCTATGCCATCACGACCGAGCAGAACATCGCCAAGCTATTCCAGGCGGCACTCATTCCCGGGCTGCTGGCGGCGCTGTTCTACTGCATCACGATCGCGATCGTCGTGCGGCGCAATCCGGAATTGGCCCCGCTCAGCGAGCTGATCGAGATCGAACCCGCGGCAAAGCCGTGGTGGCCGAAGGTGGTGTCCGGTTTGGCGCTTGCGGCCATCGCGATTCAGATTTCGCGCGGTGCATTGAGCTGGGATATCGCCGCGATGTTCGCAATCCTGGCCCTTCTGTTCGCGATCATCGATACCACGATCATGCCGGCGATCCTTGTCGCCATCGTGGTCGTCGGCGGGATTTACGGCGGTGTATTTACTCCCACCGAAGGGGCGGCCGTCGGCGCGATCGCGATGCTGTTGATCGGCCTGGCCCATCGCACACTCGACCTCCAAGGCATCATCGACGCCCTGAAGCAAACCGCTGAAACGTCGGGCATGATATTCCTGATCCTGCTCGGCTCTGAGGTGTTCGGCGCCTTCCTCGCGTTATCCCACTTACCGACGGTTGCCGCCGAATTCGTTGGCGCCTCTGGTTACTCCCCTTATGTCATATTGATCACCATGCTTGGTTTTTACATCCTGTTGGGCGCAGTGATGGATGAACTCGCCATGATGCTGCTGACGCTGCCGGTATTCTTCCCGATCATCCAAGCACTCGACTTCGGCATGTCGCCCGACGAAGTCGCGATCTGGTTCGGCATCCTGGTATTGATCGTGGTCGGGATCGGCCTCACTTGCCCGCCGATCGGCCTCAACGTATTCGTCATCAGCGCGCTCGCCAAAGGCATTCCGATCTCGGAAACCTATCGCGGCGTGCTCCCCTTCATTGTCGCCGATATCATTCGATTGGGATTGGTCGTTGCGGTGCCCGGCTTGGCACTGTGGATGGTGCGGTTACTGGCCTAGGTGCGCATGAACGCGGCAACGCTCGCACTTCGCGACAGCTCCGCGATGTCGCCCGGGCCCGGCAACTGCGGCCTGTCACGATCGGCGTTGACGAGACACAGGAAACCCAGCGGCTGGTCGGCTGGCGCGCGAAACTGATGCCACGTCATCGCCGGAATGAACACCAGATCGCCGGCGGAGATTTCGCGGACTTCCGAGCCAACGAGGCATTGGCCGCGTCCACGATGAACCATCACCGCGTGCACATGCTCGTGCCGCTCCAAGGTTGTATGCCCGTCGGGGCCGACTTCGAAATAGCGCCACTCGGCCGCCATTGCCGGATCGGAAAATAGCACTTGCCGGGTGACGTCGCGGAACGGTGCTGCACCTTCGGCCTTGTAGGCGTGAAGGCCCGTTCCCTCCCAGCGTCCCGGCGCCGTGGCGACACGAACAACCGGATCCGACGGTGGTTGATTGTCGTTACTGGTCATGACGCGCGACCTTCCCAACAAACGCTTGTGTTGCTTGTGTGATGTTGGCGCGCTGGCTAAGCAAGCTACCACCGATCAGCAGCACACAATCGCGACCGTAAACATCGAGCATCTCGGACACCCGATCGAGGCTCATACCGCCGGCTGGGGCTGGCAAGCAACGCTTCAATCCGGCCCAAGGTGCGCTCGCTGCTTTCGCAATATCCATGCATACCGGCGCAGAATACGAAAACCTGCCGCCGTAGTTTGGAAAGATCGTCGCGTCCGCACCGAGCATTCGAAATATCTTGGCCAGCAACAACGGCGGCGCGATACGACTGGCGCCTGCGAGCGAGGGATGCGCCAAAAATGCTATGTCCGCCGCCTCTTTCGCGATCGCATGAAACGCTGGCAATCCCACCACCATCGGCGCAATCAACACAGCCTGAAGGCCTGCTTCGCGCACGATACGGATCTGCTCGCGCAATTGGTCGAGCGAGCCAGATAGGCTCGGAGCATACGCCGTCCGGCCGCCGGTCGAAGCGTTCGCAACGGCAACAGCTTTGGCGCAGGCGGCAACCCGGCCCGCGAACGGACTGTACGCTTGGTCGGCGAGCCCGTGATCGTCCTTGACGATGTCGATGCCGCCGAGTGCCGTCGCATGCGCGAGCTTCGCCAGCTCAGCCGGCGGCAGCCCCTGTGGCTTGAGCGCAGTCGCGGTCAGGGCTCGTCCATGCGCACCGGCCCGTTGCCGGATGCCATCGATACCCACGGTTGGGCCGCCGAAGGACGCTGCATACTGAGGAGGAAACGCGACGTCTTGCAGCGTTACATCGCCCAACAGCGACGTATTGCCGAACAACATGTTGAGCAGTTGGCCGGGTTCGGGTGGCATGGTCTGCGCTGCAAGTGCAATTTGCACGTCAAACAGATCGTCCCCAACAGCAACAATGCCGGCAACCTGGCCGACGATTTCCTGCACGATGCGATCGTCGTCAATGACGTCAAGCGGGAGTTCCACGCTCTGTTCGAGCGCGATGGCGTGGGCACGTCGCTCGATGAGGTTCGCCGAGCTGCGGACGCCGTAGGTCACCAAGATCCGGTCCGGCGACATGGCCTGGCCAGAAACTTGGATTTTGGCATCCGGCATCTTCGGCATCATGTCGTGCAAGGCATCACCGCCGGTTATCGGCCGCCGATGCGGCCCGATTGCTCTCACGCAAGCCCCCACCGCCGCGCCATTAAAGGGTTCTGTGCACGGTTCTCCGCAAGACCGTCAAGTCAGCAAAAGTACGCAACCCGCGCTTGCTGATATTCCAGGATGGCAAGGGTGCAGCCAGCCCGCCCAATTTGATGCTCTGGAGCGGCATAAACCGCCTTGCGGGCCGGGCTTGTGCCGTCTATAAGCGCGAAACCGGGCCGGCCATTCGCCGAGCCCGCGTTCGATTGTGCACGTAACTGCGCCGTCGGTTGGTCGGGCGGAGCGTAGCGCAGCCTGGTAGCGCACTTGCTTCGGGAGCAAGGGGTCGGGAGTTCGAATCTCCCCGCTCCGACCAATTTTTTCAATGGGTTGGCGCTTCAAGAAGAACATCGCGCCCATGATATGCCCAAGTTACCTACACAGATCATCCACCTATACGGGCAGTGCGCAATGAGACCGTCGCGTCAAGATTGCTAAGCGCGCCTGTCGCGCATGATGCGGCCTTGGCGAACGTCATGACCGGCACGCCGAGTTGATTGCTGGAAGCGAAGGAATTCAACGCAGACCTTTTGCCATCAAGATATCGCGGGCGCTTTGGTCGTTCGCACAAACAGAAGCGCAACACATTCAGCGATGCACAGTCCGCTCGAAATCACGAGCACACCCCCACCCCACCGTTCGACGGCCTTGGCCAGCAGCGTCTGCGCTCCACTGCGCAAAACCTCGGTGAGTTGATCCTCGAATGTTCCTGGCAGACTCAGTTTGATGACGTTATCGTTAGGCACGGCATATCGCTCCTTCGGTGGAGAAGAGAGGTCGTCAAGTAACCCCACGAAATGCCGCCTTCCCGATTCCCGCCGTCACCTACTTCCGGCCATAACTCCGATTCACCACAACAATTGAGTGGTGAATCGTTGCCGCTCCGCAGCTGCCAGGACCCTCACAGCGCCTCTGCCACAACAAATGGATCCGTCGGCACCCCAAACAGCCTCCTGTATTCTAGCTCTGGGGAACCGTAAAAACTCTCCGACTGAAGCACTAGCGCTGACCGCTTCAGGACAACAATCTTGCCCCGTGAGAGGGAGATCACGTGACGCGCCTCCAGCGCACCCAACGCCGTCGTGACCCCTGAGCGGCGAACCCCCAGCATCAGGGCTAGAAACTCGTGTGTGATTGGGACTTTGGCGTCGTCGACCCTGTCGAGCAACATGAGAAGGGAACGCGCCAATCGTTGACCTATTGTCGCTCTCCCATTCGCCAAAGCCGTACTCGCCACCTGGACGAAGAACACCTGTGTGAACAAATGGCACATGGCAGCCAGTGAAGGATTGACCCGCAGTTGTAGGCGAAAATCCTCAACGCTGATGCGCCAGCCGCTGACTGCAACTTGCACAGACGTGTCATTGGGTGACCTATCTGCCCCCATGACAAGAGGCATTCCCGTCATACCTTCTCGTCCAATCAGCCCAACTTCAACGTTGTGGTCACCAGCGGCGTGGGTCACGACTGAGATGATGCCGTCTTCTGGGAAGGTGACGAATTTAAACGAGCGGTTAGACAACTCTAAACGCTCGCGTCGGGGAAGTCGAACAAGTGTGAGATTCGGTCTTAGGCAGGCGAAGTCAGCGCGAGACATCCTTGATAAGATGGAGTTTTGAAATGATGACTGCAGCATGAAAGACTCACAGCTGCTCCCTGACACACAACGCACAACACGCATCATAGTTCCAACTACTTTAGCGATCTTCTTACGTGCACATTCGTACGGACTTGCAGATTGCCATACTCTGCAATTCTGTTGAAGGATATCGACATTGCGGTCGGTAAACCGCGCCTGCTGAGCAATTATGCGTTGATGCAGGCGCGGAACCAAATCACTTCGTGCAACATGGGTGTTGCGCACCGCCGCAGAGTCGCCTTCGGGTCACGACCGCCGATTGGTCGTCGCCGCCGCCATTCGCCCTTCACCTCCGAAAGCCACCGGTCAGGGAACGGTTGACGAACATCGACGCTGTGGTCTCAGCTGCGGAAAGTCACGCGGCCGACCGGCATCTTAGCATCGGGCAGGGCGAAAGTCTCCGGCGACGGTAGTCCGCTCCTCGATAGCCACTTTCCCGGTGGGCAATTTCCTCATCCGGAACCACTGTTCAGGCACGGCCTCGCACCCGCTGAACTTCCGGTGCTTCGGGCGTCGACACGCGCCGTTGTTGAAGGCAGCAGAATGAACGTCTCCACCCTTCGCAATCTTCACCGATTGTCCGCGATTTTTATTGCAACCTTTCTCTGCGTGCATATTACCAATCATTTGTCCGGTTTGGCGGGCGTTGAGGCGCACATCGCGTTCATGGGAATTGCCCGTTCGGTGTACAGAATTTACCTGATCGAATTCGCCCTTTTGAGCGCGATCGGGTTTCAGATTGCAAGTGGCATTACGCTTGTCATCCGGGGTTGGAAGCAGCGACGAGGATTTGTTTCTTGGCTGCAGGCGTTTTCCGGCCTCTATCTTGCTCTGTTCCTGCTCATCCATGTCGGTGCGATTATATACGGGCGGGCGATACTCGGCCTTGATACTAATTTTCGCTATGCTGCAGCGGGTTTTCACGTGCCCCCTTGGCAATGGTTTTTCGCCCCATACTACTTCCTGGCTGTTGCATCGTTGTTCACTCACGTCGGATGTGCAGTCTATTGGAAACTCGCGTCATCCTGGCCGATCGCTCGCCGCAACGCGTTGCTGATCTTAACGATCAGGTCGAAGCTTGCCGCAGGGTGTTTGCCAGCAAGACACTTTGGACCGTCGTGCGCGGCAGCGACCTCGAAGAAGGTCCTACCTGGTCGACGCTTCGAAATACTCAAATCGCTTCGGAGGTAATGTCACGTCCTTCGAGGAGGGTCTTGCCGCCACGATTGCATTTTATCGGGGCGCGGGCATCTATCAGGCCTGCCCGTCACCCAATCACCCGGGAGGAAGCGCAGCCGCCATTCTAACAGCTGCTACTGACCCAGAGCGGCTGTCGTCCGCCCCACTGGAAACGGACAACGCGCGTGCATTTGTTAGGTCTTTCTACGTAGCCTTGCTGTCAGCCGAACCAAAGTGGAACGTGGAGCGATCTCTACATCTGTTGTTGGGCTCGAATTTTTGATCGAATTTCGGCAGCTCTTGGCCCATCACGTCAATTCGGCTGTCGCACGCCATGGTTGGCTCACTGCGATATCACGTCGGTTTAGCGCATGGGACTGTGGGCCGGTGTCACCGATAACAACAAGCGTGGTATTCGCGCACCTGATACATTGGGTGCGGCAACGATGAAGTTGATGGAGGCGTTTCGATGCTGACTGGTCACCTTGCGCTTGTTTTCGCAGCAGCTTTTGCGGGTGCGGCGTTTTATATCAACTTTGCCGAGCACCCTGCGCGCCTCAAGCTCGATGATAAGAGCCTGCTCAAACAATGGAAGCCAAGCTACGATGCCGGGTACACGATGCAAGCGAGTTTGACGATTGTATCCGGCGCGTTTGGTCTGATCGCTGCATGGATGACCAAAGACTGGCGTTGGATCGCCGGAGCGATCTTTGTTCTTGCGAACTGGCCTTACACGATACTTGGCATCATGCCGACCAACCACAAGCTGAAAGCCATCGCGGAGAATGATGCCGGCCCTGCCTCTCGTGCCATGTTGGAGACCTGGGGACGGCTGCACTCTGTCCGGACGATGCTTGGAACGGCCGCGACAGTAACCTACGTCTGGGCGCTAAATTGAAGTTCGCTTGGCGACACGCAGGTGTTCCAGACGCAACCACTCGGTCGCGGTGTCCGGCGCGCGGCCGAGGAACTAGGCAATAGACTCGATGTGGCGGATATGGTTGCCGGCATTGTGAGCAGCGCGACCGCATACCAGCTCCCGGCCACACGCCAATGCAAGGCGCGCCGGCTAATCTCCCGCATCCCGGCAGTCCCGTCCACAAGTGCAGAGCAAAGCAACCCGCTCACGCTAGGCCCCAGAAGCATGGCCAGAAGGATCAGACCACCCTCAAGCGGTTGCATCGGGGAGAGGTCGAACTGGCGGCTCGCGAGAATTAAAAGGATCCCGCCCCAGCTGATGGCGAACGCCAGCGCGAAATAGCCGAGCAGGGGGTGACGACGAAGCCAGTTGCTGATCATGGCGACGGCCGCCTGTTCCCGCCAGCGAGTAGATCGGCGATCGCAGCCATCACCTCGTCGTCGTGCCCGATCCAGGTGTGGCCGCCTTTGTGAAATCCGATGAACTTGGCGCCGGCAATCTTGCTGGCGGTGTACTCAGCACTGGCATAGGTGCCGTAGCCATCGTCGGCCGCACTGATGATCAGCGTCGGTGCCCGGATTGATTCCAGTGCTGCTGGCGCCAAGTGCTTGCCGACGGCGCTGTCAGCGCGCATTCCCGCTGCACGCGCGGACACGGGCAAAATGTTGTCGAGCATCGCATTGATCCGCGTTCGCTCGGCGGCGCTAGCAGCCATCAGCAGTTCCGGCGGTGCGGCCAGCACGTTCCCGATCATTTTGTTTCGCGCAACATGGAGTGCAGTCCAAAACAGCAGGTCCGAACCGATCACGGCAATGATCGTATTCTCGATCCACGCCGGCATTGGCGGAGTAGAGTCGGCGACTGTGGCGGGCTTGTAGGCCAAAGGTACCAGCATCACGAGCGCGCTGACCCGATCGGGATGGCGGATGGCCATCTGCAGCGCCGATGGCGCTCCGGCCGAACCACCCGCGACGGCGGCTTGCTGGATGCCAAGCGCGTCCAACAGGCACACATGCGCATCAGTTTGCGCTTCGGCCGATGCATCAGCGGGCATCGGCGTTCGCAGGTAGCCGAAGCGCGACATGGCAATCACGCGAATGCCGCGACGCGCTAGCGGCGCCGCGAACGCCATGCCCTGGTCAAAGCCGCCACCGCTGCCGTGAACCGCCAGCAAAGGAGCGCCGCTGCCGGTTTCCTGGAATTCAATGGGGCCACATCGGGTTGTGACCACTGTACTGCCGTACGCAACGCGAGCGCGGGCTTGTTCGATATCGGTTTGGAAGCGCCACGCAACAAAAACACCGAGCACGACGATTCCAAGCGTGATGGTGACCAGCACCTTTTGATGTCTAGATAGAGTCGCCACCGTCATGGCTGAGGCCTTGGCGTTGCAGCGGAGAAAGGCGGCTTGCCGCGCCCACGTCCACCGTTGGTCACGAAAACTCCGGCGACCACGACCCACAACACGGCGGCGAACGTGAGGTCAAAGATAACCACGCGTTCTCCCGACATCGTTGGAGGCAGCAGGATCATCATTCCGGCGGCGAGAGGCGCATGCATGAGCATCACGACGAGGACGCTCTTGGTCCGGTCGTAGACCCAGTGGACCCCCCCGCCGACTCAGCAGAGAGTATCTGTTGGCGGCGCAATCTTCTACTGCTTACCGAGCGCATTCCACGCCGCGAAGCAGGCGGCATAGTCTGTCTTGAGGAATTCGCTGAAATGCACGGTCGCGACGATGGAGCGTTGGCCGAAACAGAACCACTGCCTCTCCACAAGCCACGCAGAGTGTTACCATTAAGAACAAAACTCTACTGAAAGATAGCAAAGCGGTGATCCAACTGTCGATCCAAAATACGTTGCGCGGGAGGGATGCTCGTGCCGGTTGTTTATGACCTCGTCGTTATTGGCGGCGGCATCAACGGTTGTGGAATTGCTCGCGACGCCACCGGTCGCGGCCTGAAGGTTTTGCTGTGCGAGATGAACGATCTGGCCAGCGGCACGTCGTCTTGGTCGACGAAGCTGATCCACGGCGGTTTACGCTACCTAGAGCACTACGAGTTCCGTCTCGTGCGCGAGGCCTTGATGGAGCGCGAGGTACTCTGGAAAATCGCGCCGCACATCATCCGCCCGTTACGCTTTGTGCTACCGCATCAAACGAACGCGCGACCGGCTTGGTTGCTGCGGCTTGGACTGTTCCTTTACGACAATATCGGCGGTCGCAAACTTCTGCCAGGCACACGCACGCTCGATCTGCGCCGCGATTCCGCCGGTCGCGTCTTGGCCGCGGGAGTGGCGACCAAAGGTTTTGAATACTCCGATTGCTCAGTGGATGATGCCCGCCTCGTGGTGCTCAATGCTCGGGACGCGGCCAATCGGGGCGCAGAAATCCTCACCCGCTCGGCGGTTGTTGGCGCCAGCCGTTCCGGCGACCATTGGAATGTCGACATCCAGCACCGCGAGGATGGCGCGGCCGGGCCAACAAAAACTGTCCATGCCAAAACCCTGATCAACGCGACCGGCCCTTGGGTAGGCAGCGTCCTTGGCGACTTGGCTTGCGGTGGCCCAAAGGCCAAGGTCCGGCTCGTGCAGGGCTCACACATCGTGGTCCCCAGGCTCTACGAGCATGATCGGGCTTACATGCTGCAAAACCATGATGGCCGGATCATCTTCACGATCCCCTACGAGGACAAGTTTACGCTGATCGGCACGACCGATCATGATTATACCGGCGACCCCTCCAAGGTGAAGGCGACTGACGCCGAGATCCGTTATCTGTGCGATGCGGTAAGCGGGTGTTTCGTGAAGCCCGTCACGCGTGAAAGTGTGGTGTGGTCGTACTCAGGCGTTCGCCCGCTTTACGACGATGGCGCGACCGCAGCACAAGAGGCAACGCGCGATTACGTGGTCGAATTGGATGCCCCGAACGGAGCAGCGCCGCTGCTGTCGATCTTCGGCGGCAAGATCACGACTTATCGCCGCCTCGCCGAAGCGGCATTGCAACATCTCGAGCCGTATCTACCAGTTGCAGCGGGGCTCGACGCCGGTTGGACTGCGCACGCGCCTCTGCCCGGTGGGGATCATTCGATCGAAGCTCAAGCGGGTCTCGCCGATGCGCTGATCAAAGATTGGCCATTCCTTTCGCCGATGGAAGCTCAGCGGTTGGCGGGAACCTATGGCACCAATGCACGCGACATACTTGGTGGCGCAAGGGAGCGGCACGATCTTGGGTTTGCATTCGGCGCAGGCCTCAGCGAGCGCGAGGTTGTCTACTTGTTCAACAACGAATGGGCCCAGACGGGCGATGACATCCTCTGGCGGCGCACCAAGCTCGGCTTGCACATGACCCGGAACGAGGCAGCCGGCCTTGCCACGTGGCTTGAGGATTATCGTAAAACTCAAGCCCCCGGATCTGCGAGCAGCACGACCGCCGCGGCAAGATTGGGATTATAACGAACTGCCGATGCGATAGAACTTGAGCGCATTCTGGCTGAACAACTTACGGCGGTCGGCGAGCGGCAAATCGGCGACCGATTTCTTGAAGCACGAATAGAGATAATCCCAGCTTCCCTTCAAACCATCGACCGGAAAGTTCGATGCGAACATGCAGCGGTCGACACCAAAGATGCGGATCGCGTCGCGAATGATCGGCTTGTTGGCGGCAAGCGTCCACGGCTCGCCGAGAACCGTCAGTCCTGAGATTTTGCAATGCACATTCGGGCTGCCGCCAAGCGCTTCCATGCCCCGTCGCCAGACCGCGAGCGCCGCGGGCGACCGGTCTAACGGATAGCCGGTATGGTTGAGCGCGACGCGAAGGTTTGGATGCTCGCGAATGACGTCGGCTGCCTCTTCGAGGTGCCACCACGTGACCCGCAGATCCCAGGATAGATCGTGCTTTTCCAACAGCGCCAAGCCGCGCCGCCACTTCGGATCCTGCATACTGCGCGGCTGACCACGAACACTATCGCCCGGCCCCTTGGATATGATCGGCTTGGTGCGAATACCACGCACCAGCGGGAATGCCTTTTGGCGAACGATGATCTCCTCGGCATCGGGCGTATCGATCCAGGCATGGGCGACGATCGCGTTCGGCATGCCGTGGGTTGCAGCGATCGCTGTTAGCCACTCCGTCTCGGCCACCTGTTTCGAGCGATCGCACTCAGCCTCGATGTGCACGGTCGCGACGACGTTGTGCAGCGCTGCGTCGCGGCGAAACTCGTCCGGCAGATAGGTGCGCCGGAATGCCGAGTTATCGCCCTGGTAGGCATGCTCGCCGCTGGTCATCCAGGGATAGGTCAGGTGACCTTCGAGGTTCCATAAATGGTGGTGAGCGTCGACGATTGGCAGATCATCATACAGCAGAGCGCTCATCGCCGGCATCTCACGTTTCAGATTGCGGCTTCCGTCGCCGCATCGAAGAACCGCAAGCCGACCGGATTGACGCCAAGCCTGATCTTCTGTTGTGGCTTGACCTTCACTGTCGGCTCGACGCTGGCAACCATCGGGCCGCCACCGGCCGTTACATCCAGGATAATCTCAGAACCGAGTTGCTCGGCAACTTCGACGATGGCATCGAACGACATGTCGGCAGCATCATCACCCCGCGCCATGTGCAGATCCTCCGGACGGATGCCCAGGATTGCGGGCTTACCCTTTTGCGGTCCCATGCGGGCTGCAATCTGATCGGGCACGCGAATGTCGAGGGTCGGGTTTACTGCATGGAGTGCGCCGCCTCTCTCCTCGATCCTCACGTTGGCGAAGTTCATCGCTGGCGAGCCGATGAAGCCCGCGACGTATTTGTTCGCTGGATTGTTGTAGAGCTCAAGCGGCTCGCCGACCTGCTGGATCAAGCCATCCTTCATGACGACCACCCGATCGCCGAGCGTCATCGCCTCGACCTGATCGTGCGTCACATAGATCGACGTGGTGGCAAGGCGCTGATGCAGCTTTTTCAGTTCGACACGCATCTGCACCCGCAGCTTCGCGTCGAGGTTCGATAGCGGTTCGTCGAATAGAAACACTTGCGGATTGCGCACGATCGCCCGGCCGAGCGCGACGCGCTGGCGTTGGCCGCCCGACAACATGCGCGGCTTGCGGGCCAGATGATTCTTGATGTCGAGAATGTCGGCGGCATTGTTCACGCGCTTGGCGATTTCCGCCTTGTCGAATTTGCGCATCTTCAAGCCGAACGCCATGTTGTCGTACACACTCATGTGCGGATAGAGCGCGTAATTCTGGAACACCATCGCGATGTCACGATCCATCGGCGGCAGATCGTTGACGATTTGCGAGCCGATAAGGATCTGTCCTTCGGTGATCGCCTCGAGGCCCGCCACCATGCGCAGCGTCGTCGTCTTGCCACAGCCCGACGGACCGACGAGCACCATGAACTCCTTGTCTTTGATTTCGAGCGAGACACCCTTGACGGCATGAAAATCGGCATAGTGTTTGTGGATCTGACGGATCGAGACGTTGGCCATTCGATTACCCTTTGACGGAGCCGGTCAGGCCCGAAACGTACTGTTCGACGAAGAAGGAATAGGCGATTGCGACGGGGATCGATCCGAGCAGCGCGCCCGCCATCAATGGCCCCCAGAACTGAACGTCACCCTTGATCAGCTCAGAGACGACGCCGATCGGCACCGTCTTTTGCTCCGGCGACGACAGGAATACGAGTGCATAGATGTATTCGTTCCAGGACAGCGTGAAGGCGAAGATCATCGCCGACAGGATGCCCGGCACCGCAACTGGAATAATAATGTGCCACATCGCCTGAAAGCGTGTCGCGCCGTCGATGCGCGCGCACTCCTCGAGTTCTTTCGGGATCGCCTTGAAGTAACCCATCAGCAGCCACGTCGAAAACGGGATGAGGAACGTCGGATAAGTCAGGATCAGCGCCCAGGGCGTGTCGCCGATGTTGTAGGAGCGGATGATCTCCGAGAGTGGGATGAACAGCAGCGTCTGGGGCACAAGATAGGTAATGAAAATCGTCGTGCCGAGCAGACCCGCCCACTTGAAGTTGAGCCGTGACAAGGCATAGCCGGCCAGCACGCCGCAAAATAACGAGATAGCCGTCGCAACGGTTGCGATGAACATCGTGTTCCAGATCCAGGTCGGGAAACTCGTCTCCCCGAGCAAGTACTTCACGTGGACGAGCGTTGGATCCCATGTCCAGAAAGGCTGGTAGCTAGGCCTACGCCACGCCACGTTGATTTCGGCCGTCGGCCTGAACGTGGTGATCACCATCCAATAGAACGGCATCAGCAGGAACAGCAGGAACAGCGTCACCGGTAGCCAAAAGAACACCCATCGACGCCAGTTGGCACCTTCTATCATCACCGTGTCTCCACGCGCCGGATATAGATCAGCTGAAAAATCACGATCATGAACAGGATCGGGAACATGGCGAGCGACACAGCGGCACCCTGGCTCAATTGCCCGGCGCGGATCGCGAGCTGGTACGCATAAGTAGCGAAGACGTGCGTGGCATTGGCCGGGCCGCCACCCGTCATCACCTCGACGATCTGGAAGTCCGCGAAGGTTTGTATAACCGAGAACAGCACGACGACCATGGTCACCGGCAGCAGCAGCGGCCAAGTGATATAAATGAAGCGCTGCCAGGGCTTGGCGCCGTCGATCGCCGCGGCCTCCTGGAGATCGGGTGCGATCGTCTGCAGTCCGGCCATCAGCGATATGGCGAAGAACGGAACCCCGCGCCAGACGTTGATGATAATGATCGACACCATCGCCATGTCACCGTCGCCGAGCCATTGGATCGGTTGCCCAACCGACATCAAGTTCAGCTTCCAAAGCGCCCAGTTTACGACCGACATGGTCGGATCAAACATCCACTTCCAGGCGAAGCAGGCGAGCACCGTCGGCACAATGAACGGCAGCAATATGAACGCGCGGGTGAACGCCTTGAATCTGAATTCGCGGTTGAGAAGGATGGCAAGCCAGAGCCCGAGCGCGAGTTTGAACACGGTCGTCACGGCGGTGTAGAGGATCGTGTTGCGCACGACCGCGTGAAAGATCGGGTCGCTCCAGAGCCTGGCAAAGTTTTCGAGGCCGACGAAGGTGCCGGGAACGCCGACGCGCGCGTTCGTCACCGACAGCAGAACGCCGCGCAGAAACGGGTATGCGATGAAGGCACCGAGAAGAACGAACGTCGGTACCAATAGAAGGAACGCGAGCGTACCCTCGCCCTCGAGTGGTCGCCATTTCGCCTTGCCGACGTACTCGCCCGTCGCTACAGGCGCGGATGCAGTCATAGCCATGGCTGCCCTTCCTTTCGTGATTCTCACGTGCCACATCAGCCGCCCAGGTCATCGACCGGGACGGATGCGGTGACCGGCATAGGACCGGACACCGCACTGGAGGCTTTACGCCCCGTAGATCGTCTTGAGCTGCGCTTCGCAGGATTTCACGACGTCCTCGGCCGACTTGCCTTTGACCGCGTCGGCCATCATGTTGCCGAGCAGATACTTCGTGAGGACTTCGGCCGCTTTTGCATTGGGCTCGCCGGGATAGCCCGGCGTCTGGCCGAGCTTACCGGCCGAAGCGAATGGAGCCATGACCGGATTCTTCTTCCAGATCTCGTGCGATTCCCAAGACGTGATCGGCGGCGTGTAGAAGCCGGAGCTGGTCGAGAACCATTTCTCGTAGTTTTCCTTTTTATGGAAAAACCGCAGGAGATCCTTGGTGGCCTTCTCGTTCTTGCTGTACTTTGGAATAACGTGGCTGGTGAAGGTGTGCATGCCGAACTGGCCCTTCGGCCCCGCTGGCAGAGGCGCGTGCGCACAATCAAGATGCAGCGGTTGGCCCTTGTCGTCCTTGTACTCGGTAGGCTTCCGCAACGCTTCGATGTAGATCGAGGCGCCATTGAGCGTAGATGACAACGTCCCCGTGAGGAAAGCGCGATTGTTCGAGCTGTCGTCCCAGGCGAGGCCACCTTCGTCCATCGAGTCCTTCCAGAACGCGGCCAGATATTTGACCGCCTCGATCGCTTCTTTCGAATTGATCGCGACTTTGCCCTTGTCGTCGACTTCGGTTGCACCGAAGGACCACAGGAATGGATAGACGAATGTGGGCGGATCGCCGAAGGATTGGCCGAGCGACTGGCCGATCGGCATACCCTTGGCTTTCAGTTTCTTGCCGACTTCGCGATATTGGTCCCAGGTCTTCGGAAACTCGTTGAACCCGGCTTCGGCGAACATCCCCTTGCGGTACACGTTCATTGCCCCGAGGATGCCGGCGGGCATGCTGAGCCACTTGCCGCCCGTCGAGCAATTGCCCTTGGAGATCGCGTAATAATCGCCCTGCTCTTTGCTGACTTCAGCGGCCAAGTCTGAAACGTCGGCGAGGCTTTCCTTGTAGATGTGCGGATGGTTGTTGAACAACATGAGTAGATCAGGACCGGCGCCGGACTGGATGCCCGACGTGATGCGCGGCTGCAGATCGTTACCGTTCACCGTCTCATACTTGACCTTGATGCCGAGCGCCTTCTCAGCCGCAGGCAGGATTTCCTTGCGCAACAGCTCGTCGCAAGCCGGCACGAAATCGTTCCAGCGCAGCCAGTGAACCTCAGTACCCTGCGCGAACGCTGGCGCTTTGCCAGTGGCGAGTATCGCCGCCATGCCGCCAGTGGTCTTCAAAAACGTACGTCTATGGATCTTCGACATGGACCCCTCCCTGGGAAGTTCTTGGGTTGGCATTTCCAAACTCGTTAGCGTGGCTCTTACGGCCCGTTGACCAACAAGGATTTTTGATCCCGGCCGATGACGCTGCGGCAATGTATACATTGTCGCAGAGGATCGCCAACCGGTTTTTTCCCGCTGCTTCGAAAATGTAGCGTGCGAAAACAGAACAACTCAACTGATCGAGCAAAAAACGCTGCGACGCTGGAACACCTCACCATTCCTCGGCACCACGAGCCCCGGCGCCCAGTCAACGAAATAACTATGGTGCACGGTCGCCCGATGAGCCAGATAGGCTTGCTCGTCTTGGTAACGCTCGAACAGTAGGAATTTGCATCGATCCGCGCAATCCTGATTGACCACGAATATGAGACAACCGGGCTCCGCGCGCGAAAGCTCGGCATGCCTTGTCATCAGGGCCATAAAGGTTTCGACCCGTTCCGGCAAAACGATGAACTCGGCGACGACGACGTACTGGCGCATGAGCATTTCTCGTCCTTTGCCGGATGATGCGGGCTTTATGGGATGATGCGGGCGCGGCGCAGATCGCCAATTAGCCGGACGTACATGTCCTGCGATGGATTAACACCGTGCCACCCGGCATTTCGCACTTTGGTCAAATCGGAAATCTGATCGTAGCCGCAGCCGAATACGAAATCAGCAAACGCCCAATTGGTAAGTTTGCCAAGCGTGTAAGTCTGCAATCCGTACCGGGCGCACATCGCCACCCACATCGGTTCCTTGTCTGCCATCTCAGCCACCAGCGAAACCGGCTTGTTCGGTCCCACCTTCATATCGAACGCTCGCGCGATCGCTGGCCACAGATGACACCAGCGCACGAGATCGCCATTGGTGAAATTGAACGCCTGGTTGGCGGTAGATTTCGAGGTTGCCGCCCAAGCCATGGCACGCGCTAGATAGCTCGCTTCGGTGAATTGATAGACACTATTGAATGCCGCCTCGGAACCGGGCCACGCCAACGGCAGTCGACGCTCTTTCAAGATCGACGCGTAGAGCGCCATTGCCGTCAGTTGGTTCATTGGCGAGCCGATCGCCAATCCGAGAACCCCGTGCGGGCGCAGTGCCGACCAACTCCATTGCTTACCCACCTGACGCTCGGCAAGCCAATCCTGCTGATCATAATAAAAACACGGCTTGGCGTGACGCGGGTCGCCCTCGCGGGCCGGTGTCCGGTAGGGCCCGAGGTGGTTGCCGTACCACTTGCTGCCCTGCATCAGTTGGATGTGCCGCAAGCGTGGTGCAACCGGCTCCAGCGTTTCGACCAGATTGATCAGCATCTGCGTGTTGAGTTGGGCTTCGTGACCGAGATCGCGGTCGGGCGCGTAGGCGGTGTAGAATACGTGCGTGGCATCACTCAATGCCCGCAACTTCGCGGCGCATTCGGCTCGATCGGCGAGATCGACTGCGACATGGCGGACCCGCGCTTGTTGAGCGGACTTCCGGCGCGACAATGCGATGACGGTCCAATCTTCACTCGCCGCCAAGTGCTCGACAATCGCGCGACCGACGATGCCGGAGCCACCCGCAACAATGGCAACGTTCGCGCGACCCTGGTCATCAGTCCCATTCTCGACAATAGTCATGAACTCATCCCACCGGCGTTTCTCGCACAGCGATGATGGTCCGGCGCGACTGGTTTGGGTAGTGGGTTTGTCGGAAGGAACACGGCGATGAAAGCGGCAGTCGTTGGCGAACGCGGTTTGGAGATCAGGGACGTGCCCGAGCCCGAGCCGAAACCAAACGAAGTCAAGGTGCGGGTCAGAGCGTGCGGCCTCAACCGCGCCGACCTCATCGTGCTCAGCGGCCACAAACATGGCAACGTCGGTGGACCCGGCAGCATTATCGGTCTCGAGTTCGCCGGCGAAGTTGCAGCGATCGGCCGCGACGTGAAGAACATCAAGATCGGGGACCGCGTCATGTGCTCCGGTTCGAGCGCATTTGCCGAATACGCGGTGACCGACTGGGGCCGGGTCAGCCCGATCCCCGGCAACAATATGAGTGATGCGAAAGCCGCGACATTACCGATCGCACTCCAGACCATGCACGATGCGATCGTCACCAATGGCCGGTTCAAGGCCGGCGAGACTATACTGATACAAGGTGCCGCTTCCGGCGTCGGTTTGATGGGCTTGCAGATCGCCCGGATGATGGGCGCACGCACGGTCTTCGGCACGTCGCGAGATGAAGCACGTCGCTCCCGGCTCGGCGAGTTCGGCTGCGATCTCGCCATCGATACCAGCGATCCACGATGGCCGGATGCCGTGCTGGCGGCAACCGATGGCCGCGGCGTCGATCTCATCATCGATCAGGTCTCAGGCGGCGTTGCGAACCAAAACCTTGCGGCTGCCGCAGTCAAGGGTCGCATCGTCAATGTCGGACGACTAGGTGGCTTCAAAGGCGAGTTTGATTTCGATCTGCATGCGATGAAGCGGATCGACTACATCGGCGTGACGTTCCGCACGCGCTCGATCGATGAGGTTCGCGAAATCAACCGCCGCATGAAGGAGGATCTTGGCGAAGCCGTCGCATCGGGAAAACTCGCACTACCGATCAGTCGTTCGTTTCCCTTGGATCAGGCAGCCGAAGCATTGCAATTCACCAAGGCGAACAACCATTTCGGCAAAGTCGTCCTTACGGTTTGAATTTTTGTGCACGGCTAAGAACTTGCGCATAAACCTCGACCAGCTTCGCGCCTTCCGCGTCCCAGTTGAACCGGGCTCGTGCGTGTCCTTGCCCGGCCTGGCCCATGCCGGCTGCTAATTGCGGATCGACGGCGATACGTTCGATCGCCGCCGGATCCTTGATATTGACGAAGATCACTGCCGGATTGCCATCGAGCAAGTCACGCCAGAACGGGATATCACTCGCGATCACCGGCACACCACCGAGCAGAAATTCGAATAGCTTGACCGGCATGCAGTGCAACTGCTCGGGTGTACTCTCATAAAGCAACAGCCCGCCGAGCGCGCGGCCGTATTCATCCAGCACCTCCCGCCAGGGCCGATGGCCAACATAGTCGACCCTGGACCATGCTGGGTGTTCCTCCATCCGCCTGCGAAGGGTGCCGGTTGCAATCGTGCCGAACAGCTTCAGCCGGATGCCGGGTGAGCGCACCGCCGCCAACGCGTCCAGCATTTCGATTGCGCCCCGCGTTTCCGAGACCAACCCCGCGAATACCAGATCCCGGCCTCGCGGCCGCTGTGATGCCGACACGGGAAACATCTCGAGCCGGGGATAGTTGCGCACCTCAACCGACCGGGCTTGCGGAAAGCGCCGCGCGATCTGCGGCGTCGCGCACACGAAAAAATCGAACCGCCGTTTGGCCTGCTGCAACAGACCCCACCACAGGGTGGTGAGGACAATCCGATGCAGCGGCCGCCCCCGGTTGAGCGACCAAGCCTCGAGCGGCGCATCCTCGTGTGCGTCATAAATGATCCGCGCACCGAGGCGTGCAAGCTTCAGGCCGGCCGGGATCAATTCGGGATCATGCAGATGGTAGATGTCCGCATCGATGCGACGCGCCACCGCGTAGGTCTGCTGCAAGCGCGCCTTCCACCGCGCAATTGGGTTAGCTCCATGTGACGTTGGAATGTCGTGCATGGTAACGCCGTCGCGCACCTCGCTCTCGCGTGCGTTGGGAACCGCCAGATGGACATCGTAGCCAGCGGCAGCGAGCGTGCGGCACTCCTTCTCAAACACGCGCACGTCGAATGGTGTGTGGGAAAGCGTGAGATGGCACACGCGTCGCTTATTCGAAGCGCCAGTCGAATCGATCTGTGTCACGCGAGGCCCACCAGCAGCGCGTCGCAAATCACTTCGCCGGCCCGGCCTTGTCCGTAGTCATCGATCAGGTGCCGCGCGCGGTACTCGGGCACGGACCATAGCCGGTTCCAGCCGGCTTCGATGGTCTCTTTCCACTCGGTCTCATCACGTAGCGTTACGCAGGGCTTGCGGAGAAAGTAGGCTTCTTTCTGTAGCCCGCCCGAATCGGTCAGCACCTCAGCTGCACCATCGACCAGACGGATCATATCGAAGTACCCGAGTGGCTCGATTATCCAAATACCGGTCGTCGGGATGTTTGCTGCGGCAAGCGCCTTGCGGGTGCGCGGATGCAACGGCATCACCACGGGGCGTACGCGCGCACATTCGACCAGATAACGAAAGATTGCGGACAACCGCGCGGGATCATCCGTCGTCTCGGCCCGGTGGACGGTCGCGACCGCATAGTTACCGGCTACGAGCCGCAAAGTTTGCACGATGACCGACGTTTCACGCGCGCGCGCAAGAGCCGCCGTCAATACGTCGAACATCACGTCACCGGCAGGGAGAACCCCGCTGGTTACACCTTCCCTCGCTAAATTGGCGACCGACGCTTCAGTGGGGCAGAACAACCAACGCGAGATATGGTCGACCAGCACGCGATTGATTTCTTCCGGCGATCGCCGATTGCCGGATCGCAGGCCCGCCTCCACATGGGCGATCGGAATGTCGAGTTTGGCAGCCGCGAGCGCCCCAGCCAGCGTCGAATTGGTATCGCCAAGACGAGGACGGCATCGGGCTTCACGTCGATCATGTAAGCCTCGAGCGCGCTCAGCATCCGCCCCGTCATGTCGCCGTGGAGACCACCCGAGATGCCGAGATTGACGGCGGGTGCGGGCACACCAAGCTCTGAGAAGAATATATCCGACATATTGGCGTCGCGATGCTGCCCGGTGTGCACGATCAGCTCGCGAATGGCACCACTGCGCGCAAATGCGCGGCTGAGTGCCGCCGCCTTGACGAACTGCGGCCGCGCTCCAACAATAGTCATGATGGTTTGCATATTGGGTGCGAGCACTTCTGCGGCCGGGTTGGTGGGCGCTGTATCACTTAGCGCGGCGAACGGCCACTCGCCGCTGTTTCGCCCCAATTGCCCGTCTTCGCAACGATAAAGACTACGTGAACCAGTTGCGCGTTGGAGTTGTACCCTTCCACTATCTCCGTGTTAGGATGCCGGCATGGTCGATCAGAAATCCCCCGTTCGCGTAGACGCACCGTCTCCGGTCACTGTCGCATTCGAGCGCAAAGTCCGCTTGGGCAGGTGGAGCTTGCTGTTCGAGCGCCTGTGGCCACGGCTTTGGGTGCTCATCGTGCTCGCAGCGGTGTTCCTGGTGTTCTCGCTGGCCGGCGGCTGGACCCACACCGGCGATACGGTTCATCGCCTTGGTCTTTGGCTGTTTGCTGCTGCCATGCTTGCAGCGATCATATTTGCCGCGCGCGTGCCGACGCCATCGCGCGAGGAAGTCATCCGGCGCATCGAAGCTGGATCAGGTGTCCCGCATCGGCCAGCGACCTCATACGAGGATACGCTATCGGCACCGGGCAACGATCCGGCCACTGCCGAACTTTGGGCGGCACACCGCTCGCGACTAGCCAAGTTGCTCGACCGATTGAAGGTCGCCCGGCCGGAACCGCGCGCTGACCGTTACGATCCGTGGGCGCTGCGAACCGTGTTGCTGCTCGCAGTGGCGTTGCTGGCACTGCTGACCGGCGATGGTCTCCGCGACCGGCTCGCCTCTGCCTTCCGCCTCGGTCCCTCGATCAAGGTTGCCGATGCCCGCCTGGATGCTTGGATCACGCCGCCGGCCTATACCGCGCGTCCGCCCATCTTGCTTGCCGACGGCGCGCGCGGCGGCACGATCAATCCCGCGATCGACGGCAAAATGATTGAGGTGCCGGATAAAAGCTTGTTGATCGTTCGATCGAGCGGCGCTGGCATCAAGGATATCACTCTCGAAATTGTCGGCCAGCCGGTTGCGGCAATACCCAAGCTTGAGCCGAAACCCACCGAAGCCAGCGCCAGTGGAACAGCATCGGCTGCGGCCTCGGACGCTGCGGAAGCGCGCTTGGAACTGCGCGCGTCAGGCACCGTTCGCGTGGTCAGCGGTGGCGCGGAACTGGCACGCTGGGCGTTCACGGTGATCCCCGATCTCGCACCCAAGATTTCATTGTCGAAGGATCCGGAGCGCTCGCAGCGCGGATCGATGAAGCTCACCTACAAGATGCAGGACGATTACGGGATCGCGACGGCCGAAGCACGCTTCGAACGGCCCAAGCCAGGTGCTCCCGACGTGCGGACCGCATGGGCGCGTGAAGGCACCGAACTCAAAGGACCAAGACCACCTCTCACCCGTCCCCCGGTTCTAACACTGCGCATTCCCCGCACAACGACGAAGGAGACGGAAGGATCGAGCCACCACGATACCGGGGCCCACTTGTGGGCCGGGTCGAAGGTCCGCATGACCCTCGTCGCCAACGATCACGCCGGCAATATTGGCAAGTCGTTGCCGTTCGAGATGGTGTTGCCGCAACGCCGGTTCTCGAAGCCGCTGGCCAAGGCAGTTGTCGAGCAGCGTCGCAAACTGATCGAAGACCCGCGTTGGCGGCCCCATGTCCTAAAGGCGATCGACGCGCTGACGATCGAGCCTGAGGGGTATATCAACGATCGGGTGGCCTACCTCGGCCTGCGCAGCGCCTACTATCGGCTGACCAAGGATCGCACGCGCGCCGGCATCCGATCCGTCGTCGATCAGCTTTGGCATGTCGCGTTGCGATTGGAAGACGGCGGTTCGCTGACAGCCGCCGAGCGGCGTCTGCGCGATGCGCAAGATCAGTTGTCGAAGGCGCTGGAAAACGGCGCGTCCGACGAAGAAATCAAACGCCTCATGCAGGAGTTGCGACAGGCACTGGCTGAATTTATGGAGCAAATGCAGCGGCAGGCCGAAAATAACCCGCCAATCGAGGGCATGAACCCTAATCAAGTCCTGCGCCAGGAAGACCTTAACCGGATGCTCAACAATCTTGAGAACATGGCGCGCCAGGGTTCACGCGATCAGGCGCAGGACATGCTGAGCCAATTGCGCGATATGCTGGAGTCGTTGCAGTCCGGCCGCATGGCGCAAGGCCAACAGGGGCAAGGCAATCAGCAAGCCATGCAAATGCTGAACGAGATGGGCGACATCATCGGTAAGCAACAGCGCCTGCAAGATGAAACCTTCAGCGAGCAGAACCGCTCTGGGGAGCAAGGCGAGGAAGGACAACAGGGTCAGCAAGGCCAGCAGGGTCAACAGGGTCAGCAAGGCCAACGCGGTCAACAAGGTCAGCGCGGACAAGGACAGCAGGGGCAGCGAGGACAACGCGGCCAACAGGGTCAACAAGGTCAACCGGGCCAGCGCGGCCAACAAGGGCAATCGGGCCAGGGTGAGACCGGGCAAAACGGCGAGAGTAGCCAAGGTCTCGGCCAGCGGCAAAGCCAGCTGCGTGATCGCCTTGGCCGTCTGCAACAAGGACTAGCCCAGAACGGCATGCCGTCTCCCGGTCAGTTCGACGGCGCACGCGAAGCTATGGAAAACGCCGAACGCATGCTGCAACAGGGCGACTTGGAAGGGGCTGCCCGCGAACAGGGCCGTGCGCTGGAGCAACTACGCCAGGGTGCGCAATCGATGGCCCAGCAAATGATGCGGAACGGACAGCAGCGCTTCGGGCAAGGTCCCGGCAGCGATGCACCGCTCGATCCGCTTGGCCGTCCGCAACGCACGGAAGGGGCTGAATCGCTCACCGGCCCCAAAGTGCCCGACGAGATTGAAATGCAGACCGCCCGCGAGATCCTGGAGGAGTTGCGCCGCCGGCTCGGCGAACAGGCCCGCCCAACCATCGAACTCGATTATATTGAGCGGCTACTCCGGAGGTTCTGATTAATTGTACCTTGGTTTCTGTGAGATCGACTGACGAAAATTGATGATCAAAGTCTCTGCTGATGTTCGAGACGCCGTTGAAATGCGAACTCATCGGTACCGAGCGTTCTCGAGAAACGAGCTGCGCGTAGAAAACAGCACTCGATCTTGCGACACACTGGCAGTAGAAAAAATGCAAAAAAAGCAAAATTTGATGTGCTGATTGAGCAGATATCGGATTAACGTGGTCGAATTCCCTATCTCAGGAAGAACGCAGCTAACTTTCGAACTTTTGGCTTCGGCATCCGTTGATGTTGGGTATCTCGTTCGAGCGACAGCAGGTATGCTTATCGCATCCAAAGGTATGTTGCATGGACATTCAAGATTTGCGGATCTTCGCCCGGGTTGCCGCAGTGCAGAATTTATCCGCTGTCGGCACAGAACTGGGTTTGACGCCAGGAACGATTTCCAAGCGTTTACAAGCGTTGGAAGAGGAACTGAACGCGCGCCTATTTGACCGTACAACCCGCTCGATCCGGATCACGCACGAGGGCGCTACATTCCTTGTACATGCCGCCCGCATACTCGATGAGTTGGACATCGCCCGCTCGGCGGTTGGCGACAATGTTGCCAATCCAAAGGGAAAGTTGAAGATCTCGGCCCCTGCCAGTCTCAGCCAACAGTTTGTTGGGCCGGCAATCTCTGCGTTCGTGCGGCTCTACCCAGAGATCGATGTGCAGGTTGATGTGACCGACCGCATCGTGAACCTGCAAGAGGAGGGGTATGATGTCGCGATCCGCTGCGGCATTCTCACCGATTCAACACTCATCGCAAAACGCCTAGCTTCGGATCATCAAATCATCGTCGCGTCACCAGCCTACATCGCCGAGAACGGTACACCTCTTTCGCCCGCCGATCTTAGCGTTCACAAATGCTTGGTGTTGGGGGACGGCTGGTCGTGGAACCTGGATCGCGACAAGGAAGCAGCCAACATCCGCATTCACGCCCGGCTGCGCTCGGACAATGGCGAACTTCTGCGCCACGCCGCGCTCGATGGTATTGGGCTGTTGCGCACGTCAGAAATAACCGTGGGTGACGATTTGCGGACCGGGCGGCTGATACAGGTCCTGGCCGAATACGGAACGAATTTCGATACCGCACTGTGGGCGGTTTATCCCGGGCCCAAGCACGTTTTACCGAAACTTCGTGTGTTTCTAGATTTCTTGGCCGAGTGGTGTCGGGTTACCCGCGAAGATATCGAGCCGGCGCCGCACGACAGTACTTCAAAAAAATCAACCGCAGCATTTTGAACTTACTCGATTTTGAACCTACTCATTTCGCGGCACCTGTACCGCCGAGGCGAACCAACACGCCAACGTTGCCATGGTGGGTTGCCAGTTTTGTTGCGAGCCTGCCGCCCGGCGGCGCATCGCCCGTCGCCCAAGCTTTGAACTGCCGCCAAAGATCGGTGAACAAGATGAAGCCGCGCGGCTCTTCTGACAACGGAACTTCATATGGTGAGTAGCTGAACTTGTACTCGGCAAACAGGGACGTGCGGCCAAGATTTATTTCCACCCCTCCCAGAATTTGCCCGACGAAGCCAGCGAACTGATACTCGTAAGTCCGTGTGTTTTTGTCGGCAAATCCGATTTCGGTATGGGGCAATGTGATGCCCGCACCCACACCCACGTAAGGGCGAAATGGCCCCGAAAGAAATCCCAGCGAGGGCCACCGGAACAGCCCGTTATAGGTCAGCATGTTGTGGCCGTGACTGAACTCCAGGTGCCGGAACACTTTGCCGATCGGTGCTTTCGGCTCGACCGGTTTGCCGTCCCGCGTGCCGGTGAACGCCGCCTCATCCGTGGCAACGGCAATTGCTTTGGCATGGGTGAAATCGACCATGCTGCCCAAGCCCGAGACCGGCATCCAGCGCTGCACGCGGATGCCATAATAGACGGGTGCCTTGAAGGGCAAACCAATCCAGTTGAAATCCTTGACGGTCATGTCGATGACGCCAGGTTTGACGATCGCGACCATGCTCGGATGGGTAAACGTCACGCCACCGTATGCACCGACGACGGTATCACGCAGCATCGCCGCAGCGCCGGGTTCGTTGGCCACTTTCGGCACGCTGGCGCTTTGCGTCGCGCGATCATTATTTGGTTTCGATTTCGTTCGATCGGTGATGCTGCCAGCCATCAGGTGCACGCAGAGCGCGATCATCCCCGCAGCGGCCATCGCGCTGTCACGCTTTGCCAACGTTGGCACGCGTGGCAAATCTAAAGTGCGCCTCTGTGCTGGTAAAATTCGCATCGGATTGCCCCTGTCTCTTGTGCAGCAGGCATACCCCAACTTGGCGTTGATCCAAACTGCATCAGCGTCGCAACGTGCGCGCATGTTCAGCGCAGCCGAACCGTCACACGGTCGACCCGGCCGCGAGCATCCACAACGGAAAGCTTGACGAAGCCGAGACCTTTGGGGTTCCACACGACCTCGCGCGCGTTGCCATCGAGTGCCAGCGGTGCGCCATCGGCGAGCCAGGTGAGCGGCAACACTCCGCCCTCGGCTTTGAGGAGAACCGGTGCGTCGGCATCCTCGACTTCGACCTCGGCGCGGTCAGGCGGAAACGCGATCTGTACCGCTGAATCCAGATAGCCGCCGTCGTGAGCGATCTCGCCTGGCTCCAGGAAACGCTTGAGGGGCGGCGGCAGATTTGCGCCTGTCGCACGTAACGCTGCGGATGGTGCGGGCGCCAACGCGACCCGATCCGGGCTCAATCGCTGGAACGCGTCGAACAGCATCGGCGCGGCAGCCGTTCGTCCGGTCAATCCCGGTGTCGCTGCACTGTCGGGACGGCCAACCCAGACGCCAATGGTATAGCGCCCGTCAAAACCGATCGCCCAGGCGTCGCGGTAGCCGTAGGACGTGCCGGTCTTATAGGCGATCCGGCCGCCCTTGGCCGACGCCGGGGGTGGCGCATCTTTCAAGATATCGGTCACGTACCAAGCAGCGACGTTCGATAGCAGCCGCCGCGAGCGGACACCATTCGGCGAGCGTTTTTCGTCACGTGAATGGTAAAGCGTGACCGCCTCGCCGCCGCGCGCCATTGCGGCGTAGAGCGCCGTCACGTCGTGCAACTTGAGGCCGACACCACCGAGCGCGATGGCAAGCGTCGGCTCCGTGGTTTCTTTCGGCAAGACGCCCACGACACCAACCCGCCGCATCCGGCTCATCAGCTTGCCGGGACCGACCGCATTCAGCATTTTCACGGCCGGGATATTCAACGAGCGTGCGAGGGCATCGCGGATCGTCACCGTGCCGTGAAATTCCTCGTCGAAGTTCTTCGGCGCATACGTACCAAAGCGCACCGGCCGATCTTCGATGAGTGTTTCGGGATGAGCCAGTCCCGCTTCGAACCCCAACCCATAGATGATCGGCTTCAACGTCGAACCCGGCGATCGCAAAGCTCGCACCATATCGACCGAGCCGAAGCGCGTGTCGTCAAAAAAGTCCGACGCGCCGACGTGGGCAATCACCTCGCCGCTTTTGTGATCGACGGCGAGGATGGCGGCTGACAATCTTTCACCGGCTGCTCGCGCGTGGGTTTTCGCGAGGTCTTCCAGTTGACCTTGCACGTTTGCATCGAGCGTCAATCGGTGAATTGATCGCGTCTCGTTGGCGGCAACTTCGGATTCGGCCAGATGCGGTGCCAGTCGCGGAAATTCACGCCTCTGGGTTGGGATCGGCTCGGTTCCGGCCCGCTTTGCTTCATCACTGGTGATCACGCCGCTTGCGACCGCGCGGGCCAGAACTCGCGATCGGGCACGCGATGCCGACCGCGCAAACCGGTCCGGCCGGCGAGTTTCTGGCGCTTGCGGGATCGCCACCAGAAGTGCTGCTTCGCCAACGGACAACCGCTGCGGTTCCTTGCCGAAATATGTAAGCGAGGCCGCCCGCACACCTTCGATGTTGCCGCCGAACGGGGCCATCCGCAGATAGAGCCGCAAAATTTCAGCCTTGCTCAATTGCTGTTCGAGTTGCAGCGCCCGGATCGATTGACGCAACTTCCCCATGCCAGTGCGCTCGTGCTCGCCTTGCAGCAACCGCGCGACCTGCATGGTCAGAGTCGAACCACCCGAAACGATCCGGCCATAGCGCGCGGCCAGACCTAATCCGCGCACGAAGGCCAGCGGATCTACGCCGTGATGGCTATAAAAGCGCCGGTCCTCATAGGCGACCAGCATCGCGATATAACGCGGATCGACGCCCGCTACCTCGACCGGCAATCGCCAGCGCCCCTGCGGCGTGGTGAACGCGCGGAGCAACCTGTCGTGCCGATCGACGACGGTCGGCGACACCGCATCCGCCGCCGCAATCGGTGGCGGCCCCATGATGTGCATCGCGATGTTCACGCCGCTGAAAGCTAATGCGATCAGCCCAACCGCCACCATCCCCATCCGCCACGGTAGCCGGACTGAAAATGCGCGAAGGCGTTTCGTTGGCCGCGACCGTGTCCTAACGGAAAAGGTGTCATCCTCGGGCTTGTTTCGAGGACCCACCGCGCCGCGATTTCGATCGAAGCGAAAAGCATTCGCTAACGCAGCTCGCGCCTTTGCCAACACCTTCGCCAATTGAACCCTGGGTCCTCGGGACACGCCCGAGGATGACACCTGTGGGTTGGCCGAACTGCCCTCAGCCAAATTCCTGCGTGCGAGCTTCAAGCACCTCGAAACTCCCGAATGAAGTGCGGCCAAGTGACGATCGATCACCGGGTTCACTCCTTGGCCGTGACGTCGAGGCGGCCGGAGGCGGTGCGGGCAAATCGGTCGGGGCGATACATGTCTTCGACTGCCGCCGCCGGATGCACGAAGCTACCCGGTGTTACTGCGCGCACGATGTAGGCGACCGTCGCGGTCTTCACTGGCCCCTTGTTGGCCTTCGCCGCGGCGTCATCGCCATCGCTATTGTCGTCGGCATCGGCATCCGCGTTACCGCGACGGCCGGCATCTTTGCCGAACAGATTGAACGCCGCGATGAACCGATCATCCCTGAACTCGGTGTGTTCCGGTTTGATGTCCGGCTTCAACCAGTCGAGCGTCTTTACATCGCCGCCATCGACCAACCGCGGGTTCTCGACTTCGAGCCCGGCCGGCAGACGATCGACCAGCATGATGCGCCCGCCAACTTCCATGGCCTCGACCTTCAGCACGACGACCAGGCGATCGCTTTGCTTGACCTGGCCTTGACCGCCGGTCGCGCTGCCGAGTTCGACTTTCTTACCATCGAGCGTGTAGTAACTGCGCTCGATTCTGAAGCCCTTCGACGCCGCCGGTTCCGGTGTCAATGCGGCACCGATTACCGACACCACGGCGTCGATAACTTGATCGCCATCGTTGGTGATCGTCAGCACACCGTCTTTGAGTTCAGCCGGGCTCAGCACCCGATTGAGCGGACCCTTGTGGGTTTCGCCATTGACATTGAGCGTCGTGTCCTTCGCCTGCTCGGACAGCGAGCGCGCCGCCAGCAACATCCACGCCTGCTCCTGAGTGGACGTGTATTGCTTCGATGCGTAAGCCTTGGCCAGAACGCTCACCAGCTTCGGTGCTTCGACCATCGACATGCGAGTCTCGGACGCCAGGGTCAGGATCGCCGCGCCATCACGCAATCCCGAGCCGTAGTCGATGCGGGACGTATCCGCATCTTTTTGACCCATCGAAGCGAGTGCCGCCTTGAACGCTTTCTCCGCGCGCTCCTTGTCACCGAGCATCGCCAACGCCGCTCCCAGATGAGCTTGCGCAAGCGGCGTCGAGAACCGCTCAAGCCTGGTGTCGACGTAGTAGCGCAGATCACCCATTGCGGCGCGGCCATTGCGGGCGAGAACGTAAAGTGCGTAAGCCCGGGCCTCACCGCCCTTGTCGAAGTCTTGGGCGTAGCTGACGAAGTTCTGCAGCTTGTCCAAAGCCTGAGACAGCGCCTGCGGCTTGACCGCATATCCGCTCTCCTTGGCGCGCGTCAGGAAGTCGGTGACATAAGACGTTAGCCACAAATCACCGTTGCGCGGACCCCAGATGCCGAACGCACCGGATGCGTCCTGCATTTCGAGCACACGCTCGACCGCACCTTGAATGCGTTCCTTCAGCGCCGCATCGGTTGGCAATCCAGACTTCGCCGACAGAGCGTTGGCATAAAGCAGCGGCAGCGCGCGCGATGTCGTCTGCTCGGCGCAACCATACGGGTAGCGATCAAGCTGCGTGAGCAATCCGGGAACGTCGAGCGAAGCTGCCGGGCCAACGCTCAATGTCACCTTGGTGCGAGATGCGATCAGATCTTGCGCGATATCGGGCGACAGCGTGATCTTGCCACCCTTCGCGCTGAGGCTCGACACGGTGTAGCGGCGGATATCACCGGCCGGCACTTTAACATCGAGCGTCAAGCGACGTTTGACATCGACGCCGTTCGGCCCGGTGACGCGCACGTCATAGGCCATGCGGCCAACATCCGTCGGCTTGACCTTGAAGCGCTCGAACACGCGTTGGTTAGCGTTGAGCGTAATCTCGCGCCCAAGCAGGCTGGCTTTCGAACCAGCAGCATTCTCCTGCTCGACGGCCACTTTATAACTGCCGGCCGCACCTTCGATGTTGTGCACGTCGAGTTCGATGCGCGCTTCATCGCCTAGTGTGAGGAAGCGCGGCGCCGATGCGAGCAATGCCACCGGATCGCGAACAATCACGTCGGTGGAAGCATGACCGAGTTTGTCGGCGGTCCAGGCGACCGCCATTACGCGGACGGTGCCGTTGAACTCGGGCAGCTGGAAGTCGACTGAGGCCGTCCCATCTACACCAACCTTGACGATGCCCGAATGGAGCGCAACCAAGGTCTCGACCGGTGGCGAACCAGATGTCGCCATACCGCCATTACCGTCGCCACCTGAGCGCAAGCGGCCACGATCAGCCCGCATGCCGTCGATTAGGCGGCTGTAGAAATCGCGGATCTCCATGCCGAGCTTAGTTTGCGCATAGAAATGGCTCTCGGGCGCTGGCGGCTGATAACGCGTCAGATTGAGGATACCAGCGTCAACAGCTGCAAGCGTGATGCGTGCTTCCTCGCCAGCCTTCAGGCCATCGAGCTTGATCGGCACGGTGAGTTTCGCACCCGATTTCACTTTGTCGGGTGCGGCGACCGTCACCTTCAGCGTGCGCGACGCTTGGTCGAGACCGAGCCACTTCACGCCGAGCGCGCGACCCGGCATGCGCTTGGCCGCGATGTCCATCGGCCGATAGAGCATCGTTGCGACGTAGGCGCCGGCACCCCAACCCTCGCCCACTTCAATCGGGATCTCGGACCCGCCCTTCGGCACATCGATCTGCTTGTGTGACATCAGACCCGACGATAACACGGTGACGAGCGCGCGGCCGCCGGTCTTCGAGACGATCTTCAACTTCGCGATTTCGCCGGCCTTGTACGATGGCTTGTCGAGACCGACTTCGAGCATCTCGGGACTGTCGGTGCCCTCTTCGCCGTACCATCCGGCCTTGAAGCCGATGCTTGATGATGACGTGCCATCAGCCGACGACACTTCGAGGCGATAGCGGCCCCAGTCAGCTTTGGTCTCGATCGCCGCGGCGAGGTCGGCGGTCGTTGCCGCAGTGCCGCTTGCGACCCTGCGCGTGAAGGTCACGGCTTCGTAGTTCCATTGGCCATCGCGGCTATACCACTGCCAGTTTTGTTCAAGCCGCAGCAGTGTCCAGACTAGAGCCGTTTCGCTGGCCCGCTTGCCATCGACACCAACCTTGATGACTTCGAAGCGGGCAACTTCGCCCTCGGGAACTTCGTCGCCCTTAAATAGCGGCTTGATGCCAATGCGCTCGGCTTTCGGATCGACCGGCAACGTCACCGTGCGCTCGATGGTGCGGCCGCCCGGTTCGCGCAGGCGCAGCATCACTTCAGCTTCGAGCGGTCGCGTCGTGCGGGCGATCGCTGGCAGCATGATCGCAACATCGGCCTTGCCCTCGGCGGTGGTGTTCGGCACCCCTTCGAGCGACTTGCGAACGATCGTCAGTTTCTCCTCGGCGCGGCCAAAGCGGTAGCCGGCGTAACCCTCGACATCCTTGGTCGATGGCTTGACCACAACATCACCTTCGATTGCGAGGTTGGCGGCGGGCGGACCATAAAGATAACGTCCGGCCAATTTTACGATCGCCGGTTCTTCAGGCGCGATCGACTTAGCGGCAGCGTCGAGTTTCAACTCCAAACGCTCTGGCACGAAATCCTCGACGAGGAACGAGACCTGCGCCAGCGGATCAGCTTTCGGATCAGCGTGAACCTTGGCGCGCCACGTACCGGTCATCGCGCTGCCAGCCAGCACGAGCCGGCTTTCACGGCCACCCAAGGCGTCATCAGTCAGGGCGACGCGACGATGCTCGACGCCATCGGGGCGCGACACGATCAGCGTCATCGGCACGGTGGACGCCCGACCCGTGCGATCGCGGATCAGTGTTGTCAGATGAACCGTCTCACCTGGCCGATAGACCCCACGCTCGGCATAGAGATAAGCATCGAGCGGCCCCGAGGTATCGCGCCCCTTGACGCCACGATCGGACAGATCGAATGCCGCAGTGCCAAGATCGAGAAAGGCGTAATCGCCGGTCGGCCCTTCGGCGACCAGGATCGCCGGTGCCATGCCACCTTCCCCCTTTTTCAAGCCGGCATCGAAGCGGACATAGCCGTTGGCGTCGGTTTTCGCGGTTCCCAGAATTTCGTTGTTGCGAGCAACGAGACGCACGTTCGCACCGCCAACCTGTTCGGCCGACGCCAAGCTGCGCACGAAGGCGTGGATGCCATCGGCGCCTGAAAGAGCGGTTAAACCGAGATCCGAAACGATGAACCACTGCGTTGCGCGATTGCTTTCGCTATCCTTCGACTTGGCTTCGTCGTGCGCGGCGATCATCGCGTAGACGCCCGGCTTCATTTCCGGAATCGCATCGCCGACCGGCACAGCCGTCGTTACTTCCTCATTGAGCTTGGTCGCGACTTCGAGCGTACCCGTGTAGACTTGAGCGCCAACCTTGTCCTTCAAGCTCTCCAGATCATAGCCCGACATCTGCTTTTGAAATTCGCCACCGATCAACGTGGCCGCCAAGCTTCGATCGCCGACGCGATAGATCTCGACCTTCACCTTGGACGTGTTGACCGTCACAACGGGAATTCCCTGTTGGCCTTTTGACGGCAAAACGTAGCTCTTGCCCGAGAAGCGCACGCTCGGACCCCGGTCCTTCACGTAGACGCCGAGTTCCGCGGTCTTACCGAGCGTCTCTGCGGTGTCAGAGGGCAAGCCGCCGCGCACTTGAATTTCATAGCGCCGGCCGTGGCTCAGACCATCGATGCAAAGCTGTTTGGCCTCAGCGGTGACGCCGGTCGGATCGCGGCCATCGACCGTCACGAACTTCGAAAAATCGGATTGGCTGCGCGCCAGGCTCTCCGAAAACTGGATGCAAAGTCGCGGTTGCGCTGCATCGTTCTCAACCTTGTAGTCGACGAGCCGGAATCCGTGCTCGGCTTGCAGCTTGGCGATCTGCTCGACGACCTCGGGTGAATTCACCAATACGAGAGATGCTTTCAGCGCATCGATCGCCGGTCGCCAGTAGGAGCGCCGTTTCATGCCATCGGCCAGGACGACGAGTGCTTGTGCTTTGAGTGCCGGCACCTTGGCGCGCTCATACGCAATGTAGGCGGCCGCCGAGCCGTTGACTGGAAGCTCGTAGCGCTCCGAACCGGTATTTGGGTCAGGTTGTATTGCCAGCAGCGATCGGGCGAGGCCGAGCCAGGCTTCGGCATCGGTTGGATCGGTTGCCACCGCCTCGGAGAAACTGCGTGAAGCCGCCCGCGGGTCGGTGCCAGTTGCCAGCACCTTCTCGGCGGCAATCCGCGTTTCGCGGCCCTTTTTGGCCGTCGTTTTGACGTTGGCCTTGAGCCAACCTTCATATCGCACCGCATCACGCGCCACGCCCGCATGCGAAAAACCTGCGGGTTGGACCACAACGGGTGACGAGACTGACTGAGCGTTAGCGGCTGTTGGCAGGGCCAGCAGAGCCGAAAGCAAGGCAAGGCGCGGCATGACGAGCATGGAAATACCCCTGAAACATGAGCTAACCGGGTTCAACAACGCGCTGAACCGGCATCTCACCATCATCCAGGATGATACGTCTGAATAGGGGCGCGTGGATAAGTCTTGTCCCCGCTTCCGGGGCAATCGGGTGAATTGCAGCCATTTTCCGGTATTTTCCGGTTCAGCCGGGACGACAAAAAAAACCGGTGCGTTGGGCGCACCGGGTCAAGTCAATCGTGAGATGAAGGCAGGCTAAAGGTATATCGGCGGTGCCCCGAAGACAGGCGGGGCGGTTAATGCCGGGTCGATGCAACAACGGTCGCTGGAATCTCGGCGACAGGCAGCGGAAATTCATCGGTCGCGGGCGTTGCGCGTTCTACGAGTGCTGGAACTTTTTTGGCAATCAACAGCGGCTCGCCAAACGCCCACATGCGTTCGAACGCCTTGACGCTCCAATTGGCGGTATCTGCGCATCCGGTGGCGTAGCATTCGTAGGCATCGCGCTTGGCTGGCTCGCGGCGCATGCAATCACCAATCCAACTCGTCGTGCCGTCGATGCTGAGTTGCTCATGCGCGTCGAGCAATCTGATATCGCGCGTGTATCTGACTTCACGGGCTAGGCCGATCACCGGCTCAGCAGCGCCATCGGCAATACTTGGGGCCGCCTGGGTAAAGAGAAGCTTGATGGTAATCCCGGCCGCGCGGATCTGGGGAGTGAGTGCCGACAACGCCAGAATGACTGGGCTCTCCATCGAACGAGCCATCACACACCAGGTTGCAGCAGGAGCCTGCGCATTTCTGGCACCGAGCGAATTCAGAATGAAAGACTTGAGTTTGGTTTCCTTGTCTTCACGTTTTACAACATCCATTCTGGGCTTTGCATTCAACGTCATATGTTGGTCCTCGAAGGGGAAGGGACCGGTTGGCAACAGTGTTGCCGGGACCAGTGCTTGGACTTCAGTACGGGACGCTTACAGGCAGGGCTTGCGAACTGGTCGGTAGTGCGCAAGACCGACATTGAAGCCTTCCAGTTAATTTTGGATTGAGCGGCGTTCGATTTCTGCTCATTGCATGCCTCATCCTACATTTAATTTACTCGGCCGGCTCGAGGTGGGCGAATTGGCTCGCCATCACTGCCGTGTCGTGACGCTCTTCGGCGTTGAAATCCAGTCGACGCGGCGTGCCAGTCAGCGCGATTGGCGCCGTATCTTGGATTGTCGCGAGCCGAGCCAAGCCGGCGGGTAGTACCGCTTCGCTGACCGGCATCGTATAGCACATTGTTTCGCGAGTGAGCTCCACGTCGACGCCGGGCTGCGCTGGTGGTTGTGCGCGGCTTGTGGGCATGGCCACGACATTCTCGGCGTGACGCGAGTGATGCTGATCCGGCGCAATCACGTGCACATCGGCTTCGCGGCGGGCAACTTCCGACGGCCAATAGGCGACTTCAGTTTCACGATGCGGCTCGACTTCAGATTGGGCCGGCTGGAATTGCGCGTAGGGACCAAATGCGGCAATCGTATCATTTGCCGGAACCGGCGATGGCATGATCTCGCGCTGCATCGGCCGTGCTCCGGAAGGGTGGGGCGCAGCAAAGGGCGCGGTCGACGCGCGCTGACCCGGCGAGCGGAATGCCGATGGCGGCATTGCTGGCGGTTGAGCCTGTTGCGCCGTCATGCGTGGAGCCACGCCCATTTCGCGACCCAGCTCTTGGAATGCACCAGCGACCGAACCCGCCGGGGCAAGTTGTGGTTCGCGGCGATCTGCAGTCTCTGCCATATTGCGACGCTTCTTCTCGGCCTCGACGCGTTTCGCTGCCCCCATCACCGCCCCGAGTATGATCTCGGACCACGCGCCGTTGGCAAACCGGTAAATGCGGAACGCTTTGCAATCGGCGAATTTCGAACCCTGACGCGCGAGTTTCTTTTGGATGCGCGTCGTCTTCAGCAGCGGGGAGTAAATGCGCTTGAAGATCTTCTCCTTCTCGAAACTGGAGAACAGATTGGAAAGCAGATGCGCTTCCGACAGCAATTCCTGCTGTTCGCGCGGGTTACGATTTCTCGGCGCGTCAAGCGGAACGGCCACGTAATAGTCGCCGCCGTAGTCGAACACGACATGCCGGAAAATCTCGAACTTCTGACGCATGTCGGCATCGGCGTGGATATCGGTGAAGCGCGAAAGGATTTGATAGACCGGGCCTTGCTCGGCTGCATGCATTTTCGGCACCAACCCCTGCAGCCGGTTGATCGGACGGCCCATCGACACCAGCAGCAAGCAGATATCGACGAAGATCGCGATCGCGAGAGGCACGTAGTCGCGCTTCGACAAACCCGCCTGCTCGCCGTTGTACGATTTCATCACCGCCGCAGACGGCGCTTCGACCGACTGCACCGCCTTTTGCTGCAAGCTTCGCAACTCATCGGCGGACGGTGGCATCTTGAACGTGAGCAAGCCGAAGAAACTCGTCGTCAGCCGCCGGAATGCTTCGATCGTTGCCTCCGATCCTTCGACTGCGGCAATCGTCGGCTTCTGCAGCTCGGGAAGTTGATCGATGGCGCGAACGACGCCCTTCAGCGCGCCCTGTAATTGCGGATCCGGGCACGAGATGCTGCCACCCTTGCCGTCGGCGATTGTCGTTTTATCTGAGCGCTCGGCGAGGTCGGAGCGGATCTGTTTTAATTGCGGATCGGTGCGGAACGCGTTGAAACCGGTCACCGTCATATCGAGCTTGCGGCCCAACGAGCGCATGAAATCGTTGCGGTTGCCGCTCTTGGCATCGATCGTCGATTTATCGTCCTTGACGATTTTGGCGAGATCGATGTCGAGCGCCGACATCTCACTCTTTACGCCCGTGACGCGACCCTTCACGAAATCCGAGGCGAACGAGAAGCGCGCGGCATCGTCTTCGCGCATTTTGCGGCGTGGGCCCTCGCCTGGTTTCGAGTTCGGGCACGACGTGCCATTGGCCCGCTCTTGTTCCGCCTTCTGTGTCGAGATCGCGGTGAGACTGACCAGCGTGCCATTCAACTGTTCAAGCCGCGTGGCGGCGGAATTGAGCGCACCTTGCACTTGCGTGACCGCACTTTCAGCGGAGCGCGAGGCTTCCGACCGGCTCTCCAAAACTTTCCAATAGAATCCGAACCCGAAGCCGATCGAAATTACCGAGAGGAACACATACCCCGCCGCATAGATCGTTCGCGTAAAGAACCCGATCGGCGCGAATATCTGATCGAGTAGCCAGACGATCATCGTCATCAGCATCGCGACTGAGAAGCCGATGATCATCTTATGAACCAGCGGCAGATCGCCCATGTTGGCTTCGATCAATTCGAGCATGCCAACGTAGGTCGCAACCCACGACAACAGGCCGAGGCCAAGCACTAGGAAGAACTTCTTTAGATCGCGCTTGGGTTGGTCAGGCTGATGCCAGTCGCCGTTGTCGTTCGAATGACCGGCGTTGCGGGGGGCGCTAAGCCGACCGCCGTTGGAGAACGCGTCGAGGATGACCGGCATGGTGACTTCAAGGTCCGCAACTGTTGAGCAACGTAATGACTGGCGGAGCACGACGCAGCACACGGACGACCCCACGATAGCTGATCTAGTGAGCCATTCTGTCGGAGTTGGGTTTGGCTTGGGGCGGATTGGTGGCGGCGCAAAACTATCCACAGCTTGAACAGCACTAAGTTCTATCCGCAACCGCGCAGCGATGATCGAACAAGCGGCTGCCCCTCACCCTCGGCCGTCGCAAAGACGACGGCCTCTGCCCTCTCCCCCGAAGCGGCGGGGGAGAGGGGAAGATCAACGGACCGCAGCGAGAGCGATTGCAGCTCCGCGAACGAGCAACTAGTTTGCATTCCATCAACCAACAAAGAAGGCACCGTCCGCATGAGCCAGAAACAAGAATTCCACAACCTCGACAATGCTGAGGGCGGTTTGTTCCGCGAACTGGCACCCGGCGTCACCACCCGCATCTTTGCTGGCGAGCAAGCCATGTTGTCCGTCGTATCCATTGCGCCGAATGCGATGGGCACAATGCATCATCATCCCGAGGAACAATGGGGGGTGCTGCTCGACGGTTCGGCGATCCGCTATCAGGGCGGCGAGGAGATCGCCGTCAAGAAGGGCGATTTCTGGCGTACACCCGGTAATGTTCCACACACCATGAAGGCCGGCCCCGATGGCGCCCGCGTGCTCGACGTATTCAGCCCGCCACGTCCCGAATATAAGAAGGCCGGATCAGGGTTCGGCACGACATAGCAGCTTAAGGACGCGGTGCTGCGGCCTTGGGCTCGATTGAGCCGGTCGGCCCAACGGCCCGGCGCGTTCCAGGACGCGGCGGGAGCGTGGCGGGCGGCGACACGGTCGCCGGTACAGTGGCAGGTGGCGCAGCGATTGGTGGCGTCACCTCGACCATTTGATCGGGTCGGGGCCAGCGAAAATCATCGGCGCGGCCCGGTTTCGAGGGCAGCCGTTCGCCTTTGACCATCACCTTAAAATAAGGCGTTTGGGTCGGCGCCAAGCGAACCCGCCGGTTCGGTCCGAACCCTTCTGAAGCGGGCGTCACCGAACTCAACAGCAACAAGCCGCCTGGCAATTGATCTTGCAGCGTATCGCCGACCTGCGTTGCCTTATCCGGTGAAGCATTGCGCGCCATCAACTGAATAACCGAGGCCGGAATCGCTGGACGAAGAATGTCGAGCGTCACCGTCTCCTCGCGACCACCCGGCGTTACAGTTCGAACCGAAATTCGGCTGTTATCGGCTTTTTGCTCAAGCGCCGTGCTGGCGGCGAACGGTGTCGGTTGTGGTGCCGAATTAGTGGTCGCAGCCCACGCCGATTTCGTTTCCCCGGGCTTCGCCATGTTGCCGGTTGCCGGCGCTTCCGGCGCAGTCTTTGCCGGGTTGATCTTACGCTGTTCGGGCTCGGCGCCGGCCAACGGTATCGCGCGCTCGGCCTTGGCTTGGGTCAAATCACGGCGCAAATCGCGCTCCACGAAATGGGCGAGTTTTCGATTGCCGGCGGTGGTAAACGACACGCCATCCGACTCGCGTAACCGGCGGACCAGCCCGGCCATGTCAGGACCCATGGCAACGAAATTACCGCCTTCGTCGGCCAGTCCCGCGAAGGCATCGATATAGCGAATGCCATTTAGGTAGGCGCGCTCGCGGACGATGTCGTTCATAACCTGGATGTCTTCGTTCCAGTCGGCCTTGCGCATGACCGGCAACCCGACCCAGTAAACAGCGCTGCCCCGCTTCTTCAGCAATTTGATGAGCCGGTCGGCGCGCCGGCCGTATTCTTCGCGCCAGTCGTCCTTGCCGACAAACAGCCGTTTGGCAGCGCCCGCCAACCTGATCGGAATGCGGTCATTGAGACCCACCATGACGAGCGTTACGTGATTGGTCTCGCGCGCCATCGCGTCGTCGAGCGCCTTCATGTCGTCGTCGGCTTCGAAGCGGGCCAGCCCGGCAAACACGCGATGTTTACGATTGATCGACAGGCGGCTATCCGAGCCGAAGGCCTCGACGACGCCAGATAACAAACCTTCGGCCAAGCCGTCGCCGATGACTTGCAGCTTGTAGATATCACCTTCCGGGAAAGGTGTGATGTAGCTAGCGCCTGCGGGAGTGTCCTGCGCGAAAGCCGGGGCGGCGCTAGCCAGCCCGAAGCAAAGACCGATGGCGATGAGGAAGCGAGAGATCATGGTTTAACCTCCTGCCTCAATCGGTCCAGGAGCGCAAGATCTGGATGACCATCTTCCGGTAATCCCCGGGCTTTTTGGAACGACCGCACGGCCGCGCGCGTACCGGTGCCGAGCACACCATCGACGACGCCGGTGTCGAAGCCGAGGATCGCGAGCCGCCGTTGCATCTCCTCGCGTTCCGGTTTTCCCAGTGCCTTGTCCTCCGCGGGCCAGGCTCGAGCAAATACTCCGCCACCGCCGAGGCGATCAGCCAAATGTCCGACGGCCAGCGCATACGATACGGCATTATTGTAGCGCAGGATCGCCCGGAAGTTCGCACCGGCGAGAAACGCTGGCCCCTTGGCGCCCGCCGGTAACAATAGTTGCAATTGACCATTTGTCGCCGGCATCGCGCGCTCTTGCGCGAGCACCACACCGAATTTCTTCCAATCATTCCAGGATTTGGTGGTGCCAGATACCGACAGCGCGAAATCGAAAGTCTCAGGCAGCCGCACTTCGAATCCCCAGGGTTCACCGGCGACCCAGCCGGACGTCTTCAGGTAATTGGCGGTCGATGCCAATGCGTCGGGTATGCTGCTCCAGATGTCGCGCCGGCCGTCGCGGTCGAAGTCGACGGCGTGGGCCGCATAAGTCGTCGGCATGAATTGGGTGTGCCCCATGGCGCCGGCCCACGAACCGGCCATATTATCGGCCGTGGTGTCGCCCTTTTGCAGAATGCGCAAAGCCGCTAGCAACTCGGCGCGCCAGAATTGCGGACGACGAGCGTCATAAGCCGCAAGCGTCGCCAACGATCGGATCACACGGCGATTGCCCATGCCGGCGCCGTAGTTGCTTTCAACGCCCCAGATGGCCAGTACGATGTTGCGATCAACCCCATACGTCGCTTCGATGGATTTAAGGGTGGCGGCAAACTCCTGCGACTTCTGCCGCCCGCTCTCAATGCGTGCATCCGACACAAGCAGCGTCAAATATTCGCCGGCCGTCTTGATATACTCGGGTTGCACTCCCGACAATTCCAGGACTTCGGGATCTGGTTCCAATCCAGCAATCGCAGCGTCAAGTGTCGCCGGCACCAGCCCGGCGGCGGAGGCCTCGATCCTCAGTTCAGACAGGAAGATCTGGAACCGCACCACATCGAGGGCCACGCGTATTGGTGGTGGCGGCGGAATGACCGCGATCACCGGCACCGGTTTTTGCTCGATAGGTGGCGGCTCGTGCCGATCTTGCCAAAGCATCAGAACAGCGCCGGCTGCCACCATCGCAGTCAATACGAAAACCGCTGCGAGCGAGACAGTCCGGTTTTGGCGGCGGGCCATTCGTTCTACCTGACCGATAACCCGCGCAGATGCGCGAGCAATCCTGCCGTCGGCCAGCAATCAACCGCCAATCCAGCCTTGCGTTGATAGCTGCCGATCTGCCAGCGCGTGTTCGATCCGATCTTGCCGTCGAGTTTGTCGATCGCGGCGCCCTTCGCCTTGAGTAGTTTTTGGATCTCCTCGACGTCGCGGTTCGGCAATTGGACAATCGACTTCCATGGCGTATCGAAATCACTCGACCCGCCGATCCGGTCGCTCAAGGTGCCGACGAACACAGCGTACAAATCCGAGGTATTGTAGGCGCGCAAAACCTTGAAGTTGTCGGTCACCAGGAACGATGGCCCAAAGCTGCCGCCGGGAGACATCAAGTAGGCGCTTCGATCCAACAGGTTCGCCGGAATTGGCTTGCCGTTGGTGCGCACCACACCAGTCTTCACCCATTCGCTGAGCGTGCGCGCGTTGGCCGGGCCATCCAAACCGCAATCGACGCCTTGCGGCAGGCGGACCTCGACGCCCCACGGCACATTGGCAATCCAGCCCTTGTCCTTCAGTTGCTTGGCCGCAGAGCCCAGCGCGTCAGGGACCGAGTTGAACAAATCAGCCTTGCCGTCTTTGTCGAGGTCGTAGGCCGACTGATAGAATTCCGACGGCATGAACTGCGTCAGGCCCATGGCGCCCGCCCATGACGATTTCATGTTCGGCACGGTGACGATACGGTCTTCCAGCATCTTCAGCCCGAACAACAACTCGCGGCGAAACAGCTCCTTGCGGCGTCCGGTGTAGGCTTGCGTTGCCAGCACCTTGATCGCGTAGTGTGGCAGTTTGTAAGTCCCGAACGCGGTCTCGCGACCCCAGATCGCCAACACGATATGCCGATCAACACCGAGCTCGGATTCGACCCGATCGAGTGCCTTGGTGTGGGTCGTAGCGAGCGTGCGGGCCTGCCCCGCAAGCTGGTTCAATTGCGCCTTGTTGAGATAATCCTGTGGTGGCCGGGTGAATTCCGCCTGCCCTTTGGCACTCGACGTCGCATCACCCGCCGGATTGGCACCGGGACGTACCAGGTCGGGCAGCCCCATATCGGGCTCGACGCCCTTGAACGCCGCATCGAATGTCGAACGCGAAACACCGAGCGCCTTCGCCTCGGGCCACAATGCTTCAAGGAACAATTGAAAGGATGGATTGGATTGCGCGTGGGCCGGAGATGCGAGAGCGCAACCGGCAACGAAAGTCGCCGTCAGCAGCCACTGCCCTAGCCTATGCCATGCACGCAACATTCGCATCCGATCCCGCCACTTCTGCTCAACCGCTCCACAATTACGCGATTCTAGGCGGTATTACGGCGGCGATCTCAGGCCGGCTTCGCTCGTCTGCTCGGCGGCGTCAACGATGCAGCAAACCTCGCCTTTGAATTGCGCGAGGCACGATTGAGCAATTAGCAACCAAGTTTGCCGCTCGTACCCTAACCGGTCAAGTCGTGGGCCACTTTCGCAGTCGCTATGACGCCTTCTTGATCTCGGCTAATCGACCTTCCCAAGCGAGCGCGTGGGCGACGATGGTGTCGAGGTTGGCGAATTGCGGCTCCCATCCAAGGTCGCGGCGGATTTTCGCGGGAGCAGCGACCACCGCCGCGGGATCACCAGGGCGGCGCGGCGACAGCTTGACGTCGAACTTGGTGCCCGATGCACGCTTGACGGCATCGATCACTTGCAGCACCGAGTAGCCTTTTCCGTAGCCGCAATTGAAAATATCTGACTGGCCGCCATCGCGCAGGTGTTTCAGCGCCGCCATGTGAGCGCGGGCGAGATCCTTGACGTGGATATAGTCGCGCACGCAGGTGCCATCGACCGTCGGATAGTCGGTGCCGAAGACTTCCATACGGGCGCGCTGGCCGAGAGCCGTTTCGCAAGCCGTCTTGATCAGGTGCGTCGCGCGTGGCGTCGACTGGCCGGTGCGGCCTTCGGGATCGGCGCCGGCGACGTTGAAATAACGCAGTGCGACGAAACGGAAATCATGTGCGCGGGCGGCATCGGCCAACATGATCTCGGTCATCAGCTTCGAGGAACCGTAGGGCGACATTGGCTTCAACACGGTATCTTCGTCGATCGGCGCGTCGCCGGTCATACCGTAGACTGCAGCCGTCGATGAGAAGATGAAGTGCTTCACGCCCATCGCAACAGCGACTTCCATGAGGGCGCGGGATTTGACGGTGTTATTGTTGTAGTAGCCGAGAGGATCGGCCACCGATTCCGGCACGACGATGGACCCGGCAAAGTGGATGATCGCGGTGACGCCATGCTTGCGGATTACTGTGCGAGCGAGGTCCTGGTCCCCCGCATCGCCGATAACGAGGGTCGCCGCCGCTGGTACAGCCCATCGGAACCCAGTTGTGAGATTGTCGAGGACGATGACGCGTTCGCCAGCATCCAGTAGTTCGAGCACCATATGGCTGCCGATATAGCCAGCCCCGCCAGTCACCAAAATGCTCATCGAGATCTACTCCTCATAAATTCGCTATCCGTGCGATAACAAATAGCGCTTAAAACTTTGTCAGTTGACCGAGGACTGACACATTCGAGAGCTAACGCCAGCCGCCGGTATGGTCAAAACAGTTAACGGCGGGACCCAATTTTGTCGCTAGCATCGGTTGGAACGTATCAAACCGCATGCCAGTTGCACAAAAAATGCAGCGTTCATTGAACAAATCTCACGGCTTCCAGGAGCAAAGACGGATGACGACCAAGAAACCGATCCGCAAAGCGGTGTTTCCAGTTGCCGGCCTCGGCACGCGTTTTCTGCCAGCCACCAAGGCGATGCCGAAGGAAATGCTTACCGTCGTCGATCGCCCAGTGATCCAGCATGTTGTCGATGAAGCGCGGGCGGCCGGAATTGAACACTTCATATTCGTGACCGGCCGCAACAAAGGCGTCATCGAAGATCATTTCGACAGCCAGTACGAGCTCGAACATACCCTGGAGACACGCGGCAAAAGCCGGGAATTGGGCGAATTGCTCAACGACTTGCCGGGCGCCGGGCAGACGAGCTTCACCCGTCAGCAAAAGCCGCTGGGGCTTGGTCACGCCGTTTGGTGTGCGCGAGAGTTAGTTGGCGATGAGCCATTCGCATTGCTGTTGCCCGACATGTTGCATCATGGCGTCAAAAAATGTCTCGCCGAGATGATCGAGGCCTACAACGAGCATGGCGGCAACCATATCGCCGTTTCGCCAGTGCCAGACGACCAGACACACCACTACGGCATTGTCGGGGTCGAGGACGCTAAAGCAAAGACCTCGAAAATTACTGGCATGATCGAGAAGCCGGCGCGTGGCACGGCGCCTTCCAATTTGCACATCACCGGTCGCTACATCCTGCAGCCGGAAATCTTCAAACTGCTCGCAGCGCAAGAGCGCGGGACCGGCGATGAAATCCAGCTGACGGACGCAATGATCCGTCTATGGCGCGACGAGAAGCAACCCTTCCACGCGGTGCGCTTCGACGGCAAGATCTACGATTGCGGATCGAAAATCGGATTTCTGACCGCCAACGTCGCCTATGCGCTCGCCCGCGAAGATTTGGGGCCCGAACTCAAGGCCGAGCTCAAGCGGATGTTGTGAGCGGCATCAAGCCTCATCGGGTTCGGCCAGGGCTTGCTTTGCGATGGTGAAGGAGAACCCGGCACGCATCAGTGCGCCGAGGTCTTTCTTGTAGCGATCCTCGACCGCCCCACTCTTTCGCCACGGCCCCAAGCGCCGGCGTTCGGCGAAGCGCCGCGCTTGCGCTGCCTCATCGACCTCGTCGACCAGCGCGCCGCGGATCGTCTCGGCGTCGAGGCCCTTGAGCTTCAACCCCAGCTCGATACGACGCTTCGAAAATCCTTTGCGTTCGAGCGTTGCGCGCCGCCCCTCGGCAAAGCGTTGATCATCCAACAGCCCAAGTTCGACGAACTCGTCGAGGACCGTTTCGATCAGTGCGGGAATTTCGGCATCGAGTGATCTGACCTGTAGACGACGCTTCGACCGCCGCTCGAGCACCGCCCTGAGCATTTCGCGCGAGGCAGTTCTTGAGCTCAAGTAGTGCAATGCCGAAGCCTTCAAGTACGAAAGCTTGACGGGCTTCGGTTTGGGCGGCTCTTTGCGCTTTTTGGCTGTGTCGAACATCATCCGCCGGTGTCAGACCCCGAGGGGGGTCCGGCACCTCCAGGAATGATCGATCTCAAGCTTCGATCCACACGTCCTTGGCCTCGATATAGATCGAGGGGTGGATCTTATAACCTTTGATCTTCTTGTCGGTGTAGTTGAACACCGCGCGCCACAGCGGAATGACCGCCGGACCATCGTCGAGCATGATTTTCTCGATCTTGGCCATCACTTCCTTGCGCTTGGTCATGTCGAGATGACCTTCTGCTTCAGTGATCAGCTTGTCGAATTCGGCGTTCGAAAAATTGCTTTCGTTCCACGCTGCGCCAGTCCGATAGGCCAAGCCAAGCACCATGGTGCCGAGCGGACGGTGCGCCCACGTGGTGAACCCAAACGGCACCTTGGTCCAATTGTCCCAGTACTGCGTCGACGGCATCACGTTGATCTTGACGCGGATGCCAGCCTCTTTCCATTGCTCGACCATCGTCTGGACGGCGAGCAATTCCCAATCAGGCGCTGGCCGGCAGGCGATCTCGGTGTCGATGCCGTCCTTGTAACCGGCTTCGGTCAGCAATGCCTTGGCCTTGACGACGTCGCGCTTGATCGCGCCGACATCGACATAGTCTGGGTGGGCTGGCGAAACGTGGTGATGGTCGCCCGGCTTGCCGAGGCCGCGATGTGCAATCTTGAGAACGGCATCATTGTCGGTGGCATAACGCAACGCTTGACGAACGCGTTTGTCATCAAACGGCTTGATCGGATGGACACGAGCCACCGCCGTATAACCGGTATCGACTGAGTTGACCGTGATGTGCGGCAACTTCTCGATGGCCGGCAAGGTCGCAATCGCGCCCTGGTAGATCATGTCGACTTGCTTTGAGGCAAGCGCGCCGACCTGCGCGGCCGAGTCCTCGCCGATGTCGATGATTTCGAAGCGCTCGATGTGGGCACCACCCCCCCAGTGGCCGCTCTTACGGGCGACGAACACAGCCCGCTTGCCGACCTCAAGCTCGTTCATCTCGAAGGCGCCGGTACCGTTCGAGCCAATGGCGAACACGCCATTCTCGGCGGGGTCCATCATCATCGCTGGATAATGGAACAGAGCTTCCGGCACCGCCAGATTGGGCGAGCGCCCGTTGAGCTTGAAGGTGAAATCGTCGACCTTCTGGATGGCGTTTGCATCCCACAACTTGGTCGACTTCTTTTTCTTCTGGGTCTTGGCGTCGATCTCGTCGGTCTCGAACTCTTCGAGGATGAAGCCTTTGAGCAATCCGACAGTCGATGAACCGGTTTTCGCGTCGAGCAAGCGCGTCAGGTTCCAAACCGCATCATCGGCGGTGAACTTGCGATCGCCCTTGCGCCACGTTGCATCCCGACGCAACGAGAACGTCCACGTTTTGAGATCGGGGCTCGCTTCCCACTTTTCGACGAGGTTGGGGCGAGTAACATTGTCGACCCCGGTGAAGGTCAAGTAGTCCAGTACCTGGCGGGCAGCGTTCGCGCCTTCGATCCAGGAGTAAGTGTGCGGGCTCTTCAAATCTTGCACGCGCATACCCAGCCGGATGATGCCACCCTTCTTCGGAGTAGCGGTCTGCGCTGAGGCTGGAGCCGGCAATCCGGCCATCGCATAGGCGACCGGCGCTGCCACGCCGAGTAGCGTTGCGATGCGCAAAAACTCACGGCGTTCGAGTTGTCCGTCAGCCATTTCGGCGCCGGCGCGACCAATAATCGGATGCAGTTTGTCAGACATGGTGCTCTCCCTGAACTTCGACATAGGTAGATCGGATTTTGCCGCTGGGGTGGAGCTTAGGTCGAGCGCGCCGCCTCGCACAAGGGCCGAGCGCGGCATTGTCGAAAATTCAGCTGCCGCTGGCAACAAGTCAGCTTAGTTCTTGTCGGCTCCGAACAGGCTTTCACGCCAGGCAGGTGATGGGCTGGACCATAGACTAGCCGTTGGCGCGGCGGGGGGAGTTTCCGTAGTTGTTTTCGGTGAGCGCGGCTCGGCCGTACTCGCCTTCTTTGTGCGGACTGTCTTTCGCACCGGCTCAGGATCGGAGCCGTCCTGCTCCATGTCAGCTTTCGGCGGTGGTGGCCGCTTGCGGGGGGGAGCGATCGATCCCGATTCCGAAATCGCTGGACCTTTCTCGTCTGGCATCCCTGTTTGCGCGCCCAAGTACTGCGGCGCGACAATTGGTTGTTGCGGCGCCCTTGAAGGCAATAGCGCCTGCGCAATAACACCGGCCGCACCACGATTTTCGCTTGCCGATTTTAGCACGATCTCGGTCCGCTGGTGCATCTCGTCCCGCACCATCGACTTTGAGCCGATCAGGTCTGAAACGACGGCCGCTGGTTCCGGCTTGAGTGAGTGCGACATGGCCGCCGCAAGCGTCACGGCGTTTTTAGATCCGGCTGAAATGCGCCCGCGCCCGCGCGCAACGAATTTACCCTCACGCGTTTGCAACTGAAGTTCGATCACCACATCTTCTACCGGTCGTTTGGGAAACATCATGCCTATGTGCGTCAAACCATTTGCCTCGACGGTCCACGAGTTGATCGAACGCTCACCGATCAAAAGCATGGCGTCGGAAGGCAGGCCGCTGACGATCAAACGATGCCGGTTGCCTGATGCGTTGCCCAACAGCTTGCCGGGAATTGGTAGCCCGGCGATCATCACACCATCGCCGACCGTCATGATCGATCCGCGCATTTCGTCGTCGTTATCGTTGGAAGCCGTGGAGCTGGAAGTTGCGAGCGAATGGTCGGCTAGCACAGGCGTCGCTCGGTCTAATATAGGCGCACTATTGACCGCATATCCGATTTGCAGGGTTGACGCAGGGGCCTTATCGCTTTCGCGCGCCGCTGGTGGCTGAACGAATATGGCTCTGTCGGTTCTGATCACTGCTGGGGCACCACTGACCTCCCGGGGCTCTGTTCGACTTTCAAGTTGCGGCGTGAAGCAGGGCTTGCATGAGGCATCGTTCGGCTGAAAAGTTTTCGCCTTCGCGTTCGATCAACCTGCGCCATCCGAGATAGCTCGGCAAATATTTCGTGGCGACGCCGCGG
>JANLPY010000609.1:0-3009 GCA_031367505.1 Hyphomicrobiaceae bacterium | reverse complement strand
GGCCTACCCGCCGCCCGTCAAGCGGAAACCGATGCCGAGTGCGACGGTCGTTCGTGGGTCGCTTACGCCACGCAGCGGCAAGCGGGCGTTCTGCCGGACAAGCATTCGGCCAACGCGGCGGTCGCCCGTCGTGCTGGAAGCACGCCTTCGGCATGACCGGTTGCGCGAGGTGGCGAATGCCCGCGTGCATGCGACGACCGAGGAAGTGCCGGCCGAACGGTTGCTCATCGAAAAGCCCAAGCTGCAGGATCTTCCGGCTGTATATCGCGGGCGCTCAGCGCGAATGGCATTGGCCGTGCCGGAACGCAAACAAGTCATCGGCTATCAGCATCCGCTGTCGATCTACGACGACTTGGCTTATGGCCCCGGTGCTATCGACACGGCGGAGGTCGTGGCATGAGTAATCTTCAACACGAGCGCATCTCCGCGCTGGCGACTGAACTGCGACTTCTGGCGGTGCGGGATCTCTACGGTCCGATCGCGCAGGCGGCGGCGACACGCAAGGACGCCAGCTATGCCGACTTCCACGAAGACTTTCTGCGGTCCGAGCGCGACGCCCGTCACGTCCGATCACGGGAGATGTTCACCAGGATGGCGGGCTTCCCGGCGCTCAAGACTTTGGAAGCCTACGACTTCGCCTTTGCCACTGGCGCCCCGCGCCAGCAGATCCAGGAACTGGCGGCATTGGGTTTTGTCGAACGTGCGGAGAATATCGTCCTGCTGGGTCCGAGCGGTACCGGCAAGACCCATCTGGCGATCGCCTTCGCCTTCGGCCTGCTGGCCGCGCACCGGGGCTGGAAAGTGCGCTTCACCACCGCGACCGATCTGATCATCACGCTCGAAGCGGCGCAACGGCAGGGACGAATCAAAGAGGTAATGCACCGGATCGTGGCGGCGCCGAAGCTGCTGATCATCGACGAAATCGGCTATCTGCCGTTCGGACGCGAGCAGGCGAACCTGTTCTTCCAGGTCGTCGCAAGTCGGTATGAAAAAGGTTCGCTGGTGCTGACCTCGAACCTAGCGTTCGGGAGCTGGGATGACGCCTTCGCGGCCGACGCCGTGCTGACCGCCGCCATGCTCGATCGCATCCTGCACCACGCCAACGTCGTGCAAATCAGCGGCGAGAGCTACCGGCTCAAAGACAAGCGGCGCGCCGGCATCCTGGCTCGACCGCTGCCCAGTCCGACGCCGACGGCGGATACCGGCACGAAGGTCAAGACGACGAAGGAAGAGAAAGTTTGAGCGGGCGGGTCAGTTCCAAGTTGCCACATGCGACAAACCCGGGTCAGATTCAAAGTGCCGTTGACACGGCCTCACCTCTCGTCCAATCGCCCAGATGAAGCCGGCGAGCTCGCGCGCGACAGCTGCGCCCACGATCGTCGATCGTTTGCCTTTAGCGGTGAGCGCACGCATGCGCGCCGACAGTCTCGTCTTTGCCTTCCAGGCGATCTCGCGCACGGGCCGCGGCACCCGCGCCACAAGGAACCGCTTCTTGGTGGAAAGCCTCGGCGGATGCTGATAGCTCCAGGCGCTTTCGATCAGGACGCGTCGGGCCCGCGAATTGCCGGTCTTGGTCAGCCCGCCTCGACGCACGTTCTCACCGGTCGACCGTTCGCTCGGAACCAGGCCGAACAAACCCATCAGCTGGCGCGGGCTATCGAACCGGGTGAGGTCGCCGAGTCGCGACGGCGCCGGGACCTGCACGATGCCGGCCGTCCGGCTTCGTATCAAGCTTACGCTCAAAGCATCATGTCAAATCGATCGCTCATGGGATGGCATTGAGCCACACCCGCGATCAGCCGAAACGTGGGGGCCGGACACCGCTTACAGTACAAAACGACGGGGTTTGGCGCCAACTGGCTTGTAGTGCGGCCGATGGCACGGTGCGGGCATGCCAGTCGTCGAACCGACGGGCTCCACATCCGAAGGAGACGCGCTATGTGCGACGAGCCCCCACGACCACCGAAGCGGAAGCGCTTCTTGAACATTCGCGAAGTCGCCGAAGAGCTCGGTGTCTCCGAGCGCTCAGCTTGGCGCCTGGTCGAGCAGGGGGAGTTGCCTGTCCATCAGTTCGGTGCAAGCACGCGCGTGAAGCGTGAAGACCTCGACGCCTACATCGAGCGCTGCCGTCGGAAGCAAGAACAGCCGCCAAACGAAGACGAAAGCGATGAGCCCTCTCGATCCGAGTAATTTGCCACTCTAATTCATCACTACATCCAGCCCGGCCTGCTTCGCGCAGAACGGGCTGAACTTTTTCGTGTGTGACCACCCGATCGGACGAAAGTTGCTGTCCGGGTATGGCATTGCCTTTCGCCAAATGACATTGATTCGACCGTGTTTTTCTTGCAATTGGAACTACACGACCTGACAAAATTCGGTGCTACTTCCGCGTCCCAACAGCTGCCTCACGCCGCGCGTCCAACGCTTGGTGAACCTGCTCCGCCGCGGACACCATTCTGGCCTTGTTGTAATGCTCCTGCATCGTCAGGAAGTCATTGCCAAGGATGACATTGGCGATCATAATTTCTTCCGGCAGATCAATGGCTAAGGACGTCGCCGCGGCATATCTGAACATGTGAGGCGAGTGGGCATACCCGAGTACGCGCCCCGTCACTTGCTTAACACTTTCGCGGATCGAGGCACCGCTCTGGTGGATGCCGACTCGTGACGGCCAAAGAGCGTTGGGCGATCGCAACAGATCGTCTACCTTGCACCGATAGAATAGGTACTGGTCAAGAGCCACCATCAGTGGAACGGGGAACGGCACATGAATATCCCTGTGGTTCTTCGTCTCACTGCGCGAGAAGGACATCGTCCATTCATCCCCGACTTCCCTCAAGTTCGCGCCAAGCAAAATCGAACTGAAGTTTGACGGTCTCTAACTTGAAGCGCAACACGGTGGTTGATGCGTATCGTGATCGTTAATTCAATCCGACGAGGGATGGATATGTTTCGGCGGCGGAGTTTCGAACACCTATGGCGCGGTATGCACGAGTTGAGCGAGACCGG
>JANLPY010000594.1:0-2156 GCA_031367505.1 Hyphomicrobiaceae bacterium | reverse complement strand
CGTCAAGCTGGATCGCGCTGGCCATCTCAACCCATGTCTCGAAATGCTCGGCAATGGTTTGGTGTAGCAGCGTGCGTTCGGGGTGGCGGGGGTTGTAGAACCGACACGAGCCTCGACGCAGATCTGAACGTTCAGTCGAAGCTGCTGGCGCTCACTCATCGACGGCGCCGGGGTCATCGCACAACGTCGACATCGGCGCATCGACCGTCGAAGACCTATTGGCCCCGTCTGAACGCTATCGCGGGAGCCCCGAAAACTACGGCACAGGTAAGTCAGGAACCAGGCTTATCGCCAGGCACCCGGCCGCCTTTCGCTTCCGTCTCCTGCCGCACAGGAGGCCGCAGATTGCCAGCGCGGATGGCGTAAGTGGCTTGAGCCCAAGCCACAGCCGAGGCAACATCGTTGCCGAAATTCTTCTTTGCTGCAGGCTTCAGCAAGGCCAAGAGCACGCTTCGATCGTCAAGATACGGATGCCCGGCCAGGGTGAGCACTTCCTTTGTGATGGCAACGCCGGCTTCGGCGTTCGCGCGCGCAAGCACCGGGCCGATAACCTGAGCGTAGGCTTGCGCAAGCTGCGTGGTGATTTCGCCATACGCTGTACGCTCCATGTGCACGCGCAGGTACGTCGCTGCTTCTTGCACCGCGGGCTCGCCGAGGCGCGCTGCAACGGCACCGTAGGCGGTCGCCAGAATGCCAGCAATCCGCCCATCGTCCTCTCTTTCGAGGCGTGCGCGCAGTGCCGATGCTTCGAGTTTCACATCGGCATCCGGCAGTCGACCCGCTACGGTTGCGTAGGCTTGCACGAAGCCGTCGAGCGACGGCTGGTCTTCTCGAAGCTGCCTTCGCCTTTGCCGGATTGCATCGGCGCTGGGCGCGGCGCTCGCCGCAGCTTCTTGCTCGAGGCGAACTCGCAAGATGGCCGCAGCCGACTTGAGCTCGAAGGCATCATTCATCGCAATCGCAGTCTTTGCATAGGCCAGAGCAAGTCCGCCGGCGGTCTCGATGTCCGTCTCCTGCCCCAGACGCGCCTTCAGGACAGCGGCGGCCATCTTCAGGTCCTGCGTCTCGACGAGCCTGACAGCGACGGATTTGAATGCCTGGACCAAGCTCGACAAGACTTCGGCCTTCCGTTCCTGCTGCAAGCGCTCGCGAAGTGCATTCGCTTCAGCCTTGACCCCGGCATCGTCCAGAAGAGCGACGACGCTGGAATAAGCCAGCACAAATTCGCCGCTGACAGGCACCGAGAGGTAGGGGCGCTTCCGAAAATTACTGTTTCCGGGATGCGGATCGTCATGGGCTATCAACTCTCGCTCCAAAGACATGCGCAGTGCGGCGGCCGCCGCCCGGACCTCGGCTGGGTCGTCGAGCCGCTGGGCCACGGCGGCATAGGCGGTCTCAGGAAATCCACCGCTCCAGCGATGCCTCTCATCGCCGAGATACGTGCGCCAAAGCTTGGCCTCACTCTTGGCCTCGGCAGGGATCAGGTGGGACGCCAGCCTGGCATAGGCAGGCGTCACCTTCTCCCTTTCGATGCGTGGTACCAGCTCGTCTGCCATCAGCTGCGATCGCAAGAAGGTGATGCAAGCCTTGACCGTCGCCGCGTCCTTGACGTGGTCGGCCAGGGCTCCATAGCCCGTGACCCATTCGGAATCCAATTCCACGCCTCCCGTTTTCCACTGCGCCGACAAGATTGCCAGTTCAGCCTTGGTATCTGCTTCGGCGAGCCGGGGCACCACGACAGCGTAGGCCTTCCAAAGGTTTTCGGCCTGGGAAAAGCCTTCTAAGTCCTTCGCGAGACTGGCCCGAAGCGCAGCAACTTCCAGCCGTGCATCGGTCTCGCTCAGTCGTGCTGCAAACGTCGCGTATGCGCTGGAAACGACATTGTCGGCGCCCATTGCTTCGTCCTGTTCGAGTCGTGCGCCCAGCACGCGGACGGCTTCGTACAGCGCCGGGTCGGTGCTGATTCTTTCAGCCACGGCCCGGTACGCACTGACAACCGCAGCGGCGACGTCGCCGTCCTTTCCCCTGCCCAAATGCGCACGCAGGATGTCGGCCTCGCCTTGAACATCCTCCATGCTCAGACGGCCTGCCACTGCTGATCGACAGCGGGCAGCCCTGATCTTTGCTCCCGCTCCCGCTGGAAGCGGAGTGGGGGA
>JANLPY010000567.1:0-4241 GCA_031367505.1 Hyphomicrobiaceae bacterium | reverse complement strand
GATGATGATCGGTGCGCTCCTTACGGCTCTCGTTGTCTCTCGCGAGTGGGAGCGCGGCACGATCGAGGCGCTGTTGGCAACGCCGGTTGGAACCGTCGAGTTCATCATCGGAAAGCTGATACCGAACTTTCTGCTCGGGCTGTGCGCCATGGCCGTCTGCATTTTGGCGGCTTTGTTCGTCTTCCATATTCCGCTGCGCGGCTCGCTGATTGCTTTGATCGCCTTCACGTCGGTTTTTCTGATCGTTGCCTTGGGCATCGGCCTGCTGATCTCGACGGTGGCTCGGACGCAATTTCTCGCCAGCCAGATAGCGCTACTGCTTGCGTTCCTGCCGGGCCTTTATTTCTCCGGCTTTCTGTTCGAGGTCGCGAGCATGCCTGCAGCTTTGCGCGCGTTCTCGGCCATCGTTCCGGCGAAATACTTCGTGCGCGGCCTGCAAACGATTTTTCTGGTCGGCGACGTGGCATCGGTTCTCGTGCCGTGCACGCTGGCCTTGCTGACGATGGGCGTGATCCTGTTCGCGTTGACGGCTCGCAATTCACGCCAACGGCTGGACTGAGAGGACGTTCGCGGATGAATGGGATACGGCTCTTGGCTTTGATCATCAAGGAATTGCTGGCGGCATTTCGCGATCCCCGCGCACGCTTGGCGCTTATTCTGCCGCCGGTCTTGCAGTTTTTTCTATTTGCCTTTGCGGCAACGCTCGAAATCAGCAATGTGCCGATTGGCGTGCTCAATCATGACTGGGGTACCGCATCGACGCAGCTTATGGCGCGCTTCGAGCGCGCTTCAGCGTTTTCGGAGATCCGGCGCTATGGCAGCGTCGCCGAAGCGCAGGCGGCGATCGACCGGCAGGACGTGATGGTGGTCGTGCAGATCGGCCAGGATTTTTCGCGGGCACTGGCGGCGGGCGAAACAGCCAAGATCCAGGTTTTGCTCGACGGCCGCAAATCCAATGGCGCCCAGATCGTAAATGGGTACGTCGGTTCGATCGTCACGCGGTTTGCGATAGACTACAAACTCGGCGCTGCCGTGACCCAGGCCAGCGAAATCGTCGAGCGCAGCTGGTATAATCCCAACCGCGATTACCGGACCGCAATGATCCCCACGCTTATCGGGTCACTGACCATGGCGAGCGTACTTATGATCGTCGGCATGTCGGTCGCCCGCGAACGCGAACTCGGCACCTTCGAGCAATTGCTAGTCTCGCCGCTGCAGCCGTTCGAAATCCTGATCGGAAAGGCAGTTCCGGGGCTGATAGTGGGCATGGGGCAAGGCATCCTGATTGCACTGATCACTGTGCTTGTCTTCGGCATTTCCCTGACAGGTTCGGCGTTGGTCCTCGTCGTGGGCCTGGTCGTGTTTCTGCTGGCCGTAATTGGTGTAGGGCTCTTCATTTCATCGCTCGTGTCGAACCAGCAGCAGGCGATGATGGGCATCATGGTGTTCATGATGCCGGCAATGATGCTGTCCGGCTTCACGTCGCCCGTGCAAAATATGCCTGCTTGGCTGCAGCCCATCGCGATGGCCAATCCGTTGGTGCACATGATCGTCATTCTGCGTGGCGTGTTCCTGCGCGACATGCCTTTTGGCGTCGTCGCGGAACGCTTATGGCCGATGGCACTGATTGCGGTCGTGACACTCACGGCAGCCGCTTGGCTGTTTCAGCGGCGGACACAGTGAACAGCCTGCGCGCTTGCCTCGGCGGGGGCCGACGTGGTGAAGTTGGTCCGCAACTTATCGGCACGGCGCCCAGTATGCGGGATATATTTCATAATGGCTGCGGATGGGACGGTCTCGGCGGCAGACGTCGAAAGTAGTGCGGTCAATCCCGCCAACACCGCCCGCGGCGTTGCGTTCATGATGGGGGCAACCTTGATGTTCTGCTTGGCCGATACGCTGATGAAGCTATCGGCAGCCGTTCTACCGACGACGGAGACGATGTTCGTACGCAGTCTGGTGGCGACGCTGGTGGTTGGTGCCGGCGCGAGCTACATGGGTAAGCTCAACCACTGGCGCTTTGCGATAACACACGCGATGGCGATCCGCGCGGGTAGCGACGCCGGCGCGTCGCTGTTGTTTCAATCGGCACTCGCGCGCATGCCGTTCGCGGACATCATGGGCGTTGCGCAATTGCAATCGTTGTCGCTGACGGCGGGCTCGGCACTCTTTCTCGGCGAGCAGGTAGGCTGGCGGCGTTGGTCAGCGGTTACGGTCGGTCTGATCGGAGGCTTGCTGATCGTCAAGCCAGGCTCATCGGCGTTCAATTGGTGGGCCATCGCCGCGGTGGGCGCAATGATGCTCGCAACAACGCGAGAAATCGCCACGCGCAAGATACCGGCCCGTGCGCCTGTGCCGGCCATCATGGTGATCTCGTCTGCGGTCGTCACCATGGCATCGCTGGCGGGGGCCGTTTTCCAACAGTGGTCGGCGCCCGGAATGTCCGAACTGGCGATGATGATCGGCGCAGGTTTTTTTTCATTGTGCGGCCAGTTCTGCATGATCAGCTCGATCCGTTCGGCAGAACTTTCGGTGGTAGCGCCATTTCGCTATTTCGCGATGATCTGGGCCTTGTTGCTGGGCTACGGCGTATGGCAGCACATTCCCGACACGCTGTCGCTGCTCGGCATCGCAGCCATTGCGGCGGCTGGGATCTATACTTTCCGGCGCGAACAGCTTTTGCAGAATAAACGGCGGTCGCTGACGAATTGAGCGGCACCAAGCCGTTCAAGACGGCAGCGACCGCGCCGATTTCCCCAGTCACATCATTTCATGCAAGCAGCGGGAGATCACTTCCTTGAGCTTGACCAGGTATTCCCTGATCTGCTGGTGATAGGCTTTCGCTGCGTCGCTGCTGCCGGTGTTGGAGAATAGCTCTCCCCGGCTCCAATCGATCTGATCGTTTTTCGCTTCCATGAGCTGGACCGCGGCATGATTGAGATACTTGCGCACATCGGCAAATATATCCTGCGCTTGCTCGATAAGCTTGCGATGATGCTCTTCAAACTCTTTGGCCATCTCCACCGCATCGCGTTCGGGCACATAGATGATGCGCTGCCCGGCCTCGATCTGGATAGTTTCTTCCATGAGCTTCTCGATCTTACGATCGGCACTTTGCAGCTCGACGAGCGCGCGATGCCGGTGGTCATGGTCGCCGTGCCATTTGTGCCCGTGGCCGTTACCATTGAGCTTGGCCGGGCTATGCAGCGCGAGAAGCTCCTGTTCGATGTGGTCGAGTTGCCGGGCGTTGCGATCGACCACGGCCATCTTGCTTTTCACCTGATTGGCGATCCGGTTGACCATGCCGATATTGTGGACCTCGTTTTCCAGATGATCGACTTGACGTTCTTTTTGGACGATATTGTCAACGTCCTGTTTTACCTGATCGGCAATCCGCTGCAGGGCAGCGGCCTCCATCTCGACCTGTTCTTTGACTGACGCAACTTTTGTCGTCACTCCAGTCTTCGTTACCTCAAGTTTATCGACGTGCTTTTCAACGTCGCGCGTGTCGTGGCGGATCCTTGCAGTGGTACCGATCAACTGCGTGGTGTGACCTTCGATGGCGGCGAACCTTTGCTGCATAAGTCCACCGAGATTTTGGACCGTATGATTGAGCGTCTCGAAGACGCCCTGCAGTTTTGCCGCACGGTTGCCATTTTCTCTCGCCCTGCTCTCAAATGCGCGCGCAGTCATCCAGATGCGCGACGCAAAACCCGTCAAGAGCAGCATGGCGACGAGCCCAAAAAACGTGGTTTCACTCGTGCGCAGCGGCGGGGGCGGAAAAGGCGGCAACGGCGGAATCGAGGGCCCGAAATTGACGATCTGAACGCGACGATTGATGGCGGCGTCCGGCGTCGCCGGAGTGAGCGGATATTGACTGCCGAAACCCAGCGAGATCAATCGATTTGGGTTGATCGCCGAATTCCTCGTTATGAATTCGACAACCGATTTGGCGCGATTTTCCGATAGCGTTTGATTGTAATCGCTGCTGCCCACACTGTCGGTATGCCCGATAATCAGGAACTCTGATCTTGGCGAAGCCTTTGGCAAGGCCTCCATCAAGCGTAGCAGCTGAGGGTAAGCTTGGGGAGATAAGCTTGCTTTGTTATAATCGAAATTAATATCCAAATTTATGGTCGGATATAGCTTTGACAACTCCCAAACCCGCCGGCGCTGATCATAAGAGAGCCCCGCCGCGCGATTGCGCCGCAGTTCATCGAGCACGTCGCCTCGGCGGTTTT
>JANLPY010000566.1:0-3049 GCA_031367505.1 Hyphomicrobiaceae bacterium | reverse complement strand
CCATCCAAAACCAATTTGAATGGATGGCTCTGTGCCTCTGTGTCTCTGTGGTAAACATTCTGATTTTGACCTCCAGAGAATTTAGCTGCACCCGTGGCGGACCATCGGGGAATGCGTCGTGTCGTCGTCCCGGATGATCGTCGGAGGTAGGCCGGGCTTAAATCAACACCAATACAATCGCAGATTCAATCAGTGCAGTCGAGTGAAATCCACAGATCTTGCCGGATTGGGTGCCGATGGTGGCGAGCAGCAAACCAAGTGCGAACGGCGGTTGGGTCAACAGGGTGAGACGCCATCGAAGAGGTTGGACAGTCGGGAAACTTCGGACCTTACTGAACAATCACAACCGGGTCACCGAGCACCTGCATTTTCGGGCGGACACCGAGGCCAGGTTCGTGCGACGCGGCCATTCGACCGTTGACCCGTTGGGGTGCGCCCTCGGCTGTGGAGACGGTGACGTAACTGTTGAAGTCGGTGCTGGTGAATAGGAATTCCGTCGGCGTGCTGTGGGCGAGATGTGCGATCGTCGCCGTTGCGATGTCACTGCCCCAACTGTCTTCCAGCGTCATGGCAATTCCCATACTGACACAGAGGTCGCGGGCTTGCTTGATCTTCGTGAGGCCGCCGAGTTTACTGATTTTCAAGTTCACCACGTCCATTGCCAAGTCCGCTTTCGCGCGCAACAGAACGTCGAGACTGTCGATATTTTCATCGAGAACGAACGGGTGATTCGTGTGCCGCCGCACGCTGAGACATTCCTCGTAGGTCAGGCAGGGTTGTTCGATGTAGACATCGACATCCTGGACGGCGCGCACGACTCGCATCGCTTCATGCTGCGTCCAGCCCGTATTGGCGTCAGCGATGAGACGATCACCGGGCAAGAGTTTGGCCGCCACGGTACGAATGCGTGCGATGTCAACATCGGGGTCGCCGCCGACTTTGAGTTGAAAGCGTCGATAGCCCTCGGCGCGATAGGACGCGACGCGATTCGCCATCTCATCAGGCGACTCCTGCGAGATGGCGCGATAAAGCGGAAAGTCATTTCCGTAGCGTCCCCCGAGTAGCTCGCACACGGGTAATCCGGTCGCCTGGCCCAGAATGTCCCAACACGCGATGTCGATCCCGCTTTTGACGTAGGGATGCCCTTTGAGAGCGGCGTCCATGATCCGATTGAGTTTGCCGAGTTGTCGCGGGTCTTCGCCGAGGACGTGCGGCCCGAGTTCGCGTAACCCGGCGCGGACGCCTTCGGCATAAGCTGGCAAGTAAAACGGCCCGAGCGGACAGACTTCACCATGTCCGATGAGACCGGCATCCGTTTCGACACGCACAACCGTGCTATCGAACACGGTCACCGATTTCCCGCCTGACCATTTGTAATTTGTTTCCTGCAAGGGAAGTTCGACACGGTACGCGAGAACTTTCGTGATTTTCATAAAGGAGTTCCCTGGTTCAAAAATCGACCCGAGTCTTTGTATTGCTGTTGTGACGGTGAATAAAAGTGGCCACCGGAAAGATATTGTGGGTGCAACTGAAAAGCTCTGGGCCACTTAAAGCAATGTTCACCACAGAGACACAGAGTCACAGAGAAATCCATTAGAATTGGTTTTGGATTTCTCTGTGGTGAACATTGCTTTTCTTGCCACCAGAAGATCTAGCTACACCCGATATTGTGCCGCCAGGTAAGCAGTGCCAGCCCAAGTTTCAATTCGACGCTTCAGCCCAGCTTAAGCTTGTTCGGTTAGGTTACCTGTCAGCGAATATCTGCTGTTGTTTCCTGAACTAACGGGTACCTATCCAGGTTCCTCGTTCGACGTGTCACCAGATTAGCCTCCATGCGGACGAGCGGGTCGGGAAATGAGTCTGGCTCTCGTGGCCCGAACGAAGGCCCGGTTGTTGGGGGAAATCGAATGGAGTGGTATCCGATGCGTTGGCGTACAAAAGTGACTCAATCGAGAACCTGCACCGCCTGGACTATCGTCGTCCTATTGGTCAGTTTCGCATCGTGCAGCGCGAGTGCTGCCGATCCGACCCGGCCCAACATTTTACTCGTCGTCGTCGATGACCTCGGCTGGGCCGGCGTCGGCTACCATGCGAAGTCGATGGTGACGCCGAACCTGAACAAGTTGGCCACGGAAGGCACCGAGCTTAGCCGTTTCTACGTGTACCCGGTTTGCAGTCCGACTCGTGTGGCGCTGCTCACGGGCCAGATGCCCCGCCGGTTTGACGTTCTGTCCGCGCTCCAAGGCGCAGAACCCGGTATGCCGAACGGGTTGCCGACGATCCCCTCGGTCTTCAAGACAGCGGGCTATCAGACCTCACTCGTCGGCAAGTGGCACGTCGGCAAGGCGACCACACCGCAGCAGAACGGGTTCGATCACTTCTACGGGTTCCTCAACGCCGAGGTCGATTACTACAAACACACGGGCCGGAACGGGCGAATCGACTGGCAACGCGACGGCAAGACCGTGACGGAGGAAGGCTACACGACCTACTTGTTGGCCGACGAGGCGGTCCGGCAGATCAAGTCCCGCGACAAGGCCACGCCCTTCTACTTCCAGGTCTGCTTGAATGCCCCGCACGACCCATTGAGTGCGCCGGGCGATCTCGTCGAGAAGCACAAGGGGAAAGGCGAGAAGCCGGGCCTTTATGCCGCCGTGGTCGAGGCGATGGACATCGGCATCGGTCGGGTGATCGACGCGCTGGACGCCGAGAACGTCCGCGACAACACGATCGTCGTCTTTTTCTCGGACAACGGCGCGGCCCCTCGTGACGGCGCAAGCAACGCCCCCCTCCGGTTCGGCAAGGGATCGGTTTACGAGGGCGGGATCCATACGCCAGCCCTGATTCGGTGGCCCGGCAAGGTCGCGGCCGGCGGGGTTTTGACGCAACCCGTGTGCGTCCAAGACCTGTTCCCGACGCTAGCGGCTGCGGCGGGCGTCCCCATGCTGCGGGACGCCAAGATCGACGGCAGGAGCCAGTGGCCTGCCATCGCTCAGGGCCAGCGTACCGAACGCGAACCCTTTCTCATTGCCTCGTTCGATACCGCTCT
>JANLPY010000545.1:0-4416 GCA_031367505.1 Hyphomicrobiaceae bacterium | reverse complement strand
CGAGCCGCGGGTTCACCGCCTGGCATTGTGCTGGTCCCAGTCCGAGACACTCCATCACGCCGGGACGGAAGCCCTCGATCAGCGCGTCCGCGGATCGAACCAGGTCGAGGAAGATCTCCTGTCCGCGCCCGGACTTGAGGTCGAGCGCAATCGAGCGTTTGCCGCGATTGATCAGCGCATGCTCGCCGAAGTCCGTAGAGTCCGGGTCCGGCTTCTCGCGCTCGACCAGGACGACGTCGGCACCGTGATCCGCCAGCATCATGCCGCAGAAGGGGGCAGGTCCGAGGGCGGCGACCTCGATCAATCGAATGCCCGAGAGCATCGGACCGATGGGCGCTGGGGCCGATGGCGCCGCGCCGGAGAGCTCAGATTCCTGCATGTCCACGCCGACTCCTAAATCCGCTTGGCCACTTCTTGCAGCATCACTTCGGTGGCACCCCCGCCAATGGCCATCAACCTGACGTCACGCGAGATCCGCTCTACTGGCGTTTCGGTCATGTAGCCCATGCCACCGTGAAACTGCACGCACTGATAGAGGATTTTGTTGACCACCACCGGCACATGTGCCTTGACCATGGCCGCCAAGTGGGCGGCTTCGCGGTTAGTGACTTGGCTGGCCTGCCAGGCGGCCTGATAGAGAAAGGCCTTGGCGGCATTGAGCTCGGAAACCATGCGGGCCATCTCCAGCCTGACGTGCTGCTGGTCCCAAAGCGTGCCGCCAAAGGCCTTTCGGTTCTTGACCCATTCGAGCGTCAGTTCGAGGGCCGATTCGCCATGCCCGACGCAGATCCCGCCGACCGAAAATCGCTCGCGCGCGAAACCGTTCATGATGTAGTGGAAGGCTTGGTTCTCCTCGCCAATCAGGTTGCAGGTGGGAACCCGCACGCCGTCTAAGTATAGCTGCGCGGTATCGGAGCAGCGCCACCCAGTCTTGTGCAGCGGCGCGCTGATGCAGAAGCCGGGTGTCCCTTTCTCAACCGCAAACATCGACACCCCGCGGCTGCCAGCCGCATGGGGATCGGTCCGTGCCGCAACGAGGTAGAGGTCGGCATGAATCCCGCTGGTGATGAACAGCTTCGATCCGCTGATGACGTAACTGTCCCCTTCGCGTTCCGCTCTCGTCTTCAGACCAGCCACGTCAGAGCCTGCCCCGGGCTCGGTCACGCATGTCGAAACGATCGTGCGGCCGCTTATGATGCCGGGCATGTATTTCGACTTGAGATAGTCACTGCCGTGCACGCCGAGATACCTCGACATGTCGGTATGCAGCGTCACCGACCCGGCGAAGCCGCCGTACGTGGAACGTGCGGCCTCCTCCGCGACGACGAGAGTCCCCATCAGCCCCATGTCACTACCGCCGAGTTCGTGCGCATAGGAACTGCCCAAGACACCCATGTCCCCCAGCTTGTGATAGACCTCGCGCGGCACATGACCGGCCACCTCCCACCGATCTGCGTTGGGCTTTACCTCCTCGTCGATGAAGCGACGCAGGATCGCCCGCAGCATGCGCTGCTCCTCGGTCAGGTACTGATGATCGAGATCGAAAAAAAGTTGCATAACCGTAAACGCTCCAGTAGTCGGCAGCGGTCTCCGATACCGACATCGATCGCCGCCAGCCTGACCGCGGCGCGGGCCACGCGGTCCGCGAGCGAGCAGCAACCGTTGCTGACGAGCGCTGTCTCGGCCGGCGATGTGCGGGAGCTAGAACTGTACGTACTGTTTTAGGTCGACGCCGGTCATTTTCCCGAGCATTTATGTCATTCGGCTTCACCAATGAGCTCAGTTAGGGTCTGATGGGTTGGTTCTCGTCGACAGGAAATTGGTCGCAGATGACAAGCTGTCGCTGGGAGGGGGCGATAGACTTTCGACTGAACGTGCTTGGATCACGGGGGAGACTAGGATGGTGTTGAAGCAATCGGTCGGGTCGTTGTGCCGCAAGTGCCACGAGGCTCCTAAGCCGGTGATCGGCGTGATCAACGGGTACGCGGGGCCGCACACGGCAAGTGGCCAAGATCGGGCTGGTCAGCTAGACCGGCGCACGTTAGGGTGATCTTGTGTCGATTACGACACTGAAAGAACGTCAGGCTCTGTACATAAACGGCGAGTGGATTCCCACTGACGAAGTCGAACCCGTAATTAATCCTGCGAACGAGACTACGTTGGCTGAAGCCCCGCTGGCATCGCGAACTCACTTAGAGGCTGCATTGGCGTCTGGGCGTGAGGCCTTCGACGGGGGGGGCTGGCGGCGGATGAGTCAGGCGCAGAGACAGTCGAAACTTGCGGAGTTCCTTGCTGCTATTGAGCGACGTAGCGAAGAGATTATCCCGCTTATCGTAGAGGAAACCGGGTCAGTACTGGCAGTAGCTCGATTCCTTCAGTTCGCCATGCCGCTGCAACTTGCGCGTCAAATGGTCGACATTTCCACACGTCCAACGTTAACACCGCTGCCGGTTGACGTGGTGCCCAATGAGCATGGCTCGCTTTCACTGGCAGCGGGAGTGGTGTCGCGCGAACCGGTGGGTCTCGTAGTTGCCATCACGCCATATAACGTGCCCTTCTTCTGTAACGTTTGCAAAAGCGTCCCCGCGCTGCTTGCTGGCTGCAGCGTCATACTGAAGCCATCGCCATACACTCCGTTCGAAGCGCTTGTCCTTGGTGAAATTGCCGATGAAGTGGGCTTGCCCAAGGGTCTCCTCAATATTGTCACCGGTGGCCCGGAAGTCGGGGCTGCTCTGACTACCGACAGGCGTGTCGACCTGATTACTTTCACGGGGTCAGACAAGGTGGGTGCCACGATTCAGGCTCAGGCCGCACCGACAGTCAAGCGTGTCGTGCTCGAGTTGGGCGGAAAGTCGGCACTTATCGTACGAGAAGACGCTGACGTCGCGATGGCGGCTGCGGCGGGACTCGGTGGCATTACTACTCTCGCCGGTCAAGGTTGTGTGCTGCTGACGCGCCACATCGTTCACAACGCGATCCGCGCCCGGTATGTTGAGGCGCTCAGGAACCTCATCGGCGGCGTGAAGGTCGGTGATCCCAATGATCCTGCAGCAACTATGGGGCCATTGATCCGGGAGGCAGCACGTTCTCGCACAGAGCGTTACGTGGCCGTTGCGCTGGATGAGGGTTGTAAGTTGGTGGTCGGCGGAAGGCGCACGACGAATCTCGATCGGGGCTACTACTATGACCCCACTTTCTTTGATGGCGTCAGCAATGATTGCCGTATCGCTCAGGAGGAAGTATTCGGTCCCGTAGGTGTAGTGATTGGGTTTGACACCGATGAGGAGGCTATCGCGATAGCCAATGACACTGCTTATGGATTGTCAGGAGCGATTTTCTCGGCCAATGTCGGGCGCGCCTACGAGATGGCTCTGCAGCTGCGCACTGGTGGCGTCATAATCAACGGCGGTTTCCCGCGTTTGACAAGTGGAGGGCCGTTTGGTGGCGTAAAGCGATCAGGCCATGGTCGTGAGTTCGGCGAGTCTGGATTGAACGAGTTTACGTATACCAAGACCATCGACTTCCAGCAGTGAGTCGCCGATGCTCATGGCCTCGCTGCTTCGAGACGAACATTTGCATCCGGACGGCAGCAAACCGACGTGGTTCGGTTCGGTTGGTCGTGAGGTGATCAGCGTCGAGATCAAGGTTGCGGACGAGACCGGGACGCCAGTACGAGTCCGCGAGATTGGTGAAAGCATGCCGCTTGGCGAGCACACGATGGCGGGCGATTGGCGGAACCCGGAACTCACCACAGCGCGTTATCAGGACAGCTGGATCCGGACCAAGGTTCCGAAGCGCGCCGTTACCTTGAGCGAAGCGATGCAAAAGAGCGGCGTCGGAAATCTGCTGCGTCGGCAGGCGCGGGAGCGGTTCTTGGCGGCGGTCGCGCCTTCGTCCACGTCGGAACAGAAATAGTCCTCGCCATGCCGCACATTGAATCCACGGTTCCCTGCAAGAGCGACACCTTTCGTAAGAATCGGGATGGAATGTTGGAACTTCTGGATCGGGTGCGCGAATATCAGCAGCGTGCGGTGATCAAATCGGCGGCTTCTCGGGAACGGTTCGAGAAGCGCAAGCAGATGCTGCCGCGGGAGCGAGTGGGGCTGTTGCTGGATTCCGGAACGCAGTTCCTCGAATTGATGTCGCTCGCCGGACTCGCTATGGATACCCCTGACCTTGGCAGGAGCGTACCCGGAGGCGGTGTCATCGCGGGAATCGGAACCGTATCAGGAATTCGATGCATGATCAGCGCCTCGGACGCCGGTATCGACGCCGGCGCGCTCCAGCCGATGGGTCTCGAGAAGCACCTGCGAATCCAGGAACTGGTTTTGGAAAACAAGCTGCCCTATGTGCAGCTCATTGAAAGTGCAGGCGCGAACCTCATGGCCTACCGCGTCGAGGAATTTGTGCGCGGGG
>JANLPY010000539.1:0-8214 GCA_031367505.1 Hyphomicrobiaceae bacterium | reverse complement strand
AATGCCGTTGAAGACGGTCGAACCTTATACGCTCCTGGTCGATAGAGAGACGGGATATGTCGAGGCGCTGAAGCCCCTTGAGCGTGACACGATCGCGCCGGATCGGGCGTTGATAAGATCGTTCCTCGCACAGTATGTTATCGCAAGAGAAGAGTTCGATATTGACTCACTCAGGGAGAGCTACCGTAAGGTCGCACTCTGGTCGGCAGGCGACGCGCGCAGTCAATATTTGGCAGGGATGCAGGCCAACAATCCCGATAGCCCACTGGCGAATCTGCCCCGCCGCTCCCTGGCACATGTTGAGATCCACAGTATTTCGCCGCTTGGCGCCGACCGCGCGCTGGTTCGTTTTGCGACAATTCGGACCGACGCGGGGGGGCAACCTCAAACTCACATGCTTTGGTCAGTGGTACTGAATTATCGCTTTTCGGGAGCGGCGATGAGCGCCGCGGACCGTTTGACCAACCCACTGGGGTTCCAGGTCACCCACTATCATCGCGACGCGGATATCGTTCCTGAGTCAGCGACGCTCGCCGATCCGACAGTTCCCGCAGGTCAAATCAGGCCCATCGCGCTAAGCCAGCCCATTGGCGGGGCGATGCGATGAAATGTGTTGGCATGGCCCTGTTGCTGTTTTCGGTATCGGTTCACGCTCAAACGGCAAGTCGCGAAGGCGATTCGCGCTTTCGGACAATCGACGTTGCCATCGGAGGACCGATTCAAATACCAACTTCAGCTGAGGCCACCCAGACCATCCTTTTTACTCCAGGCGAGCATGTGCAGACGATCGTTGTCAGCAATCCTTCAGCCTACCAGATGAGTGTTGGAACTGCCGGCGACAGCCTGACCGTTCGCTCTACAGGTCCGGTTGCACAAGCGGTTGCCAGCGTGCGAACTGATCAGCATCAGTACGAACTCGAACTCTCACCGACAACTGATGATCCCAGCAAGCTACCACTGATTGTCAGTTTGGTTTGGGGAGCGAAGACTACGAATCGGGTGACTGCTCCGCCACCCCCTCCGGTTTTGCTTCCTGGCGTTCGTTACAGTCTATCGGGGAGCAGAAATCTGCGACCGGCAACGATCGGCGACGATGGTCACAATACCTTTATCACCTGGCGCGACGATCAGCCCCTGCCTGCTGTCTTCGCCCTGCGGTCGGGCAAAAGCGAGGAGATGGTAAATGGCTATGTGCGCGGCGGGACGTTCGTCATCGACCGAGTATATCAGGAACTAATCTTCCGGATTGACACAGAGGTAGCTGAGGCCCGCCGCCAAACCGCCTCAGGGAGCAGCCCGCATGACTGACCTGAACCATTCGAATGGACTGATTGACGTTCGACCTGCGGTGGCGAGGACGCCCAGCAACAGGCCGATATGGATTTTCGGCGGCGCCGTGGCGTTTGCTGGTCTTGGCCTTTTTGCTGCACTCGAGACGCGACGGACCATAATTACCAGTCCCGTAATCGCGCAGCCGGTTTCGGCGACAGATTCGCCTATGGCCCCTCCGCCCGAACTCGTGATCCCCCGGATGATCGATCCAGGTCCCAGCGAGACATCGACGGTGCGCAAAGCTGACACTGTCTATTCACCAACTCTTCCCGTTCAAAGGCCGAGCCCGCAGTCATGGCCGCGTCCAATGGGCATCATCGCCTATCAGCCGCCGCCTTCCTACTCGGCGCCTGCCAGCCAACCGGTACAGCCTCCGACCCCGGCCTTCATCTATCAGGCGCCTACAATGCAGCCTTCCGCCGCCATCACCGGTCTTAATGAAAAAGCGAGAGAGGACGGTCGCATCAGCGCTTACCGCCTTTCCAATCCGTCAACGACCATATCGCAGGGCACTGTCGTTCAGGCTGTTTTGGAAACGGCACTCGATTCTAACCGTGCGGGTTTCGTACGGGCAATCGTTTCGCGCGATGTATCGAGTTTCGACGGAAGCCATATGCTGATTCCCCGCGGCAGCAGACTGTTTGGCGAGTATAAAGCCGACCTCACGCCAGGCCAGAATCGAGCGCTCATTCAATGGCATCGACTGACACGGCCGGACGGCGTAGTTCTTGATATCGACTCCCCATCCGCGGACCCACTCGGTCGGGCCGGTATCAAAGGTAAGGTCAATTCCCATTTCTTTGCCCGTTTTGGCGGAGCATTGCTGCAAACCGTGCTTGATATCGGGGCGCAGGTCGCCACACGAAGGGCGACAGGAGGTACGGTAATTTATGCCCTGCCCAGCAGCGCGCCTCAGTTAGCGATTTCCAAACCGGAGGATGTAAGGCCGACGCTGACCGTAAAGGAAGGAACGAGCGTTTCAGTAATGGTCGTGCATGACCTTGATTTTACCGACGTCGAAAATTGATATGCGGGCCAGCGATATTTACCTAGAAAGCTACCTCGTACCGCTGGCCGAATTTCTTGCCAACGACAGTATTACCGACGTCTATATTAATCGGCCCGGGGAAGTCTGGATCGAAACCATTGGCGGAGAGATTGCGCGGCACGAGTTGCCCGCGCTGGACGTTCGCCTTATCGAGCGCCTTTCCCGCCAGATCGCCGCTTACAGCGCGCAAGGCGTCAATCGCGAACACCCTCTTCTGGCTGCGGCATTGCCCGACGGCTCACGCGTCCAGATAATACTTCCCCCTGCCACCCGCGGCGCGCCAGCGCTGGCGATCCGAAAGCACGTCGCTTCCAGCATGTCCCTCGAAGAATTTGAAGGAACCCGAGCAGCGGAGGCCGTGCAGAACAATGGAATAAGTTTTCGATCGGCGCAGAAGGCACCTGTTGAGCGAACGTCGCATTCGGCTTCATTCTTGCGCGACGCCGTAATTCAACGTCGCAACATTCTGATCTCCGGCGGCACTTCAAGCGGCAAGACCACATTCCTCAACGCGCTTCTTCGGGAAATCCCAAGTGAAGAGCGCCTGATTCTGATTGAAGATACGCCTGAGTTGCGCTTTGATCATCCAAACTCCGTTGGTCTGCTTGCCGTTCGGGGCCACCTAGGTGAAGCTGCGGTAACTGCCGAGGACCTTCTGATTGCCTCGCTTCGAATGCGACCAGATCGAATCATGTTGGGCGAAATCAGAGGGAGCGAGGCACTGACATTCCTTCGCGCGGTGAATACCGGTCATCCTGGCTCAATGAGCACGATACATGCCGATTCGCCCGATCGCGCAATCGACCAATTGGCGCTTCTGGTGCTTCAGGCAGGAAGCAAACTTGGCTGGCAGGAGGTGCAGGAATATATCCGGCGTTCAGTCTCAATTGTCGTTCAGCTCGAACGGTACAATGGTCAACGGCGCATCGCAGAAGTTCGGCAATTTTCCAAATAGGAAAGTGAGTAGCACCCGTCAGTCATGGGATTGAAGGCCGGCCATGACCGTAACCGGGCGATAGTACTCATGGCCGGCCTGGGTGGAGAGTGGTCATTAGCAGGTTCGCTCCTACGAGCAGATCGCTCGACCATTCGCTGTCAGTCCTCGCGATGTTTCTGGCTGGAGCCGCAGGATGCGTAGGCCGTGAGTTCTGTCGGCTTCGTTCTCGAAGAAGGACGACTCGACCTTATAGATCGAACCTCCGCAATATCGGACGAGGACGTCGTCGCGACTGAGCATCGAAAGCACAGGCAGGCCACCACCCGCGCCCTTGAATACCAGCGTCCGCGCATTTCCGATCACATAGAAAATTGAATGTTGAACGGAGGTGAGCGCAGTCGTCCGATCGTTATCTTTGATCACGAAGGTACCTTGGATGTTTGGCAGTGTTGCCGTGCCAATCACGCCCCCGTCGCGTCGACAACCAGCGGTGAGCAACGCTGCGATAACCAAAGCTGACCCGGTGCAAAGCACACGAACTCTTCCAAGCATTCATGTGATCTCGCAGACCTAGCGAATGTCCGCAATGGCTCGAAAGCAGACATCCCCGCACATTCCATTCGACTTCGATTTGGAACCGAGCATTGGTCGTTGTCGTGAGTCGCGGTGTCCCCGCGACGCCGCCCGGTCAGCCTGACTGACCGGGCCTTGGGTGGTGGGAGCGGCGAGGTGTCGCTTTCGCAAGGAGACCACTCATGACCCGGACCACTACCAAGACGAAGTCAACCGAACGTAAGAATTCGAAGCCGACGATTAAGGCAGCCGCCCCGCGCTCGGCGAAGTCGCCACGCCGCTCGAATCAAGCTGCGCCCAAAATGAGCAACGTAGTTGTTGCTCCCGTTCGTCAAGTCACCAAGCGCGATCATCTCGCCTCGATGCTCGTCCGCGACGAAGGCGCGACCCTCGACCAGATGATCGCCGCAACCAGCTGGCTGCCACACACGACGCGGGCGGCGCTGACCGGGCTGCGTAAGGCTGGCTATGCCATCGACAGCGACAAGATCGATGGGGTTCGCACCTACCGGGCGGTGGCGCCCAAGTGAGCAGCGAACTGGAACAGCAGGTCAATGGCCTGCGTCGGATGAGTCGTCAGCAACTCAAGGACCGGTGGCGTGACCTGTACAAGGCCACACCACCGGCGGCGTTCACGCTGGACCTTCTCGCTCGCGGCATCGCCTGGCGTCTGCAGGAGATGGCAATCGGCTGCCTCGCGCCCGAAGCGCGGCGGATGCTGGCTGAGGGTGGGGAGGGGACGTCGCGGCGGCGGCGATCATCGTCGCGTGGCTCCTTGCGTCCAGGCAACCGCCTGGTCCGCCGCTGGCGCGGTCGCACCTATGTTGTCGAGGTCGGGGAGGACGGGCTGCTCTATGACGGAACCCGGTTCTCGTCCCTGAGCGTCATCGCCAGCAAGATCACGGGCACGCGTTGGTCAGGGCCCAAGTTCTTCGGGCTCGTCGCATGACCCGGGTCCGCTGCGCCATATACACGCGCAAGTCGAGCGAGGAGGGGCTCGAGCAGGAATTCAACAGCCTCGATGCCCAGTATGAAGCTTGCAAGGCTTACGTCGCCAGCCAGAAGCACGAGGGATGGAGCATAAACCGCGAGCGCTATGACGATGGCGGCATCTCGGGCGGGACCATGGACCGGCCGGGATTGGAGGCGCTGCTTGCTGACGTGGCGGCGGGCAAGGTCGACGTGATCGTTATCTACAAGATCGATCGCCTGACCCGCAGCCTCGCCGACTTCGCAAGGATCGTCGAGCAGCTCGAAAAGGCCAACGCCTCATTCGTCAGCGTCACCCAGTCGTTCAACACCAAGACCAGCATGGGCCGGCTGATGCTCCACGTCCTCCTGTCGTTCGCCCAGTTCGAGCGCGAGGTAGGGGCCGAGCGGGTGCGCGACAAGATAGCGGCATCCAAGGCCAAGGGGATGTGGATGGGTGGCACCGTCCCGCTCGGTTATGACGTGCTCGACCGGAAGCTGGTGGTCAACCAGGCCGAGGCAGACTGCCTCCGTGCCATCTTCGCCTCGTTCGTCCGGATAAAGTCGGTCCAGGGCACGCTGCGATGGGCGAGGCGCCAAGGACTGAAGACCAAGCTGCGCCAGCGCGAGGGCAAGTCGGTTGGCGGCAAGGCATTTGAATATGGCTCGCTGCGCTGCCTGCTCTCCAACCGCCTTTACGTCGGCGAGATCGATCACAAGGGAACGATCCATCAAGGGCAGCACGACGCGATCATCGAGCGGCAAAAGTTTGACGAGGCGCAGGCGATCCTCGTTACCCTGAGCACCGATGCGGTCCGCGGTCCCAAGCTGGTGTCAGGAAGCTTGCTGCAGGGTCTGATTGTCGATCGCCATGGGCGAACGATGGGACCGGTTCACACCACGCGGAACGGCCAGCGGTTCCGCTATTATGTGACGCATCCCAAGACCATCACGGATGGGTGTCCGGCGCCTTACCGGCTTTCGGCCAAGGCGATCGAGACGATCTGCTGTGAACTGCTGGCCAACCATATTACCGGACAGGTCAGCAGCATCGATGGCTCTGCCGATGCCCGGCGGCTGGCCGAGGTGTTGGCAGGAGCGGATGATCGCCAGCGCCGTGAACTGGTCATCGAACGAGTGCGCAAGGTCACGATCGGCGATGCCAGACTCACCCTTTTGCTCAATGACGGAACCACTATTGAGCGGTCGCTGGAGCGGATCCGGCATGGCAATGACGCGAAACTGATCGTCGGCGATCTTGCCGTCTCCGACCAACCGAAATCCGATCCGCAACTGATCATCCTGCTCGAGGATGCCTACCGCGCCCAGGCGCTGGCGATCGCCAAGCCCAACTTCACGCTCGATCGACTGGCAAAGCTGTTCGGGCGGTCGACCGAGCGATACAAGCGCCTGGTTCGACTAAGCTATCTATCGCCATCGATCGTCAACGCCATCATTGATGGCGAGCAACCGGCCCATCTGACAGGACGGTTCCTGCAGAACCTCGACGGCCTGCCGCTATCCTGGGCTGAGCAGGACGCGCTGCTGCTCCGCTGACCCGCCGGCGACCGCACCCAACTCAAGACACGATTTTCGCACCGAAGAGAAAAGGGCGTGGAATCTCAACCTGTTGAGGCCGCACAATCTTCTCTGCCTGAGGTTGGAAACTTACGTCTCCATTATTTGGCGGAAATCGGCCAATCTGTCGCAAGTACACCGAACAATAACTACAATGTTCTCAATGACTTAGACTCTGGTGACCCCTACGAGAATCGAACTCGTGTTTTCGCCGTGAGAGCAGGCCCGTTTCGGCAATTTCACCGTCTCACTCTGTCTCATGTTTTCCATATCAATCAATCACTTGCACGAAAATAGCTTCATCGTGTATCATGCGACAGCAGGGATCATTCTGCACGGATACTGTACGGTTTTGATATGCCCGGAGCACTCCACGAAGCCAAACTCGCGACCCGCAATGCGCGCGGTACTTTGCCACCTGGGCTGCACTGGCGCCAGCTCGATGCGGACATTCACCTAGGCTATCGACCCGCCACGAAGGGCGGCCGATGGCTGGTTCGATGGTATGTCGGTGACGGCAACTACCGGCGCGCGCCGCTCGGAATCGCGGACGACATTCTTGCCGAAGGCACGCTTTCGTTCGATCAAGCCGGCAAGCAGGCACGGGCCTATGTCACGGCGATGCGCGAGCAAGCGGCGCGTGAAGCTGAGGTCCCGCCCGAGACGGTCGGGATGGTTGTCATTGCCTACATCGCTATGCGCGATGCCAGGCGCAGGTCGCTCCACGCGACGACACGGCAGCGGTCCGACGCCCACAGTCGCCTTACGCGATACGTCCTCAATGATAAGTTGGCCGAGACGACGCTGCCGGCGCTTACCGAGGACATGTTGTGCGAGTGGAAGGCGCGGTTCGCTCCCGACAAAAATCCTGCATCACGCCTGCGCACAATTTCCGATTTGAAAGCAGCGTTGAATCTTGCTTACAGCCGCTTGCGCAAACGGCTTCCACCCGACTTTGCTGAAACGGTTCGGTGGGGACTCAAGGGCGATAAGACGCTTCAACCCGGAGGGAGCAGAGCCCGCGAAAATCAGATCCTGTCGGACGAGACCGTACGCGATGTCGTGGAAGCCGCAGCGGATTTCGATCATGATGGTGATGTCGGGCGGATGATACTCCTTCTTGCAGCAACTGGCGCCCGCTTCTCGCAAGTTCAGCGGATCTGCGTTGGCGATGTTCAAGCCGAGCGCCGGCGCATCTTTGTCCCGTATAGTCGTAAGGGCCAAGGTAAGTCAGATGATCATTACGCAGTGCAAGTCAGCCAGGACGTGATTGATTCGCTCCGCCTTGCCTTGGTTGGACGATTCCCGGAGGCCGCGCTGCTCGAGAGGTGGCGAATGGTTCAAACCAGTAAATTGGAATGGCGCCGCGATCGCCGAGCGCCTTGGACATCTTCGTCCGAAATCACTCGCCAGTGGAAGGTGATTTGCGAGCGGGTTGGCCTGAGCGGGGTCGTACCTTACGCGTTGCGTCACTCATCGATCGTACGCGCAATACGTTCAGGGCTCCCTATAAGGCTTGCGGCGGCCATGCACGACACAAGTGTCGCAATGGTTGAACGCCATTATGCGCGCTACATTGTCGACGGTCTGGAAGAGTTGGCTGTGAAAGCGGTGATCCCGCTGGTTCGGCGCCGATTGACGGTCGTAGCGTAAGCCGAAGGGGCTCAACGAAGGTGATCGAGCTGGCGCGCGGTGAGACCCTCGGCGACTTGGGGTGTTAACGCTGGAGCGGGTGAAGGGAATCGGCCGTCACCGTTGAAAGCGATCGTCCAGCGCC
>JANLPY010000503.1:0-3967 GCA_031367505.1 Hyphomicrobiaceae bacterium | reverse complement strand
TAGGTTGGCTGACCGGCTGGGCAGCGACGGGGGCGGTGAGGACGGTGAGGACAAGCGCAAGATGTATTTTCATGCTCGCGACTTACCACGGAACTACGCCTGCAGGCTATTCTGCAAAAGCCGTCCCGACCTGTGTACGGGGCCAATGTCTTCGACATTCGGATAACGACACGGAGGCGTCCGCAACGGCGTCGAACTCGGCAAAGCTAATCGCTAATTGATAGACAGCCGGAAGGACTGGTGGACTTTCGCAGGACGGCACCAAGTGGGTCGCCTGCCGGCCGAACTTCTTTCTACCGGTGCGTGTTCTCTCGCGGCTGTTCCGCCGTCTCGTCATCGAGATGCTGATGACGGCACACGATTCAGGCAAGCTCGGATTCTACGGTGCGCATGCTCGGCTGGCCAACCCCGAGGCCTTTGCCACGTTCCTCGCACCGCTTCGCCGCTCTGAATGGGTCGTCTACAGCAAGAAGCCGTTCGGCGGCCCCGAGGCCGTGCTCGCCTACCTGTCGCGCTACACGCATCGCGTGGCGATCTAGACCGAAGTTCCCCGGTCTCGAATCGCAAAGCGCAAGCCTTTTCAATCTACTACGATTGAATCGACCTGCGCTGTACTGCCTACACCGCGATTGCGGCGATCAGATCGAGGGCCTGCCGCTGCTTTGGGTTCGGTGTCGTCGTGAGCATGAACGTCGCTTCGCCGGGCTTGGCACGTTTCGGACGCATCGTATTGCGCACGATGGTCGAGAGATGGGCCAGCAGGCGGCCGAAGCTCGTCGCTGCCGTGCCATCGGCGAGCGTGCGCGCGTGCACCTTGTCGAGCGCCGCTTTCGAACGCTTGGCCGGCGCCACGGGATCGCGCTCGCGTTCGGGCCCGGCCGGCATTTCGTCCTTAAATGTCAGTGGCGCCATGGCTTGTTGCCTCCGCGGCAAGCCGCGACGGCAAGGCTTCGATCATATGCCACTGCACATAATACGCCAGCATACTCAGGAATATATGTGACCGGACACGGTTTTCGAGCCGATGGCGGATCGGGCGAACGTGAAGGTCGACGCCTTTGAATGTTCGGAACGCGCGTTCGACATCGGCGAGTTTCTTATAGTTCAAAACGGTCTGCTCCGGCGTCATATCGTCCGTCCCGACGCTGGTTCGGATCACGTAAATGCCATCGAGCGCCGCCTCCGTGGCGACATTCGCTTCGTCCACATGGTATCGGAACGAGCCGTCTTCGATATCGAGTTTGAAGTGCTTCGCCACTTTGAATTTGGCGATCACTTTACCGACGCGCACGCCGATCTTCGCCGCACCTGAAAGGGCTCCCGACATGACCAGGCCCGCGACCTTGTCGAGTTCGACAGCGGTCGCAGCGAGCAATTCCAGGCGTTTCTGGCGACGCCGTTGCGCCAACGCCGGATTGCGGCACGCGATCAGGCGTTCGCCGGGATAATTCGCATTCTCCAAGCTCATCAAATTGCGTTCGTCGAACAGGCTTGTCCCGGACGTCGATCCGGGATCAGGCTGCAGCGTCTTGTCGTCGATGAGCTTCGCGATCGCGCCACTCCTGAGCGCCGTGATCCAGTCGACGCCGTCCATCTGTCGCATCGCATCGATCTGAACATTCGAGATCATGCCGCGATCTCCGACCATGACCAATCTGTCGATGCCGAAGTCCTTCTTCGTCTTTTCCATCTGCGGCAACAGCGTTTTCGGATCGCCGGTATTGCCGTCGAATACCGAGACCGAAACCGGACAGCCGCGTTCGTCGGTCAAGAGCCCGTAATTCACCTGCAATGTGCCGGGCTTGCGATCGCGACTGTAACCGCGCTTGGCGAGCGGGCAGGTGACGCCCTCGAAATAACTCGACGTCAGATCGAAAAGAACCAGCCCGCCCTCTTTCAAATGTCGTTTCGCGAGTTTCTTCTCGATTTTTCCCTGGCGCTCGAGCAGCCAATCCATCGCTTCGTAAAGTTCGTCCTCGACGGCGCAGTGCAGACCAAGATCGTCCGCTAGCGTCGTGTCGGCGAAAGCGCCGGCCAGCCCGAGCTTGCTGGCTGTCGGCGTGATGATCCGCGCAGCGACCATCGCCGCCACCAGGTCGCGCGAGCGCGACGCCTTGGCATCGATCAGCTTGTCGAAGCCGAGCCGCGCCATCGCCGTCCGCACGGCGTCGACGTGACCGTGGAGTTTGGATCCGATGCATTCGAAATCGCCGCCGAGAGGCCCGAGCTTCTCACCCTTCAGCACCCGCCGCATCGCCTCGATCTGCTCGATCGACAGCGCCGACAGATTGGTCAGCGTCTGCGTCGTCACGTGCCGTCCGTCGCGCACGCTTTTGCGCAACAGATAGGTCGGGCGGGCGCCGCGGTTCGGGATGGCTGCGATGTGCATGCCGCCACAAACCATGATTTGCGCCAATGGCGCATGAGTCATCCAGACGCAGCCCATGCCTACATATGGCGCTCTCGGAAATCAGCGAACCTCATGATGCAATTGAGGAAAGCAGCGAGCGTTCGCTGATTGGACCGGGGAACTTCGGTCTAGAACCGGCGCCTGCTCGCGGCCAACGCCAGCACCGTCTCGTTCACCTACAAGGACTACCGTGTCGACGGCCCGGATCGCTTCAAGGTTATGACGCTGGCAACGGGCGAGTTCATCCGCCGCTTCTTGATTCATGTGCTGCCAAAGGGCCTGCATCGCATCCGGCGCTATGGCCTGCTAGCCAACGGTCAACGTGCCGCCACTATCGCCAAGGCGCGCGAGTTGCTTGCGGCGCCCGCGCCGGTTGTCGAGCCCAAGCCGGCGGCCATCGAGGGTGATATCCACCCTGTGCGCGCCCACCCGTGTCCTTGCTGCGGCGGGCACATGCTCATCATCGAGGTTTTTGGCGCCAGGTGCGAACCAAAACACCAGCCCACACCGAGCAAGATCAGGATCGACACGTCATGACCGCGCATCGCGTTGCCCGCCGTCATCCCTGCCAACCACACAAGCTGGCTCGTTGCCGGTACCGCACCGCTGTGCGCCACGCCGATCATTTGCCCAGCAACAAAGCCAAAATGGCCCCGGCACGGCTCGCTTTTTCGTCGTCGCCGATTCAACTTGCCTCAAACGCGAGGGGACAAGCACCCTTGCAGCAACTGCCAGTGCTCCCATCCGACGCCCGATGCCGGCTCAATCGCCATAGAGCCCGCTGAACCGGCACCGCCTCACCTCCCGCGATTTCGTGCCAGGGCGCTTCTCGGACGTCGGCCAGAGCCCGCCCCACGCCCGTCATGCCGACATCCGAGAAACCTACACCGGAGCGGACAAGATGGAACTAGTCTCTTGGTAGTTATCGTCCATCCCTTTTAGCCTGAGCAACGCTCGCGGCCTTGCGCTGACGGCCAAGTTCCATAGGTCGGACCAACTTCTGCCTGCGCTGGCTTACTGCGTTCCGCATACCCGTATGAGCATGACGACTGTTGTGGGCCGGACCATTTGCCAGTTGGGCTTGCTTCATCAGTAGGGCATTTTGTGCACTTTCGACAAGAGAGGTTGCCGCAGCCATTTTGCGGCGTCTTTCTACTTCATTATTGAGACGGCGCACGGCCATCGCTAGAACGGCGACTTTGATTTTGGAACCTTCATCGGACTGCGACGGTCGAACCCCTTTTACTGGAGCCTTGCCGCGTATTTCTCGCGTGCGTTGGTCGGCCTGAGTTTTCGCTTTCTCGCGAAGTCCTCTAATCTGCTTCACCAGATTGAAGAGATCATCATCCGCAAGCTCTTGCAGAGCCGGATGGTGGGATCTCTCGACCAACTCGCTCTCGTTTATACTCAGGGCCCGCGCTTCTTCTTTTCTACTTATAGCCATCGATATTTATCCTCTCGGTGTGCCGTTCTTTCGGACTGCTGCTTGGTACCCTATTCATGGGCGTTTGTGTCTCAAAACACTTTTGTGCCCGCCCACTCTTACGTCCGCACCTG
>JANLPY010000490.1:0-2997 GCA_031367505.1 Hyphomicrobiaceae bacterium | reverse complement strand
CGTGCGTATAGTTCCACTGTCTTCATCCCCCACCCTCGGCCGACGCAGGCACAAGAGCTCTATCTGCCGCACTTTCACTCCGGCGGCGCGACCGAACAAATCAGCCGCTTCTGTGAGGGATTATTGCTCCGGCTTTTACAGCCTGGCGCGAAGATCCATGGTGCCGCGATCAAGTTCGACACCGAAATTCAACCGACTGGTGGTGTCGAGAAACAGCGAGAACAAGCGATCCGGGATGACGGCGACTTCGAGTTCATGATCGACATGACGCACGGTCACGTCAAGGCGGAATGGATCGTCGCTGGTACGGGTTGCTTCCGGCAGATAGGGAAGCAGTGCGTGATGATCGACTAGGCGCGGTGCGCCTTCAGACCGGCATGCAGTCTCGAATCCGATCATGACCTCGGCGGTTTCAAGGGTGTGAGCCAAAAAATCTGCGGTCGCGCGAGAATTCTTGGTCGTCCAGTCGATGCGATTGACGGCGCTGTAGCCTTGGGCGGCTAGAACCTTAGCGCCACGACCTGCCAGCGCATAGACGAGTGGCCGATTGCCATCGTCATGAAAGTGGGCGAGCTCGGCGATTTGCGCACGCGGTCGCTCGATGTGGCCATGGTCATATGCGGCGCGAAGTCGACGCAGAACTTGCTGCGCAGAACCACCGACCAGACGTTGGATCTGGGTCGATGAGAGAAAACGAAAGCGTGCGATCTGCCGTAGGATTTCGAGATCGCGTGAGGTCATGCGAATGGCCGGCGCGCTGTCATTTCGCTGAAAGCGCTTCTGCCGTGCGCCCGCTGGTGGCTCGGTCAGCTTCGTCATTGTTCAAGTGTACCGCGCATCCAAAGCGGGCGCTTGTCCGTCGAGTGCGTTTGTTCGTCACATCGTCAGTTTACAGCATACTAACGATTACCAGAGCGTGCCGGAACACCACTCACTTCTTCTTTGGTTGATCGTCGCCTTCATGAACAGTGAGATGTGGGACCTTGGTCGGCTTGCCTTTGGGTGACTCCGACTTTGTCTTCTCGGCCAGTTTGCGCTGCCAGAAATCTGTTGCGAACGCGTTTGGGTTGTCGAGCACCGGAATGGGCTCGGGCACGATCGCGGTGTCGGCGGCCTGGGGTGCCGCATCTCGCAGCAGTTTGCGACGGCGAACGCGGATATTTTCTAACGCTTGGTCGAGCGGCTGCGCAGCCGATGTCGATCCGATCAAGTCGGCCAATGTTATTGGATTGTCTTGATGGGGCATGCCGCATCAACTCCGACAGCGTCGCGGTTAGAGTACATATCCGAATGGGCAAGGGAGGTGGTACGCACTAGATCCCGTCCACCAACAAATTTGCAAATCAAAAGAGCCGCTGCTCATCAAGGTGGGTCGCTCAGCGGCTATCGCCAATTGTGCCATCGCTCTCCGGCGTATCGTGCCGGTAGGGACGCAATCTCGGCATCCGATGGTCGCTCCTGTCTGCTCATGAACGATTGCCAATTTGCCAATCCATTGTCTGCGCTTCGGATCGTCTCCTTGGCCTTCGGCGTCTGGAGTTGTCGGATCACCGCTTTTGCCTCATTTCGGCGTCCAATTAAAAATAAGGATACCGCATAGCGAAAATGAAGATTACCGCTTTGACCGAATCGGGTCGGATCTAATAAAACCTTCATATCCGCAGCAGCCTTGTCGAACTGCCGCAGTTCAAAATAGCTGGTACCGCGGAAATATCGGACGTGGTCTTCCGACGGATCATTCTTCAGCGCCGCTGTTGCGTGCTCGACTGCCTTCTCAAATTGACCGTCAACGTATGCAATCACCGCCATCCCAGCTAAAGGGCGCAAATCCACTGGAATAAGGTTCGCACACTCATCCACGATTGCAGCCATCGCTTCCGCTTCATTCAATCCCTTGGATAAGGCCACCGCTCGAGCAAGCTGCTTGTACGTACTGATGACTTTCTTGCCCACAACATCATAGGGGAAATACAGTTTAGCAGAGGCGCGGAATGATTGCTCTTCCTGCAGTTTTGGCAGTGGCTCGCGCGAAATGTCTCGAACCAAGAATCGGATATGCTCGATGACGCCGGCTATCTCCTTGTTGTATTCCTGGATCAGGCACTCTGTCGGCTGAACCCAGCGTACGCGCCCATCAAGCCGCGAGCGCACTTCCTCCACAAGACCGGCTTTGGCCGCGCGTTGAAGAAGCTTGCTTATGGTCTTTTCATTGACCGGCTGCATCGCCGCCGCGAGCTGCAGTTTCGTATAGAGCATGCCATCGCTGTAGGCGAGCATGACGCGACGGAGAACCGGCACAAGATTTCGCTGCGCCTCGGGTTCCGCTAGGACATCGATGTTCCGAAACCACAAACGGGTCAAGATTCCATTTAGGTGCTGCGCGCCTACCTGAGCTTGATAGTGCGTATACGTTTCAGGTTCACGCGAGCTGCGCCTTACCGGCATCTTCGCTGAGGACATGGGTCTCTCCGTATTTCTTGGCAAAGCACACGATAGGCTTGGCCACAAATTCTCAATCGCGTAACTCAATACGACCGCGATCGCAATGGCGATACGCGCCATTGTGACGTGTAATGCGCCCGTTTGCGCCCGATAGTTCTTGTAGGCGTGGCAGAATGGACCCATAGTGAGCGTCCGCGACCCTTGCCGAAGGTGCCACGCAAGAAATGGCCCTTCACCGCGACAACGGTAAAGGGCGACGACCGCGGGCACGAGCTGGCCCGCATATGGGCCGCCCGGCCAAATGAGCACCGATGATGGAGAGATCTGTAAAAGCCGGAGCAATAATCCCTCACAGAAGCGGCTGATTTGTTCGGTCGCGCCGCCGGAGTGAAAGTGCGGCAGATAGAGCTCTTGTGTATAGCGCGTCAATCTGGGTGAGAGCGGCGCGTCAATCTGGATGAGACAAGGCGGCCGAGCAAAGTGATGATTGACGCTGGCTGACGAAGTAGCAAGCGTTTTGATTGACGCTGCGCGTCAATCAGGTTTCCGACGGTT
>JANLPY010000477.1:0-8295 GCA_031367505.1 Hyphomicrobiaceae bacterium | reverse complement strand
CATGCACATAACGATAAACGGCAACGAGCCGAGCACCATTGCCGACGCTTTTGCTTCGGCAGACAGCGCCTTGACCTTACCGGTCAGCGTTTTGCGATCACGCAGGACGCCCGACAAGTTACCGAGAGCTTCAGACAAGTTACCGCCGGCCTGCTGCTGAATGCCGAGCACAATGGCGAAGAACTTCACTTCCGGCAGTGGCATGCGTGCCATCATGCGATCGAACGACTCGATCAATGTGACACCCACACGCGCTTGGTCGACGACCTCACGAAACTCCTCGTTGATCGGTGCGGGGCTTTCGCGTGCGATGATGCCGAGACACTCGTTGAGGGGCAAACCAGACTTCACACCTCGCACGATGACGTCAATCGCATTGGCGAAATTATTGACGAATTTCGCTTGGCGCCGTTTGGTCAAAAACTTGAGAACCCAACGCGGAAATCCGAACGCACCGACAAAACCTGCGGCGGCGGCAGCGATTGGTGGAACCCCACTCGCGAAAATCAACAAGCCGGCGGCGAATACCACACCGGAAATGCCACTCGCAATCCAGAACACTTTGGGCGTGATTTCGAGTCCTGCCCGCTGAAGCCGAACGCGAAGTGATAATTTTTCTTTCGCTTTTTGACGATTCTCAAGGTCTTTCAGGGTGTCGGCGACTTGCTGTTTTCTGTTCGAAGCCTGCTCCTGCTGAACAACGCGCGTTGTTCGCTTTTGCCGATTTTTCGTGACGGTCGCAATGCGCTTCTCGGTTGTCTTTTCCCCCGACAGATAAGGCCACATCGCAACGAATGCGATGCTCGACACCGCAAGTGCGCCGAGGCCAAGCCCTAAAAATTGCGCAATTTCAGGACTAAGCATTTGCTTCTCCCATCGGGTTTCCGTCGGCATCCGCCACTTCGGACGATGCCAGTGCTTCCGCCAAACGGTTCTGCTCGCCATAGTATTCGGCGCGATCCCAGAATCGCGGACGCGCTATGCCCGTCGAGCGATGACGGCCGATGATCTTGTCGTTCGCATCCTGCCCCGTGATCTCGTAAACAATCAAGTTCTGCAGGGTAACCACTTCGCCTTCCATACCCACCACTTCGGTGATGTGCGTGATTTTACGCGAGCCGTCGCGCAATCGCGAAGCCTGGATGATGATGTCGATCGAGCCGGTGATCATCTCTCGAATGGTCTTTGGCGGTAGCGAATAGCCACCCATCATGATCATCGACTCTAGACGGCTAATCGCTTCGCGCGGGCTGTTCGAGTGGAGCGTGCCCATCGAACCATCGTGCCCCGTATTCATCGCCTGCAACAAGTCGAAAGCTTCCGGTCCGCGGACCTCACCGACGATGATGCGTTCAGGCCGCATACGCAGACAATTCTTGACGAGATCACGCATAGTGATCTCACCCTCGCCCTCGAGATTAGGTGGACGAGTTTCAAGTCGCACCACATGTGGCTGCTGCAGCTGAAGCTCGGCCGAGTCTTCGCACGTGATGATGCGTTCGTCACTGTCGATCGAACCAGTCATGCAATTGAGCAACGTGGTTTTGCCCGAGCCCGTGCCGCCAGAGATCAGAATATTGCAACGAACCCGCCCGATCACCTCGAGGATGGTTTTCGCCTGCGGGCTGATCGACCCAAACTTCATCAACTGCTCGAGCTTCAAACGATCCTTCTTGAACTTACGAATCGTAAGGCATGGGCCGTCAATGGCGAGCGGCGGCGCGATGACGTTAACGCGAGACCCGTCTGGCAAACGCGCGTCGCATATCGGACTCGATTCGTCGACGCGCCTGCCGACCTGACTGACGATGCGCTGGCAAATATTCATCAGCTGCGCGTTGTCTGCAAAGCGGATGCCGGCTTTCGTGACCTTTCCGTTGACTTCGATGAAGGTCGTCGCCGCACCGTTGACCATGATGTCGGCGATATCGTCTCGCGCCAGCAGCGGCTCGAGAGGACCGTAACCCAACACGTCGTTACAAATGTCTTCGAGCAGCTCTTCCTGCTCCGCAATCGACATGACAACGTTCTTGATCTGAATAATCTCGCTGACGATGTCGCGAATTTCTTCGCGTGCCGCAGCCGAATCCAGCTTTGCCAATTGCGTCAGGTCGATCGTATCGATCAAAGCATTGAACACGGTCGTCTTGACGTCGTAATACTCATCGGAGCGCCGGCGTCCGTGTTCGACGACTGGCTCAGGTGCCTTCGGCGGGGGCGGAGCGGCAGCCGACGATGGCGACTTCGTATCCATTGCCTTCGGGACTGGCGCGCCAGCAGGTGCGGCTGCCGGCAACGCCTTTTTGGGCGCACTGGGATCGTTCGTTCGGCGACCAAACATGGCGGACTATCCTTAACGCTTGAATTTCAACTTCTCGAACAGCGGGGCAAGAGCACTAGGCATCGACGATTTTTTCGCTTCGACGCGCGTCTCCTTACGATGGGCAAGTGCCAGGGCCAGGTCCCGGATCGAGCCGACGGCTTTGGCTTTCTTGTTGAGTTCTTCGATCATCTGGCCGTTGTTGGCAGCCTGGCCGAACGTCTCGATGTCAAATTCGATAATCGCGGTTGGCTTTAAATCGAGGCTTTGTGCAAATTCCTTCACACTGATCTCGGGCCGCTTCGGCATATTCGCCATGTTCAGGACGAGATGCGGCGGACCGTCATTGGAGCGGGACTGCTTGAGCAGATCCAAGATGTTTTTCGCGTTCCGCAAGTTGGCAAGATCTGGCACCGCCGTAATGACCACTTCGTCGGCACTCAGAAGGATACGTTTTGTCCAAGACGTCCAAGCGTGCGGCAGGTCGACCGCGACGAAAGGTACATTCTGCCGCACGACGTCGAGTACGGTCGTGCAGGCTTCGGCCGACAGATCGTAATCACGGTCCAACACAACAGGCGCGGCGAAGATGCTCAAATGTTCGGAACACTTGGTCAGCAGCCGGTCGAGAAGCACTTCATCCAGACGCTCGGGGCTGCCCAAAGCTTCGGCAATACCTTGCACCGGGTCCTGATTGAAATCCAATCCTGTCGTACCAAATGCCATGTCGAGATCGGCAATCACGACGTTGCTCTTCAGCACTTCGGAAATCGTCCAGGCAGCGTTGTGACAAAGCGTCGACGAACCGACGCCACCTTTCGCTCCGATAAAGGCGAGCACGTTACCAACCGGATCCGAATCCGGATTATTATAAAGGTTGGAAATGCTCTCCATCAGCTGGATCGGCTGCACCGGCGCAACGAGATATTCGCTGACGCCGCGCTTCAGAAGCTCGCGATAGAGGATCACGTCATTGACGTGCCCGATAACGAGAACCTTCGTTCCGCTATCACAGCTCTCCGCCAACTGGTCGAGCTCACCCAGCATTTGCGCGCGTGGCAGGGAGCTTTCGATAACGATCAGATTGGGCGTCGGGCTTTCCTGATAGTGCGCGACCGCCGCCTGGGCACCACCCATGTGCAAACTAACGTGGGTCTTTGACAGTCGCCGGTCTTCAGCCGCCACCTGTAGCGCTTCGGCAGTATCCGAGCCCTCGCAGAATGCCTGAATCGAAATGCGCGGTATGGGACGCGCCTTCATCAACGATTCATGCACTTCCGCAATTCTCTCGTCGTGAATAACGAGCGCGCCGTCTTCGATCGCCGGCTCGGCTGTGGCGTGGGCCTGTCTGCTCATGACATCAATTCCTTCAACTTCACGGTCACAATCACGATCAGTTCGCGCCTCGAACAACGACGCGTTCGTCGTTCTGTTTCTGAGAGATAGTAGACTCGCCTTTTATGTATTTTCCCCAAACGGCATCACGACGATCGCCCGGCGCCGGCGACATTGCACGCGGTCCCATGAGATCTGCGGGGTTAGCGACTTGCGCGGCAAAATTGCGTTGGGTGGCGCAGCCGAAGTTGGCAAACGGCTCATTCTTGGATTCTTCTGCGAGATTGGCCGGCCATTTTCCGCACTCAGGGCCTTCCGCGACAAACTTTAGATATGAAATGCGGATGGCCGGCTGGGGATCGCGCTCCTCATGATAGGCTTCGACCGAAATCGACCCATCGGGGAAACCACTATCGCGGATCAGATGCCGTATCTCGGCGACGGCCTGCATCGATGCCACCTCATTAGGCGAGCCGCTGGGGGCTGAGACCACCAACTTGCTGTTGCCGCTATCGCTGGCACGGTAGCGCGTCACAAATTCCACGACCTGCGCCTTCTGGTGTGGCGACATGCCGGCGCTGCCACGCGGCACCCGAAGCGAGAGGTTGGAGGGTTGCTGCGACACCAGGATCGGATGGCGTTGCGATGGATCCACCACGCTCCAGCCAGCAACTTGCGGACCTTCTTGACCGGCCTTGCAACCAGCGATGAGAAGTGCAGCTGCCGAGACCAGAGCGAGGTTCAGAGCCAATCCGCGAACACTGCGCGTGGAGCGAGTGGCGTGCGGAGCGATGTTCGATTTAGTGTAGATCATGACAGTCTCTCCAGCGCGAGCATTATTCAACGATGAACCCATAGTCGCCCTTCAGACCGCCGTCGGGCATTGCTGTCCCTTTGCCGTAGATCCGATTGATGTGACCGAGGAAGTTCGCCTTCATGTCTGTTGCTGGCGCCAAGCCATCGTCGGGACGAGCAAGTTCACGACGCGCCGTGGGGCGAACCAAGTACGGCGTCACAATGACAACCAGCTCGGTCTCTTCCTTGATGAAATCGCGGCTGCGGAACAATGTACCGAGCACCGGCAGATCCTTGAGGCCTGGGAAGCCATCGATGTTCTGACGCATGCTTTCGGAGATCAATCCAGCAAGAGCGAGCGAGCCACCTGAGGGGAGTTCGACAACCGATTTCGCCTGGCGCTTCTTGATCGCGGGGATCGAGATGTTGCTCAACGTAACGGCGCCGGTCGACGTTAGCTCACTGACCTCGGTTTCGATCTTGAGGCTGATGCGGCCTTCCGACATTACGATCGGCGTGAATGCCAAGCCTACACCGAACTCTTTGAAGGTGACCGACAGGGCACCGGTCGTATCAACGACGGGGATCGGATATTCACCACCGGCTAGAAACTTGGCCGTTTCGCCGGAGACTGCAGTCAGATTCGGCTCGGCCAGCAACTTGACCAGGCCATCACGTTCGAGCGCCTTGATTGCGTGGCTGATGCGATTTCCGTTTGCATCGCCCCAAGCACCAGAGAACCCAGAGTTGCCGTAGATGCCCGTTGCAGGTCCTGTGTTGTAATTGCAAAGACTGCCACCGGCGCAAATCGAGGTTCCACCGTTAGCGGTATTGATGCCAGGGATAGGCAGCCTGCCCAGGCCGGCCGCAGCTGTCAGCGGCAGCGCATTTTCCGTGAGAAATGACGTCGCAAAGTTGCCAGAAGCAATCTGTGCACCAAGGTTGATGCCCATCTGCTTCATCAAAGTGCGTTGCACTTCGGCAATGACGACACGCAGCATCACCTGGTCTTCGCCGTCGACCGCCAACAGATTGATCACCTTATCTTTCGAATCCAGGTTCTTGGCTCTGACATCGGAGACCGAAGACGAGGCAGTGTCGGTCGACTTGATCTCGACCGAGACAAACTGCATGGCGATCTGCACGGCGCGGGTCGCATCGATGGGCGAGCGCACGCTGCCGTTGAGCACAACAGACTCGTTGATCATCTCTACTTTGATTTGGGAGCCTGGCAGCAGGCGGTTCAACATACCTTCGAGCCCGGAAGCATCACGCTCGACATAGAGCTCGAGCGTAAGGAACTGCTGGCCCTGGCTATCGAAGAAGAATGCGTTGGCCGAGCCTGTTTTCTTTGCGAGCAGAAAAATCCGGTTCGAAGTTTGCACCACAGCGTCGACGATCGTCGGATCGGATATAAGAACATCTTGCAGGTTTCGCGGAACCTCGAGCACGGTAGACTTATTCAGCCCCATGCGAAGCTTCTTGTGCGCCGGCAATCCTGCCTCGCTGATCCGCATGATGGACTGAAGCCCACTGGGATGCTGCAGATCGACAGCGCTCGTGTCGTCCTTGGCGACGGCGCGCTTCGGGTGGCTCGCGCTCTGCGCCAGCACGTCGCTGCCGGTCGCTCCCGAAAAAATGTTTCCGAGGAGGCTACAGATGCTGATGAGGGCCAAGCCCTTGGCGATTTTCATAATATTCCGCATAGGTATGGAGCCTTCTGACGAGCTACCGAACAAGGGGTGCACACAGACGCAAACACATACGCAAACGGAAACTGGAACTTAGTGGAGTAGAGCAATCTCAGTAATAATCAGTTAACGCCATATGCCCGAAACTTGGCGCCGTAACGCAACATGCGCACTGAATTGCCTCGGTCTTTTTTATTCATATCGTCGTTGGCCGATGGTCCATCGCCATTTAGGTCCGCCACCGACCGCAGAGACAACGTGATCTCTCCAACCGTATTGGCGAGGGCGAGCGCTTCAGCCTGCCGCGGCGTGAGTTCCATGGTGGCAACGCTGCCCTCGGCGTTTTTCTTGCCTTCCTTGGATTCGACCTGCTGGCCAATCGCCAGAACCCGAACATTGCGGAACAAGGTATCGCTGACGATTTCTTCCGAGCCATTCTTGCCGCGCTTACGTTGCGTCAAGATCACGTCGACATGGTCGTTGGGCAAAACCAAATTGGCGACCGCCGTTTTCGATTCGATTTTGGTCGAGATTGCGCGCATTCCAGCGGGCAGAATTGCAGCCAGGACGCCGCCATCGCCAAGTTTCACGACCTTGTTTTCCGTGATCGGCTCGCCTTGAAGGATGGGGGTGCGGGCAACGCGGCCAGAGAATTCCTGCAACGCCTGCGGCTTTGACGTGCTCGTCACGAACGTCGGACTAATCGCATCCTTAGGCCAGTCCTGCCAGCGGAAGCTCTGGTCAGTCGCGACCGTTCCCAATTCGATGTCGGTCTTGGCAACAAGCACCTTGACCGCATCGACGACCTTGTCTTCGGTCATCGGCTTGGGCGGCGGCTTGAGCATGCTGCCCATCATGACGAAAGCAAGTACGCCCGCGACGCCCGCGACAGAAATTCCGATCAATTGGGCCTTCTTCATAGCGCAGCGAGTCCCCCGTCAGCGGTCGCTAACGACCTTGGTTCGAACCTCACTATGATGTCGAAGTCTCAACATGAGGTTAACTGCTGTTCGATTTCGCGTCACAAGCATGTTGGCGGAGCAAGGCGACCGCGTCTGGTGTCCTACTTTTTTTCTACGCGAATGCGAGGAACCACGGCGTCGTGGGATAAACCCACAAAGCAGCGCCAGCCAACGCGATCCCGTATGGAATTCCACCTTGGCGATCATGCAGGCGCAGGGCCCACTCCTGACGCATCATCCATACAGGTGGCGCGATGCTGCGGAACGACAACAGCCCAACTGCGAGCAGGCCGCCCAGCACAGTTACTAGCACCAGATAAGGAAATACGCTGTCAAACCCAAGCCATAGGGCTGCCGCAGCCAGCAGTTTCGCGTCGCCACCACCGAGCCAGCGCATCGAGAACATGAAGATACCAACGCCCAAGAAGACGATACCGGCGCCAATATGATTGATGACAACCGCCAATGGCGCGCCGGTCATTGCAACAACAACCGCGAACGCCGCGATGAGCGCCAGCGACACCCTGTTCGGGATCGTCATGGTAAATAGATCCATGGCGCCGGCAAAAGCCATCGCGGCAGGAAACATGAGCAGTAAGGGAAACTCGATCACAGGATACACTCTCTGTCTTGATTTTAAGAATGCTGAGGACAACCAAACTGGCCTGCGCAACCCTTGTCAGCTCTACGACATCGATTAAGCCGGAAATCCTGTTTTCACATTTGTGAAGGCGGTCACGAGACTTACACCGATTAATTGAGCTGCCGTGATAATCGCAATACCAATGGACCCCGCGATCAGCGCATATTCTATTGCAGTGGCGCCATTTTCGTCGCGATAGAAACGTTTCAACTTCGCTCTCACAATCCCCTCCCAAGCTTAGCATTACCGAGTGACAACCACGGCACGGCGCACTTTACTGCGCAGACTATTAATGAGCTGGTTGCATGAATTCGCTTTTCGAAGATTTTTATTCTAGATAAAACATCAATCGACCCCGGCAAACAAACAAAAACGACCGTTCGCCTCGCAAAGAGCCGCACGGTCGCTTTTCATACCTATCCCCTTATCTCCGGCTGACGATCAGGACAGAGGCCTGAGCCGGCGGTACGGCACGGTGTTGTCGACGATCTGACGCATCGTTCTCGGCACCGACGCCACCAGTTGCTCGATGGCGCGGGCGGCGATCCG
>JANLPY010000476.1:0-28551 GCA_031367505.1 Hyphomicrobiaceae bacterium | reverse complement strand
AGCACGCCTTCGATCGATCAACGCGGCGGTCGTTGCCCAGTCGCCAGCTCAGATCGCGGCCTACATGGCGGAAGACATGCAGCGCAACGCCGAGCTGATCAAAGCGGCGAATATAAAACTCGAATAGCGGGCGTAGCGCGGGATCACAATGGTTGGATTGATCGCACCCGATACGATCGGCCTCAATTTCTATGAGGCCGATCGATCGTTATCGGACCTACTCGACATTCATGTCGCCGAGCCGCTGCGCCGGCACATCGAGCCGCATCTTGTCGAGCTTGGCCGCTTAGCGGGCGGGCGCCTGGATGAATGTGCCCGGCTGGCCGATCGTCATCCACCGGTTTTGCATCAACGTGATCGCTTCGGCCAAGACCGGCAATCGATCGAGTATCATCCCGCTTATCGCGAGCTCGAGGCGGCAGGATTTGGCCAGTTCGGCATTCATGCGATGTCGCATCGTGGTGGAATTCTGGGGTGGGCAAAACCGTATACGGCAGCGGCCAAGCACGCTTTCACCTACGTGTTCAACCAGGCCGAGTTCGGGATGGGCTGTCCGCTCAACGTCACCGACGGCGCCGCTATGTTATTGTCGAGGTTTGGCGATGCGGACCTCAAAGCCAAATACCTTCCAAACTTGATTACCACCGGCATGAGTAGCCTCACCCAGGGCGCGCAGTTCATGACCGAGAAGGAAGGCGGGTCCGACGTCGGCCAGTTGACCAGCCGCGCCGTTCGCGATGGCTGCAACTGGCGCATTTATGGCGACAAATGGTTTTGCTCGAACGCCGACGCTGGCATCGCGATGTTGCTCGCACGTCCCGAGGGCGCGCCGGCTGGAACACGTGGCGTCGCACTCTTTCTCATGCCGCGCTTTCTCGACGACGGCACACCGAACCATTACCGGATCGTCCGCCTGAAGGACAAGCTCGGCACCCGCTCGATGGCGTCGGGCGAAATCAAACTGGAAGGGGCGGTCGCATACGCTGTCGGTGATCTCGATCGAGGGTTCGTGCAGATGGCCGAGATGGTCAACTGGTCTCGACTTTCGAATGCCGTCAAGTCGACCGCTCTGATGCGGCGCGCGTTGCACGATGCATTGACGGTCGCAAACGGGCGCACGGTATTTGGGAAGCGGATCATCGAGCACCCCTTGGCGCGGCGCCAACTGATGAAGCTCATGCTTCCGATGGAACAAGCGCTATCGTTGTGTTTCGTAACCGCCGATGCACTCGAACGCGCCGAGCAACACCACAGCCAAGAGGCGGCACTGCTGCTGCGCATATTGACCCCGGTTCTCAAATACCGGTCGACGCGTGACGCACGCAAGGTAGCCGGCGACGCGCTCGAAATGCGTGGCGGCATCGGTTACGTCGAGGAGTTCGTCAACCCGAGGCTGCTGCGCGACGCGCATCTAGGCTCGATCTGGGAAGGCACCGGCAATATCGTGGCGCTCGATGCGATGCGGCGTGCGATCCAACGCCATAGTGCCGATGGCGCGCTCGGTGCGGATTTGCACGCGCGGCTCAACGAAGCGCGAGGATTGCCTGCAGCGTACAAGGATCGATTGCAACGTTTCGTCGATCAGGCGATCTCGTTTGCAAGGCAGGTAGCGTTAGAGCCTGCACTCGAAGCCGACGCACGCCGCGCAACCAGTGCCCTCTATCACGTTGCAAGTGCGGTGACGCTCGCCTGGGAAGCATGCCTCATTCACGAGCGTCGCGGCGACGCACGAAGATTGCTGCTGTCGCGCATGGTGGTCGATCACAAGTTGGCGCAACCGGCACCGTTTGCGGCGATGGCGGGAGGGGTGGAGGCGAGGTTCGCGGAATTACTGCTCAACGAGGCTCCGGTCTCGATGCGCGAGGCGGCAGCACTCTGCTCGCCGTAACCGGCGGTGCGGGCGGGAGATTGCAACCGAGGCAATGAGCGCTAGGCCTCGGCGACCACGGCGTTTCGCAACACACCGATCCTAGAGACCTCGACTTCGAGACGATCTCCGGGCTTCATCCAAAGCGCAGGCTTGCGGGCGAACCCCACGCCTTCAGGCGTCCCCGTGGCAATGATGTCGCCGGGCAATAAGGTCGTGAAGGCCGAGATGTACGCGATGATGTAGGGAATATCGAAGATGAAGTCATCGGTTCGGGTATGCTGAACTTGGATGCCGTTAAGCCGCGTTTTCAGCACTAAGTGACCGGGATCGCCGATCTCGTCGGCGGTGACAATGCACGGCCCGACGCTGCCCGTATGGAAGAAATTCTTTCCAACGGTGAGGCAATGCTCGAACTGGTAGTCGCGGACGCTGCCATCCATGAAAATTGTGTAGCCGGCAATGTGGGATAAAGCTGCTTCACGTTTGATGTTGCGTCCGGTTTTCCCGATGACGATCGCCAACTCGCCTTCGAAGTCGAACTGCTCCGAAATGGCAGGCCTGACGATCGGTTCACCGTGCGCCACCAAGGAGCTTGGCAGTCTGAGGAACATGCTCGGAAAATCGGGCAGCTTGCCAGCGACCTCGGCAACGTGGCCTTTGTAGTTACGCCCAACGCAGAAATAATTGACGGCTTCAGGCAGCGGCTTTACGAGCGTCACTTCGGACAGCGCGTAGTCGGCTTTCGCACCGGCTACTGCGGCCTTGGTCTCATCAAGGGCGTTCGCCGCCAGGGTCAGGAACAGTGTAGGATAGGGCAAACGTTTACCGATATCGATGATGCCATCGGCGACAATAATACCATATCCACTCGCGTCGCCGCGCTTAAAACTGACTAGCTTCATCGGCGCCACCTGTGTTTAACGCGATTGTCGCATTCCCGCTGTCTTGTCATGTTCTTTACTGGTGCGGCGACGTATGCATTGGCTCTGTGCGCAAAGCTAGAGTTTTCAATCGGGAAGTCTTGATCAATGCAAAGCCGCATGATGAGCACGATCCGCAAATTGAGATCGGTTCTTGCGAACTATCAACGTGACCTGACGAACGATCGAAATGCCACTCGCGCCAACCAGATGGACGATCATACCTCGACCGGCGGCCAAGTACTCGCCACTTCCATATTGTATGCGTTGCCAGATCCCGCGCTCATCTTGGATAGCACCGCAATCCTGCTGCAGGGCAATGCTCCGGCTCACGATATATTTGGTGTGTTGCGCATCGGCGAGCATATTTCGCGGACGACGCGTAATCCTGAATTGGTCACCGCGATCACCAATGTGCGACAGCCGGGGGATCGCAAATCGTTCGAGGTTGTTCTGCACAGTCCCATCGAGCGCCGTCTCGAAGGGGTTGCAACCCGGCTCGCAGTTACGCCCTCGACTACCGGTGCACCAACGATTTTGGTCATCCTGCAGGATCTGAGCGAACGGGACGCACTCGCCCGTATGCGCGTCGAGTTTGTGGCCAACGCTAGTCACGAATTGCGCACTCCACTTTCGGTCTTGACCGGATTCATCGAGACCTTGTCGGGACCGGCTAAAGGCGACCCTGTAGCTCAACAACGGTTTCTAGGCATCATGGCTGAGCAAGCGGCGCGCATGACCCGGCTGATCGACGACTTGCTCGCTCTAAGCCGTGTCGAGATGCGGGCTCATTTGGCGCCCACGACGACCGTCGATCTCAATCTGGTTGCAAGCGATGTCGTGAATCAATTGATGCAGGTGGCGGCTAATGACAAGATCCAGCTGGTGTGTAAGCCGCTCGCTTCGAGTGCCACCATCCGCGGCGACCACGACGAGTTGGTGCAAGCGGTCCAGAACCTGGTGCATAATGCGATTAAGTACGGCCGGCCCGAGGGTACCGTTTCGATTGTGGTAACACGGGGAATGAGCCCACGGGGCCGCCAACCGGTAATACGCCTGAACGTGGTAGATAACGGCCCCGGCATCTCTGCCGATCATGTGCCTCGTCTCACCGAACGCTTTTATCGCGTAAACACCGCGTCGAGCCGCGAGAAAGGCGGCACAGGCTTGGGCCTTGCAATCGTCAAGCATATTGTAACACGTCATAACGGCGAGATCGATATTACGTCCAAGCTCGGCGAGGGATCGACATTTTCCCTAAGCTTCCCGGCACTCGAAAAGGGGCTATCGTAGTCTTCCGATCGACCGCATGGTCTGTCACAAAACTGCAATCACACTGTCGTATTCACGCAAAATACGCGTTGGTTCGCGGCCAGGAGCATTCGAATGAGCGATCATATCGTCAAATCGTACGATCAGGACTTAGCTGCCCTCGACCGGACAATTGCTGTTATGGGTGGGCATTGCGAGCAGTTGCTGGCGAATGCGTTCCAGGCCCTAGAGCGGCGCGACCCGAAGCGAGCCGCTGCCGCTGTTGCAAGCGATAAAGTGATCGATGACTTGGACCGATCGTTGCAGGAACAGGCGATCTTGATGATTGCCCGGCGTCAGCCAATGGCCGTTGATCTACGCCACGTGATGACCGTTATCAAAATCGCCGGAGACCTCGAGCGCGTCGGGGATCTGGCCAAGAATATCGCCAAGCGGGCTGTGGCGGTCGCGCAGGAAACCCCGCCGAAAGCGCTGCTCACCGGGCTTGGGCACATGACGGAGCATGCGCTTGGACAACTGAAAGATGTGCTCGACGCTTATGCCACTCGCGATGCCGAGAAGGCGTTGAAAGTTTGGCGGGATGATGCCCGGATCGACGCTCTCTACAACTCGATCTTCCGTGAGATGCTCACGTACATGATGGAAGACCCACGAAATATTGGTCTTTGTACCCACATGTTGTTCGGTGCCAAAAACATCGAACGCATTGGTGATCATACGACAAATATCGCGGAAAATGTCCACTATCTGGTGCACGGCACCGCACCTGAGGGGGATCGGCCCAAGGGGGATGATTCCAGCATGTTCGTGCTGCCCCGTAATTCTTGATTAGATTTCTTAGCATGCGGAATACACGGACCTCGATATGCCATCAGTTTTGATCGTTGAAGACGAAGCGGCCCTTGCGGAACTACTCTGCTATAATCTCGAGGCTGCAGGCTTCGTTGCCCGATCCGTTGTTTCGGGTGAAGAGGCCGAGATTGTTCTGAGCGAGGAGAGCTTCGACTGCGTGGTGCTCGACTGGATGCTGCCGGGCGTCACAGGCATCGAGCTGTGCCGCCGGTTGCGGCAGCGTGCCGAGACGAAATCCCTGCCCATCCTGATGCTGACGGCGCGCGGCGAGGAGGGTGACCGGATCCGGGGCCTTTCGACAGGCGCCGACGATTATGTCGTCAAACCATTTTCCGTGAACGAACTGATCGCTCGGATTAAAGCGCTTCTGCGACGTGCGTCGCCTGATCTGATTGCCGATGTGCTCTCCTATGCTGACATCACGCTCGACCGGGCGGCACACCGTGTAATGCGGACCAAGCGGGAAGTACGGCTCGGGCCGACAGAATTTCGCTTGATGCTGTTCATGATGGAAAATCGCGGTCGCGTATTGACGCGCCAGCAACTGATCGACGGCGCTTGGGGGCGGGACGGGGATGTCGACGAAAGAACTGTCGATGTGCACGTCGGGCGGTTGCGCAAAGTCTTGGTTGGCCCAAACGAAGCAGACCCCATTCGGACCGTCAGAGGCGGTGGTTATGTTTTCGGCGAGCGCTAACGATCCGCAATCTCAGTACTTCACGCGATGCCGGATTAGCCGAAACGCCCCGTAATATAGTCTTGCGTGCGTATATTTGAAGGCTTGGTGAACGTCTGTTTCGTTGTGCCAAATTCGACGAGCTCACCCAGATACATGAACGCAGTGTAGTCCGAGGTCCGCGATGCTTGTTGCATGTTGTGCGTGACGATGGCGATCGTGTAATCGGATTTCAATTCCTCGATGAGCTCCTCGATCCGCGCCGTTGAAATCGGATCGAGTGCCGAACACGGCTCATCCAGAAGAATGACTTCGGGCTTGATGGCAACCGTGCGCGCAATGCATAGGCGTTGCTGCTGGCCGCCTGATAGCGATTGTCCACTGGCAGTGAGCTTGTCTTTTACCTCACTCCATAGGGCCGCGCGGGTCAGCGCCTGTTCGACGCGCCCGTCCATCTCGCTCTTAGGAAGTTTCTCGTAGAGGCCGATCCCGAATGCAATGTTGTCGTAGATCGACATTGGGAACGGCGTCGGCTTCTGAAACACCATGCCAATCCGTGCGCGCAAAAGGTTGAGGTCGGTCTTCGGTGATAGGAGGTTCTCGCCGTTGAACAGGACCTCACCCTCGGCGCGTTGGCCTGGATAAAGATCATACATCCGGTTGAGGACGCGCAACAATGTCGACTTGCCGCAACCAGACGGCCCGATGAATGCGGTCACTCGATTGGCATAAATCGGCAGGCTGATATTTTTCAGCGCCTGTGATGCACCGTAGAAAAAATTGAGATCCTTGATCGCGATCGACTCGGTCTTGGGAAACGCGGAAATTGGGGCAGCATGTGCTTGCATTGCGATCATCGAACTCATGTCGACTGTCCTTTGCTACCAAGTATGCGCGCAATAATGCTGAGCGCAAGAACGGTAATTGTGATCAACAACGCGCCAGTCCAAGCCAAACGCTGCCAATCAGCATATGGGGATAACGCAAACTGGAAGATGACGGCCGGTAAGCTCGCCATCGGCGCGTTGAGGTTGAGGCTCCAAAACTGGCTATTCAATGCAGTAAACAGTAACGGCGCCGTTTCACCGCTGATCCGGGCCACCGAGAGAAGCACGCCGGTTAGCATGCCGGCGCGCGCGGCTTTATAGGCGACATGCTGGATCATCACCGAGCTCGGCATGCCGACCGAGGCTGCGGCCTCCCGTAATTGGTCCGGCACCAGACGGAGCACGTCCTCGGTCGTGCGAATGACGACAGGTATTACGATAATGGCGAGGCTAATCGCACCGGCAAATCCGGAGAAGTGCTGCATGGGCGCGACGATGATGGTGTAGACGAAAAGTCCGATAACGATCGACGGTGCGCTCAACAGAATGTCGTTAATGAAGCGAATTACATTGGTCAGGCGGTCATGACGGCCGTATTCCGCCATGTAGGTGCCAGCCAGAATGCCAATCGGGGTGCCCATTGCGACGGCCAATACCGTCATGATCAAGCTACCGGCAATTGCGTTCAGCAAGCCGCCGTCGCTGCCAGGTGGTGGCGTCATCTCGGTGAACACACGCAATGACAATCCGGACAGGCCCTTGACCAGGAGGGTGCCGAGCACAAACGCGAGGCACGTTAATCCGAGCAGGGTGGCGGCAAGACACAGTCCCATAGCGAGGCGGCTGCGATTGCGGCGCGATTGAAATCCCGCCAAATTGAAAGACTGCGATGCCATTGGGTCAGCCTTTCGCACGTTGTTCGAGCCGCCATAGCAGATACCGCGCGGCGGCAAGAACGATCAGTGTAATAACGAATAGAATGAGCCCTAACAGGACGAGTGACGACGTGTAGAGATCGCCGACCGCCTCAGTGAACTCGTTGGCGATCGTTGCCGATATGGTCGTCCCCGGCGCCAACAGCGATGACGAAACTTTGTGCGCATTGCCGATGACGAATGTTACCGCCATCGTCTCGCCGAGCGCGCGGCCGAGGCCGAGCATGATGCCACCAATGATGCCGACGCGGGTGTGCGGAATGACGACGTTGCGCACGACTTCCCATCGCGTGCAGCCCAATCCGTAAGCGGCTTCCTTTAAGACCGGCGGGACGGTTTCAAACACGTCGCGGCTAACGGCGGTAACGAAGGGCAGGACCATGATCGCGAGAATGAGCGATGCCGTTAGGATACCGATACCGTAGGGCGGGCCGGCGAACAACGACGATAGGATAGGAACCGAGCCGAATGTTGCGATCAGCGCCGGCTGCACCGTCGTCTGCAGGAATGGCGCCAGCACGAACAATCCCCAAATGCCAAAGATGATGCTGGGGATGCCGGCCAGCAATTCGATGGCTGTACCAATCGGCCGGCGGAGCGGCTTGGGGCAGGCTTCGGTCAGGAACACCGCGATGCCGATGCCAACAGGTACGGCAAAGAGCATGGCAATAAATGATGTCACGAGAGTGCCATAGATCGGAGCAAGACCGCCGAATTTGTCCGTCACCGGGTTCCAAGACTGGGTGGTGATGAAGGCCGGGCCGAACGCTTGGATAGCGGGCCACGCGCCGATGAGCAGGGAAACGGCGACCGCACTCAACAAGATCAAAACGAAGAGTGCGGCAGCGTAAGTGACGTTCTTGAAGATTAAGTCGTTGCGACGCAAACGCGTCAACGCGCCCTGGCGAGCGGACGCGTTCAAATCGGCTATCGCAGCGATCGTCATTATAAATTCCTTGGAACGCCAAGAGGCGCGGCCATGCCGACCGCGCCTTTAAACCATCACATCACATAATTGGCTTACCATCAGCACCGATGACTTTGGTCCATTCTTTTTTGACCAGACCGACAACGGCGTCGGGCATTGGCACATAGTCGAGATCAGAAGCCGCAGCTCCACCCTTTTCATAGGCCCAAAAGAAAAACTTCAAAGCAACCTGGGCGGCGGCAGCATCAGAGGGCTTCTTCGGCATCAAAATGAACGTCGCGCCGGCGATCGGCCATGACGTATCGCCCAACTGGTCAGTCAAGATCTCGCCGAAACCGGTCGCTGCGTCCCATTTGGCGGAAGCGGCTGCTGCCTGGAACGATGCCAAACTCGGCTCGACCGTCTTGCCGGCCTTGTTTATTACGCGGGTGTGGCTCATTTTGTTTTGTTTGGCGTAGGCAAATTCAACATAGCCAATCGAACCCTTGGTCTGCATCACGTTATTGGCGACGCCTTCGTTGCCCTTGGCGCCGATGCCGACCGGCCATTCAACGGCGGTGTTGGCACCGACCTTGCTCTTCCAGTCGGCACTGACCTTCGAGAGATAATCGGTCCAAATGAACGTGGTGCCCGATCCATCGGAACGACGGACAACAACGATCGGTTGCGGGGAAAGTTTTGCGGCAGGGTTCAACGCCTTGATCGCAGCATCGTCCCACGTCTTGATTTCACCGAGGAAGATTTTCGCGAGAATTGGTCCGTCCAGGACGAGCTCGCCCGGCTTGATGCCTTCCAGATTGACCACCGGTACGTTGCCGCCGATCACCATCGGCCACTGGATCAGACCGTCTTTTTCCAACTGCTCAACTTTGAGCGGCATGTCGGTCGCGCCGAAAGTCACGGTTTTTGCTTGGATCTGCTTGATGCCGCCGCCGGAACCAATCGACTGATAATTCAGCCCATTGCCGGTCTCTTTTTTGTAGGTATCCGCCCACTTCGAATAAATTGGATAGGGGAATGTGGCGCCAGCGCCGGAGATATCCGCTGCAAATACAGGCACGCTGCCCATCGACACTGCATAGGCAATGCCCATGACGCAGGCCGTTTTGAACATGTTGCGCATCGAGACCTCATCTGATTCGAAGTCCGTGTTGGCGATATGCCTCAGCTACGACCCCGATAACGCAGGCTTTAAGCGAAGTTATATGAAGCCTGTGTGACAGTGTGTTGGATGATCGGGCCGCGCCTGCAAGACGCTAGATGCGGCGTAGCACGGCATAGGTTGCGTAACCGCGAAAGGGGTGCGCCACAAAGGCATCAAGGGCGAATTGGTGTGCCTTACGACGCAGTTCCGGTTCCAAATCCGGACTAGGTTTGACCGAGAAACGCGCGAGCCAGCCGTAAAGGGCCGATTTGGCCAAAAGCGGCAGGCGATCGAGTTGTCCAAAGTCGACGATATGGAGCGAGCCTTGTGACGACAGCTGTTGGCATGAATAGTCAATCACCTGGCGCCAAGGCGGGATCATCGACAGAGCATAGGAGATGACGATCCGATCGGCCGCGGCGATCCCAAACATCGAAGATAGATCGAAATTCGCAGCGTCGCCCTGCGCGACTCGAATGCGGCTTTCGAGACCAACGGCCTTGATACGCGCACGCGCGGTCTCAAGCATGACATTGGAGATATCGAACCCATACAACTGGGCAGTAGGATAGGCCCGCGCGGTCTCGATCAGATTGCGCGCCGTACCGCAGCCGACCTCGACGACTGTGCCGCCATCAGGTGGCAACAAACCGGAGATGAGCGTATCGCGGCCGAGCAGAAAGTGCCGCCGGGTCGCATCATAGAGGTGCCTTTGATAGCGGTAGATGCGATCCATGTGATCGGATGCGGAAGTCTCACTCATTTTGCATCGCAGCCTTTGGTGTAAAGGTGAAAGCCACCATAGATTGCCGAACGATCACGTGCCGTCCAGGACATCGAGCGATCTGCTGCGTAAGTCCACTGGTTCAAGATGACGACGGGAACGCGCCCCGGAAGCAGAGTTGGCGCAGCGGCGGTCCGGAAGATCACGCGGGCTGCCGGGCGCGCAGTCCGGGTAATTTGCGCCCATAGGTCTGTTAACTCATCAGATGACATCCAGTCTTGCGCGTCGAGCAGGACGTAGCGGTCTAGGCTCGCGTTGGGTTGCTCGCGCAGGTGTTGCGTGAACGAGATCTGACGAACCTCGACGCGTGATGAGTTTTCTCGAACGGTATCGAAATGCCGCAACTCCAGGTATGGGGGTACCGCGCCGCCTGGTTGCTGATCATAGCTGCGGCCGAAGGCTTGGGATGCGAAATAATTTTGGTCGAGCTCAAAGTCGCAGGCGAGGCGTTCCAGGCGTTCGCGCAAGACTGCTGAAATACCGTCGGCATGGTCGCCGGCTAACGCTTTGTATTGAGCAGGCGGGATGCCCAGTCCGAACAGGGAAGCTGGGCTATCAATCATCCAGCGCACGATCCGGCGGTCGAGGAGGGGGGCCAGTTGCGTTTCGAAAAAGCGCCGCTGCTCGTCGAGCGTTCGTGCCGCCAACAAGCGAGCGGGATCGACGCCATGCAGTTTGGCGACCAAATGTGCGGCACTGATAAACCGTCCCAACAGTCCATAGCGATAGATGTTGCGGGAAAAGCCCGTAATACGCCGGCGCCCACTCAGATCGCGGCCGTCCCAGTAATTGCGCGAGGCGGGGTCGAGACGATGGCGCAGATAGAGTTTGTAGTTGCCGACGTTGGCCATGTCATTCGCGCCGGCAAAGAAGCGGCTAAATTCGGCATGCGATGGGAGGTGTGCTGCCGCTGTCAGTTTCAATTTGTTGAGGGCGACGTGCGCGTGATTGAGATCAACCGCTGTTATGTGGGCAGGGGTTTGCGTCAAATAACTCATCATGTTGCAGCCGCCGGACGCGATTACAACCATGCGGCTATCGGCATCCAGCGATAGCGCCTCTAGGTCGACGACAGGATCTTCCCAAATTTGCGCGTAGACCAGATTGCTGAATGCAAACGAGAACAGCCGTTCCAGCGCACCCTCGCGCGATCCGGCGCGATTGCGGTGTACGGCTTGGCCGACCAAGTTGCCGGCGTCCAGCCGCTCATCCGTGCTGCTGCGCGTGAATACCGATACGTTTGCCATGGGTTTACCTCAGATGACGCGCACTCGCGTGGGCAACTACGCTGCCTCGACTTGGGCAATTGACTTTGAGTGGTCCGCTTCAGCGGCGCGGCGGCGCATAACCTTGCGCCAGTCGATCAAGATCATCTCGCCGCTGTTGGTTTCGGCGATGGCCGTACAGCTTTCGACCCAGTCGCCGGTGTTCATGTAATGCATCGAACCGATGTGGCGGTCGGCTGCGCAATGGATGTGACCGCAGATGATGCCGTCGACGCGCCGGCGTGTGCCCTCGGCGGCGAGTGCATGCTCGAACTCACCAATAAAGTTCACGGCGGTTTTGACCCGGGATTTGAGAAAGCCCGATAGCGACCAGTAATCGCGACCGATGTGGCGCCGGAGCCAGTTCAATGGCCCGTTCAACCACAATGCCAGCTCGTAGGAGCGATCGCCGAGGAAGGCCAACCACTTGGCATATCGCACGATGACGTCGAACTCGTCGCCATGCAGCACCAGATAGCGTTGCCCCTTGGCCGTCGTATGGATGGTATCGCGGCGCATTTCGATGCCACCGAAATTTACATCGCAGTAATCGCGCAGCCCTTCGTCATGATTACCCGGCACGAACACGACGCGGGCGCCTTTGCGCGATTTGCGTAGCAGTTTTTGGACGACGTCGTTGTGCGATTGCGGCCAATGGGGTCCGCGCCGCACCTTCCAGAAGTCGATAATATCGCCCACCAGATAAATCGACTGAGCTTCGGTCTCGCGTAGGAAATCAAGCAGCATCTCTGCTTGTGCAGAGCGCGTGCCCAGGTGAACATCAGAAATGAACAGTGCGCGATAGTGGCCGCCCGCAGGTGTCGGTGACACGTTGGTCCCCCTGACTAATCCGATTTGACCCGGACCAAACAGGAGTCGTATTGCGGGTGTGTGACAGCCGGTCGCCAGAACGCTACACAAAGAACGAGCGGCGAGGTGGCCGAGCTATGAAGAATGCATAACCCGGCTTTGCTCAAAGTGCGTGCCTCGTTTTGAGCGTGCGGTGCGAGTATCCGGTGTTAAATCGATCTGGGACATTGTCGAATAAGGCTGAGTCAAATCATGAAACTCCAACTGCACCACATCAACCTGTGCACCAACAACGTGCCGGTAATGGATGAGTTCTACCGCACCGTACTCGATCTGGGCGACGAGCCGACAATGGGGGCTAATCGCTCTACAGAAAAAGATGGATATCTCGGAGCCGTGTCTTTCGTTACCGACGGGACGACGCAGATGCATTTAGCGGAGCGCGATCTGGGGGCAGGCTTTCGGACTGGGCAAGCGATCAATCCACTCGAGCGCGGCCACATCGCTTTCCGCACCGACGATATCGCAGCGTTCAAGAAGCGGCTCGACGAGAAAGGGATCCCGTACTCAGACTACGGCGCCTGGGCGATCAAGGGTTGGCAGCAGATCTTTTTTCATGATCCAGAAGGCAACGTGATCGAGGTCCATCAGGCGAACGAGTAACCGGGTTCGAAGAAAACGGGCCGAGCCCGTTTGCAGTCGTAAAAAACCTGATACGTTGCAATCAACGTCCGCAAAGGGCGACAGTTCGGGAGAACGCTTATGCCACGCGCTTTTTTGGCAGCGATATTTGCTGTCGTGTTGGGTATACCGGCTTTTGCCGAAGTACCGGCCAAGAGCACTGCACCGCGATATACCGTTGACGCCTTCTGGCCGAAGGATCTCCCGGACAATCTCATACTTGGGCAGGTTGCAGGCGTGGCCGTTGATGGCCAGGACAACGTCTGGATCATTCATCGGCCTAAATCACTCGTCGACGATGAGAAGGGTGCGCAAAAGAACCCCCCTGAAACACGCTGCTGCCAACCGGCGCCGCCTGTCCTGCAATTTTCGCCAAGTGGTCAATTGCTCAGGAAATGGGGTGGTCCCGGCGAAGGCTACACGTGGCCCGCGAACGAGCACGGCATTCATATCGACGGCCAAGGCAATGTATGGCTCGGCGGTAACGATAAAGACGATCAGGTCCTGAAGTTCACGCCCGACGGCAAGTTCATTCTGCAAGTCGGCAAGGCTGATACACCCGGTGGTTCAAATAGTACGACGAGGCTTGGCCGGCCGGCTCACATGGTGACGGACGATGCTGCCGGGGAACTCTATGTCGCCGACGGTTACGGCAATCGCCGGATTATCGTGTTCGACGCCAAAACCGGCACTTATAAGAGACATTGGGGTGCATACGGCACCAAGCAGCCAACGGACGAAAAACTTCCCCCCTACAAGCTGGTCGCGATCACCGATCTGTCCAAGTCGTTCTCAAATCCGGTGCACTGTGTTCGCTTGTCCAAAGACGGGTTCGTCTATGTTTGCGATCGCGCCAATGACCGCATTCAAGTTTTCAAAAAAGACGGCACGTTCGTCAAAGAATTCCAGGTCGAACCGCAGACCCTACAGAACGGATCAGTGTGGGATCTGGTGTTGTCTGAGGATCGCGCGCAGAAATACATTTTTGTGGCGGATGGCGCCAACATGCAGGTTATGACGCTCGATCGCCAGACGGGTACCAAGCTATCGAGTTTTGGCCGTCCCGGTCACATGGCTGGCAACTTCAAGTGGGTGCACAATATGGCGATCGATTTCAAGGGCACCATCTACACCACCGAAGTTGGCGATGGCCGTCGCGTGCAACGGTTCAGACGCAACAAGTGACGATGTACTCTGGGTTATTTGCACTTCCGGACGTGACGCCGGGGTGCTACGGATTTTAAACAAAAATACGAAATGGGAGGGAAATGGTATGTTTTCTGGGTATAGCAAAGCGCTTGTCGGTGGCCTTATGCTGGCATCGATGGCGTTGTTCGGCGGTGGTGACGCGAGCGCGCAACAGAAGCGCTTCCGGTTTGCCTATGATCAGCCAAAAACGACCGGATACGGCATCGCCGGTGATCTGTTCTCGAACAAACTGGCTGAGATTAGCAAAGGCGCATTTGCCGTTGATCAATATCCGGGCGCGCAGCTTGGCCAGGAACCACAAGTGCTTCAGCTGTTGAAGTCGGGCGATCTGGATTTCGCCATCACGTCAACCGCCAATACCGCGACTGTCTCGCCGCAAGCTGGCGTTTTCTCGCTGCATTTCCTGTTCCGTGATGAAGCTCATTTGATAAAAGCGCTGGCCGACCCTGGCGTGTCGAAGGCGATGCATGATTTGATCGAGGACACGGTCCCCGGTGCCCATGTTTTAGCGCTCGCGACGCTTGGCTTCCGCAATATCTACAGCAAGAAAGAAATCAAGAACCTTGCCGACATGAAGGGTTTGAAAATCCGCGTTCAGGCGACCGCCACGGAAGATGCGATATTCCCAGCCTACGGGGCGCAAACCGTGCATATGCCATTTGGCAGCGTGTATACGTCGATCCAAACGGGCGTCGTCGATGCCGCCGAGAACTCGGTCAACGTCTTCCTCGCCAACAAGCACTATGAAGTCGCCCCGGTGCTCTCGATGACGCAGCACGAGGCCAACAACAGTATCGTTTGGGTCAGCGACAAGACCTGGAAGAGCCTGACGCCCGAGCAGCAGGCTTGGGTTCAAGCCGCCGCTGACGAAGTCGGGCGTAACGAGCCGAAGAAAGCATTGGAGCTCGAGACCCAGTCCGAAGCCAAGCTCAAGGCAATCGGCGTCAAGATCGTGTCAGACGTCGATAAGAGTGGGTTGGTCAAGGCATCCGAACCATTCCTCGCCAAGTTGTCGAAGGAACTTGGGCCGCATGCTGAGAAACTTGTGCAGCTCGTCCAAGCCGTTAAGTAACGGAACGGGCAAGGTCGTGGCGATCGGTTGCGCAGCAGCCGGTCGCCAGATATTTTGACGCCCTCGCCGCTCTCCCCATAACGCTTTAGGAATCGAAATGGCATCTGCGCGTGAAATTCTTGTGCCTCGGCGTCAACGCCATCTGAAATGGCCGGTGCTTGATGGGCTTGAGCATGTATTGATGATCCTTTGCGGCTTCACGCTGTTGGGCTTCTCGACGTCAGTTGTGTTTGACATCATCACCCGCACCATCGGTCATCCCTGGCTGTGGCTACAGGAAGTGACGTCGACGTTCTTTGTCTACGGAATTTTTATCGGCGCGGCAGCCGCCACGCGGCGCAATGATCATCTCTATCTGACGGCACTGGCGGAATCGCTCGCCGGGCCTTCACGGACCTTTGTCGAGATCGTCATACGGCTGGTGATGCTCGCCGTTGCGCTGTGCATGGTGCAGTTCGGATACATCAATTTTCTGCGCGGGTTTGAGAGTTACAGGATGCCGTCGCACACGCCGATCGCCTCGCTCTACGCAATCATTCCGATCTCCGGCGCGCTCATGGCTTTGTTCACCATCGAGCAACTGATCAACGGCCTGAAGAACGGTTTCGATTATCCGCCGGATGCGTTTGAAACGCACGGCCATGGCTCAACCGAGTTAATAGATAAAAAGGTCGCAGGGCTATGAGTTCGACGCTGATCCTGCTGCTTATGACTTTCCTGTTTTTGACCTTCGGCTACATGGGCGTGCCCGTTGCATTCTCACTTATGGCCGGCGTTTTCGTCGGCACACTGTTCACCGACATCAGCTTCGCAACGATCATCCAGAAGATGTTCGATGGCATCGACAGCGAAGCATTGCTCGCCATTCCCTTCTTCCTGCTCGTTGGCGAGTTGATGGGATCGGCCAACGTCGTGGTCCGCATCGTCAACCTCAGCCAGGCCCTGGTTGGACACATTCGCGGCGGCTTGTCGCAAACCGTTGCCGTGTTCTCGATGTTCTTTTCCGAGATGTCAGGCTCGACAACCGCCGACGTGGCCGTGATGACGCGCGCACTTGGTGATCCGATGAAAAAGGAGGGTTATGAGCCAGCCTTCATCGCGGCTCTAATCGCTGCAGCCTCGACCATCGCCGCATTGGTGCCGCCGAGCATTACTGCCGTCGTTTATGGTGCGACGGGCAACGTTTCGATCGCCGGTCTGTTCATGGCAGGTGTCGTACCCGGGTTGATGATTGGCTTCGGGCTGATGATCTACTGTTACTTCTTCGGCCCCGAAGGTATGCGACGTCCGCGCGCGACTTTCGGTCAGTTCACCGACGCCGTGAAGATGGCAGCATTGCCGCTAATGATCCCCGTCATCCTATTGGGCGGCATCCTGACTGGATGGTTCACGCCAACAGAAGCTGGCGTCGTCGCGGTAAGCTGGATCATTTTTGCGGTTATCCCGCTGCTCAATCCCAAGCATATCAGGAAGCTGCCTTACGATTTTTGTCAGGCTGGGTTGATATACTCACTGCCGCTGATCACGATTGCGGCCGCTTCCGCGTTCGGCTGGATGCTGGCATATCTGCGCGGCGCCCTCATCATCGCCGATTGGATTACCGGCATTTGCGGAAACGATCCGCATCTGATCATGATTGCGTTGGTGTTGTTGTTTACGATCGTCGGTGATTTCATTGAGCCGGTGCCGACAATCATCATCTTCATGCCTCTCGTCAACGCGCTGACCGCGGCCGGCGACATCAACGCCGTGCATATGGGCGTCGTACTGATCGCGACATTGGCGTTCGGTTTGATCACGCCACCCTATGGGCTCGTGCTGCTGATGGCGTCGAAATTTATCGGCGTGAGGTTTTCGCAGGCGATCAAAGCTGCCTTGCCGATCTATGTGATCTTCCTGATTACAATCGGTTTCACCATCTACTTCCCCAAGGTCGTGTTGTGGTTGCCAAAGCAGGTGATCCCGGAAAGCGTCGGTTGCTTCAAGAGCCCGAGCGGGCCCGGGTACATCTGCCCTTGAGATGTGAAATTGGTGGCCGAAAGCAAACACTTCCTGGCCTCGAATTACTTTGCTAGCGTCGTCACCAGTTAACAGGTCGAGAAAATGAGGTTTGGGATGCTCAAGAAGATTGCCGCTATCGGCGCCACTGCGTTCGCTGTGGCCGCGACTGCCCTCGGTGCTTACGCTCAAAATACAGTCAAGATTGGCGCGATCTATCCGTTGAGTGGCAATGCCGCCAGCGCTGGTGCATCCGCCAAGGCGGCGCTCGAAGTGGCAGCCGACATCATCAATAATGCGCATCCTGAGCTCGGCGATCTGACGTTGGCCAAGGATGCCGGCCTGCCCAACCTCAAAGGTGCCAAGGTCGAAATCGTGTTTGCCGACAATCAGGGCACACCTGCCGCCGGCCAGAACCAGGCACTCCGTCTCATCACCGAGGAGAAGGTCCACGCGTTGATTGGCGCTTATCAGTCGGGCATCACGCTGACCGCGAGCGCCATTTCTGAAAAGTATGGCATCCCGTTCATGTCGGGCGAGTCTGTTGCGGCGAACCTCACCGAGCGCGGCTTCAAGTGGTTCTTCCGCACCACGCCGATCGCCTCGGACATTGCCAAGATCTACATGGAGTTCCTGAAGGAGCTGAAGGCCAACGGCACCAAGGTCGACAACATTGCCATCGTCAACGAGAACACCGAATACGGCACTTCGATCGCCAAGGTGATCCGTGATGCGGCAAAGGAGAACGGCCTCAACATTGGGATCGAGATCCCCTATAGCGCCAATACAACCGACGTGCAGTCGCAGGTATTGCAACTCAAGGACAAAAATCCGGATTGCATTATCTTCGTCAGCTACACGTCCGATGCCATTCTCTACATGAAGACGATGCAGTCGCTCGGCTACAAGCCACCGGTGCTGATCGGCGACAACTCCGGTTTCTCGGATGCGTCCTTCCTGAAGACCGTCGGGCCGATTGCGCAAGGCGCGATCAACCGCTCGGCTTGGGATATTGGCAAGCCGGGCAGCGTCACCTATCTCGTCAACGAGATGTTCAAGAAGAAGACCGGCAACGATCTCGATGATACCGCCGGTCGCGCCATGCAGGGGCTACTGACCTTGGTCGATGCGATCAACCGAGCGGGCTCGACTGAGCCAGCCAAGATCCAGGAGGCGCTCAAGGCGACCGACCTCAAGCCAAACCAGCTGATGATGGGGTATCGTGGCGTCAAGTTCGACGAGAAGGGTAATAATGTTCTGGCGGCAGCCCTGCTGATCCAGGTGCAAGACGACAAGTACGTCGCCGTCTGGCCGAAGGCGCAAGCAGTCGCGCCGTTGAAGTTGCCATACAAGGGCTGGTAAACAAGTTAGCGGCTCGGTGCATTTTGCCCCGGGCCGTTATTGTGTGCGCTGACAATCGCTACATGACCTAGGTTCTATTTTTCACATGACGCACACTTTGATCCAAGTGCTGGTCGGCGGCATTTTGCTCGGCGCGGTTTATGCGCTGTTCTCGTCAGGCCTGACCCTGATCTGGGGGATGATGAATGTCGTCAACTTTGCGCACGGCGACTTCGTCATGGTCGCCATGTACGTTGCGTTTGTCGTCTGGAAAGTCCTAGGCATTGGCCCCGCCGCATCGATCCCGATCGCGGCGATCGTGCTCGCAACCATCGGCATCATCGCGTACTTCGGTCTGGTCCGGCATGTGATGAAGGGACCGATGCTGGCGCAGATTCTCGGCACTTTCGGGTTAGCGCTGCTGCTTCGTTATTCGATCTTTTGGGGGTTCGGCGCCAACTTCCTGTCGCTGCCCGAGACGGTGGGTGGCACGTTCGACATATACGGCATTCGAATACAAGCCTCGCGATTACTGGCTGGCACGCTCGCCGTCGCCTTGACCATCGGTCTGCACTTGCTGTTGACGCGGACTACGCTCGGCAGCCGGATGCTCGCCGTCTCCGAAGACGCGACCGCCGCTCAATTGATGGGCATCCGGCCAGACCGCATGCAGGCCGTCGCCTGGGGGCTGGCCGCCGGGCTCACAGGAATAGCCGGCGCGCTGATCGCCACCTTCTTCTACATCTCGCCGACCGTCGGCGAGACGCTGGCCATCGTCGCCTTCGTGACCGTCTCGCTCGGCGGCTTCGGCAGCATTCCTGGCGCCTTGCTTGCCGGTGTGCTGATCGGTGTCATCGAGTCGATGTCCGGGTATTTGATCGGCCCGATCTACAAGGACATCGTGGTCTATATTCTGTTCGTGCTGGTCCTCTGGTTCCGCCCGCAAGGCTTGATGGGGAAGGCATGATGAAGCGATATCTTTGGCCATGCGTCGCACTGGCCGTGGCGGTATTTTATCCGCTGCTGTTCACGACGCCCTTTCAGCAACGGCTGGGCGCGCTTGTTCTGCTTTACGCGATCGCAGCGTCGGCCTGGAATATTGTCGGTGGCTATGCCGGCCAAGTCTCGGTCGGTCACGTCGTGTTCTTTGGCTCCGGCGCATATGCTGCGATGGCGCTCTATACGCACTTCGGATGGCCGCCGATCGCCGGTGTGCCGGTCGGCATCCTTGTCAGCGTTGGCATCGCAGCACTCATTGGCATTCCCACGCTGCGCCTGTCGGGACACTACTTCAGCATGGCGACGATCGCGGTTGCCGAGCTTGCCCGTCTCATTGTCACCAACACCGAATTTCTCGGCGCCGCCGTCGGCCTGAGCGGACCGACACTGCCGCGCACCGTGTTTGATCTCTCGTTCACGTCGTCGCTTCCGTACTACTATCTGTTCCTCGCGGTGCTGCTGGGGGTGCTCTACATCACCTGGCGGATGGCGACCGGCCGCATCGGGTATTACCTGCGTGCGATCAAAGACAGCGAGCGTGCCGCACGCTCCCTCGGCGTCGAAGCCGGTCGCTACAAGCTGATCGCCTACATGCTCAGCGCCGGCCTGACGAGCGTTGCCGGCGCGCTCTACGCCACCATGTTTGGGTTCATCGATCCCGACAGCGGGCTCGGCATTCTGACCTCGGTCAAGATGCTGATCATGGCAGCACTTGGTGGCGCGGGCTTCCTGTTAGGACCGCTCGTGGGGGCTGCGATCCTGGTGCCGCTCGAGGAGATTTCGAACAATCTGCTCGGAGGCAAGGGCGCCGGACTGACATTCGTCGTCTACGGCGCGATCATCATGATCATAGCGCGGTTTTTCCCAAGCGGTTTGCTTGGCATCGTGCGGCGCACGCGCAAAGCCTCGGCACCTGTTGTCACCAAATCGCAGGTGCCCGATGCTGCTTGAGGCGCGCAACATCACCAAGGCATTCGGCGCCTTCAAGGCGGTCGACGATGCATCGGTGACAATTAACGACGGCGAAATCGTCGGGTTGATCGGACCCAACGGTGCGGGTAAGTCGACGTTCTTCAACTGCCTCACCGGCGACATCGAGCCGACCTCGGGGACGGTGCATTTCGCTGGCCAAGACGTGACGACGGCAACACCAGAAGCCCGCGCCCGTCTGGGCCTCGCGCGCACCTTCCAAGTGCCGTTGACGTTCGAGGGCATGACGGTGCGCGAGAACGTGATGATCGGCGCATTTCTGCGCACATCCAATGCCCGCGAAGCCAGCGATCGGGCGATGGCGGTGATCGGGCGTGTTGGCCTCAGCGAACAGGCGGAGTCGCCGGCCAAGAGCCTTGGTACGCCGGGGCGCAAGCGTCTGGAAATTGCGCGGGCGCTCGCGACCGAGCCGAAGATACTCCTGCTGGACGAGTCGATGGCCGGTTTGACACCAACCGAGGTTCGTCGCGCCATCGATCTCGTGCGCGACATCCATGGCTCTGGCATCACTCTGGTCATCGTCGAGCACATCATGGAAGTCATCATCTCACTCGCGACCCGCGTCGTCGTGTTTCATCAGGGTCGCGAGATCGCCCGCGGCACGCCGCGCGAAGTGACGGGCGATCCAGCGGTGATCGCGGCCTATCTGGGCAAACGTGCCGCGGCCGATGCGGCAAAGGGCTTTGCCGGGGGGCGGCCGTGAGCGAGACCATGCTGACTGTCGACCACCTCGAAGTGAAGTACGGCGATCTGATCGGCGTTGCCGATGTTTCGCTAACCGTGGCCAAGGGATCGGTGGTGGCGCTGCTCGGTTCCAACGGTGCAGGCAAGACGACCACGCTCAATGCGATTGCGGGGCTGATCCCGGCATCGGCTGGCCGGATCACGTTCGCTGGCGATGCAATCCAGGGTCAGCCGGCTTTTGCGATCGTGCGAAAGGGCCTCGCTCTGTCGCCAGAAGGTTGGCGGCTCTTCGTGCAGCAGAGCGTCGAGAACAACTTGATGCTTGGCGCCACACCGCTAAGGGACGAAGCACGTAAGCGCGAGTTGATTGAAAAGGTCTACACGATTTTTCCCAAGCTGGCGGAACGCCGCAAACAGCGCGCTGGTACCATGTCGGGTGGCGAGCGGCAGATGCTGGCGGTCGGCCGCGCGCTGATGAGCGATCCTACATTGCTCATGCTGGACGAGCCGAGTTTGGGCTTGGCGCCAGCCATCGTCGAGACGATGTATGAGACATTCGCCCAACTGCATAAGGCAGGATTGACGATATTGCTCGCCGAACAATCCGTTGAGTTGGCCTTGGAACTCGCGGATTTCGCCTACGTGCTGCAAGTTGGCCGCAACGTTATGTCGGGCTCGTCGAGCGAACTTGCCAACGATCCAAATGTACAAAGGATCTATCTTGGCCTTTGATGTTCTAGAGGTGCCTATCATGTCCAAGCCAGCCACCACTTCGCCGCAAACCATGAACGAGGGCGGCTACGAAATCGAAATCGCGGTGCAGGGTTATCCCGGCAAGTCGGTGTGCCACGGAGGCCTTGGGTGGAGCACCATTGCGTTGCTGCGCGGGCATGGCCGGGTGACGTTGATTGACACCGGAGCGTTTGGTCAGCGCAATCTCATTCAAGAGCGGCTCGCGGCGCACAATCTCAAACCCGCTGATGTCACCGACGTGCTACTCACGCACTCGCATTGGGACCACTCGATCAACTGGGTGATGTTTCCGAACGCGAAGATCTACATCGACGGCGGCGAACTCGCCTGGTCGCTGGCCGAGCCGTGGGGCACGACACCGGTGCCCGAGCTTTATGTGCGCGAGTTGGACCGCTCGACGCAAACTGTCCGCATTGCGCCGGGTGCGTCAACGATCCCCGGCATCCAGATCCATTCAGCTCCCGGGCACACGCCGGGCCACGTGTTCTTCGTGCTGAAAGGTGAAACGCGCGATGTGATTTTCACCGGTGATGCCGCCAAGAACCGGACGGAAATCTTGTCGCGGTCAGCCGACATGACCTACGACCAGAACGTCAGTCGTCAGTCGATCGAGGCCATCTGGGAAATCTGGCGCCGCCGGCCTGGGACCATTCTGGTGCCCGGCCACGATGTGCCGATGGTGCTCGATGCTGGCGAGCCGCGCTATCTGGCGGAACGCGGCGCTGGCATCGCCGCTTGGTTCGATACGACGCTCGATCAGCTCAAGGTGTTCGACATCACCGCGAGCTGATCAGATCCCGTTATGCGACGACCGGGAAGCTCAGGAACGCATGCAGTAAGTGCCACAGCCGTTCGCGCTGGCTGCCGACCATGCCGCCGCCGTGCGGCAAGCCATGCACTTTTATGAATTGCTTGTCGGTGCTGGCGAGTTCGCGGAAGAAGCGGTGCAATTCCGCTTCGCTTTCGTTTGCATCGTGCTCGGGCCGGATCAGGCACACCGGGCAGGTAATCTTGGTAGGATCGACCATCGGCATGTTGACTGCCATGTCGAGGTAGGTGCCGGAGGGCACGCTATTGCCGAACTGCATCTCAAAGTCGGCGAGCGCCTTGATGATAACCGGGTCGGTCGAGCCTGCCACGTCGCGGTTGAACACATTCTCAACCTGCGCCATGCCGAATGGCCGGCGCGGATTGGCGCGATAGAAGTCGGCTTGCTTACGGCGGCGCTCGATCTCCGGCGCGTCCTTACCGGTGTAGGTGAGGGCGTGAAGGATGAGTTTGCTCACGCGTTTTGGTTCCGCCATCGCGAAGGCGCCAGCCTTGATCGCGCCCGACGACTCGCCAAACATCATCACCGCCGACTGGCCGGTCGTCTTTTCAATTAACGGCAACGCGACTTTCAAATCCTCGACGCCCACTTGGATGCCGCTATTGCTGGCTGTGCGCGACGAAAACCCATAGCCCTCGTTGTCCATGGTCCAGACGTCGTAGCCCAGCTCAGCGAAGTGCTGCATGGCGGAAAAGCCGGTCCGGCCGGGGATGGTGAGATCATAGCTGCCGCGGCTGGCGAAGGTCGAACCGTGGACGAGGAACAGGATGGGCCGGGGGCTCGCGGCCTTCTCCGCCAATTGTTTGCGGTAGACGTACAACTTGACGTCGCCCTTCATCACCCAATGTTCTTGGGCATCGACACTCCCAGCAGCAGCAGCGGGGATCGTCGAAGTCACCAGCCCAGCACCTGCTGCGGCCGCCGCCGCAACGGTCAGCACCGCGCGACGGTCGAGGTTTGCCCCTGTCGATTCATCTGACTTAGCCATTGTTTTGACCTCCTGCGTTAAAGGCGCGATTTATTTGATCTCTACCAGCCCGACCTCGTTGGTCAGGCTATTGGCGAGCACCGGATTGCCGTCGGGCGTCACGTCCATGTTGCGCACGATATCGCCGCCACCGGGAATGGCCCAGCTCTGGAATTTTTCGGTCGCCGGATCGAACCTGACGATGGTGTTCGGCTTGGCAGCGGACTCGTTGTAGCAGAGCGCGCCTTTGGTAAAGACGATGCCATAGGGTTCCGATTTCACCCCACTGGGCGACGGCCATTCCTTGACGGCGCCAGTCGCGATGTCGAGGCGTCCAAGATAGCCGCGCGAGAAATCCGAGTACCAGATCGCATCGTCAGGCCCGATCGCCAAGCGTCGTGGACGTGCACCCGCATCCGGCAGTGTGTATTCTTTGATTGCCAGATCGGGGCCGGAAATGCTGGCGATCCGGTTGGCGCCGAACTCGACGACGAACACCACGTTCTTGGAATTGATCGCCATCCCATAAGGGCGAGACTTCGCACCCGGCATCGTTACGAGCTTGATTGCGCCGGATTTGGGATCGAGGCGGCCAACCATGTTTGCCTGCTGCACCGTGAACCACAGAATACCGTCGCGATCGAAAATCAGCGTGTGCGGGTCTTTGGCGCTCTTGTCCGGCAGGGAGTATTCAGTCACCACGCCTGTTTTCGGGTCGAGCTTGCCGATCAAGCCCTGATTGTTGCCGGTGAACCAGATGTTGCCGTCGCGGTCCTCGGTGAGGCCATGCGGACCGGTGTGTGGTGACTTGAGTGTGAATTCTTTCATCACGCCGGTTTTGGGATCGAGGCGACCCAATTTATTGACGAGCTGCCCGGTCCACCAGATGGCCCCGTCGCGCGTGGCCAGCGGATCATGCGGGCGCGATCCCGGTGTCGGCACCTGCCATTCTTTGATTTCAGCCACGGCTGTACCCGGCACGATGATGGCCGCGGGGCGCGCACGTTCTGGGAAATTCTTGGTCAGGTATTCGGCGACAATCGGCCACTCGGCAGCGGAGACTGGTGTCTCCATATTCTGCATCATGCGAACGACGGTCTTCCACCCCTCAGGCGTATAGCCAACGCGAAGTCGATTGATGTCGTGACAGCCTCCGCACGTCGAGACCACAGTCACTTTGCCGGGTCCTTCCGGGAAATCTTGTGCAACGGCCGGAAATCCCGGCACCAGCACCACTGCCAGATGCACAAATGCCCTGAGTTTCATTGGCATTCCTCCATAATCGGCAAAGCGGCTGCGTCCTATTTTTGTGCTAACGTGGCGTCTCGCGGGCGGTGGCGTCAACCTGCATTTGGATATAGGAGACAGGCGCTGCCAAAGCAGCATCCAACCACCAGCACCTGACAAATTTAGGAATTGCGTGCGCAGCGAAGATTTTAAATTCTCGATCGCCCCCATGATGGATTGGACGGACCGGCACTGCCGGGTGTTCCACCGTCAGTTGAGCCACCGAGCGCGGCTTTACACCGAAATGGTCACCGCTGAGGCGATCGTGCATGGCAAGCGCGACATGCTGCTGGCATTTGATCCGGTCGAGCACCCTGTGGCGCTGCAACTCGGCGGCTCGGATGCGGCCAAGCTCGCAGCCGCGGCAGTGATCGGCGAGACCTATGGCTACGACGAGATCAATCTCAATGTCGGTTGCCCGTCGGATCGCGTGCAGGGCGGCAACTTCGGCGCGTGCTTGATGGCTGAACCAAATCTCGTTGCATCGTGCGTTGCCGCCATGCAATCAGCCGTGAAAATCCCGGTCACGGTCAAATGCCGCATCGGCATTGATGACCAGGATTCGGAGGCCGACTTCGAGCGCTTCATCATGACGGTGGTGGATGCCGGCTGCTCGGTGTTTACCGTGCATGCGCGCAAAGCCTGGTTGCAGGGTTTGTCGCCGAAGGAGAACCGCGAGATACCGCCGCTCGATTACCCGCGCGTATACCGCCTCAAGGCAGCGCACCCCGAGCTTACGGTCGTGATCAATGGCGGCATCGGCACCCTCGATGAAGCGATGCAACATCTACAACATGTCGACGGCGTTATGCTCGGACGGGCCGCCTATCAAACGCCGTGGGTGCTGGCCCAGGCCGACCATCAGTTCTTCGCCCAAGAACCTTCCCACCTCCGGCGGGCGGAGGTGTTGCGGGCGCTGCTACCCTATGTCGAGCGCCACATCGAAAATGGCGGACGTTTGCACAATGTCGCACGTCACATCCTCGGGATCTATCATGGCGAGCCGGGCGGTCGCGCCTTCCGCCGGCATCTGAGTGAAAATGGTGTCGGCCGCGAAGCTGGCGTGCACGTGCTCGAACAAGCCATTGCGATAGCCGAAGACGCCCGGCACAAGCGCGACCGGCTGGCGGAACGCCGTCTGCAGCCGGACCTTGAGGGGATCGCCGGTGACACCTAGCGTCTGGGGCACAGTCGCGACGTTCGCGCCGTTACTTGCCCTATTGGCGGCTGGTGGGCTCGCGACCGGTTTCTTAGCAGGCGTATTTGGCATCGGCGGCGGCGGCATTCTGGTGCCGATCCTGTATGAGGTCTTCGGCGGACTGGGTGTCGATCCAAGCATCCGCATGCACATGGCGGTTGGCACATCGCTCGCGATCATTTTTCCAACCTCGATCCGGTCGTTCGATTCTCACCGGCAACGCGGCGGCGTTGACATGGCCGTGATCAAGCGATTGGCATTGCCGGTTTTTGCTGGTGTCTTGATCGGCATCGTCGTCGCAAAAGCCAGTCCGGGCGCCGTCCTCAAGTGGATCTGGATCGTGTTCGCGCTGTTGATGTCATCCAAGCAGTTCTTCGGCAAGGACGATTGGCGTCTCGGTCTGCAAATCCCGAACAGCCGCTTTGTCGAGCTTTACGGGGTGGGTGTCGGCTGGATATCGACGATGATGAGCATTGGTGGTGGAGCATTTATAACGATGCTCATGACGCTCTATGATCGGCCGCTGACGCAGGCCATCGGCACGTCCGCGGGATTCGGGCCGATTATCGCGGTTCCCGGAATGCTCGGCTTCATGTGGGCAGGGTGGAGCGCCATGCAGGCTGGCGGGTTACCGGCCGGCTCGATCGGGTTCGTCAACTTGATCGCCGTCGCGTTAGTTGCACCGTTAAGCGTTCTAACGGCGCCGCTCGGCGCCCGGGTTGCGCACGGCGTTTCGAAGCGTACACTCGAAATCGCGTTCGGCTGTTTTCTTCTGGTAATTGCCTCACGCTTCGCAATCGCCTTGTTCTCCTGAGGAGATGTTCCATGCGGTCGCCGATCGCCGCAATCGTCCTGGCATTGAGCTGCCTGCCAGCATTAGGGCAAGGCGCAGTCGTCTTGCCACCCGTCGCGGGGCCCATCGAGCCCAAGGTTAACCCGAGGCAAGCCGACGACGGGCTTTATCATCAGGCATGGGAAGTCACTTCGTTCCTCGATCTGAGGGAGGATTATGCCGATGCGAAATCGAAGTCGAAACGCTTCGCCGTATTCTTCGAGCAACGCGGCTGCATCTACTGCACGCGGATGCACAAGGAGGTGTTGGCCCAGCGCTACATCAACGATTACGTGGCGGAGAATTTCGCGGTTGTGCAGCTCGATATGTTCGGTGCGCGCGAAGTCACCGACTTTGACGGCGCAAAGATGAGCGAAGCCAAGCTCGCCGAGCGTTGGGGTATCATGTTCACGCCGACGGTCGTGTTTCTGAAAGACGAGTTGCCCGCCGATGTGAAAGTCTGGGGGCAGTCGCTCGAAGTCACCCGTATGAGCCTGGGATTTGGCGCGGCCACCTTCTACGATCTATTCGTGTGGATCCGCATGAAGGTTTACGAACAAGACCGCAACTTCCAGCGCTTTCACGTCGCCCGCATGGCCGAACGCGGCAAATCCGGCGTGGCGGTGGATTGAGGTTTGGATGAGGTTTCTAAAGTGGCTCGGTTTGGCCGTTGCTGGCGCGATTGCAATTGCCGGCGCAATCCTTTGGTACAGCCTGTGGGTTCCGGGCAAGCAACATCGCGGGCCACTGCCGCAATTGACCGCTGAAGAAGCCGATCTCGCGGCAAGGTTGCGAACTCACGTTACGGCTATAGCCAGCAGGCCGCATAATATTGCGCATTTTGAAGCGCTGGAAGCTGCCGCGGTCTACATCGAGCGGACCCTCGTCAAATTTGGCTATCAGGTCGCGTTGCAAGTCTTCAAAGTCGACGGTCGACTGGTGCGCAACATCGAGGTTGCGATTGAGCCCGTGAAGGCCACTCCCGAAACACCGGCGATCGTGATCGGCGCGCATTACGATTCAGCCGGAACGGCACCCGGTGCCAACGATAACGGTTCGGGAACAGCCGCCGTCATCGAGCTCGCGCGGTTGTTGCGGGATAGTAAGCCGGCCGCAACGCGACTTCGGTTGGTATTTTTTGTAAATGAGGAGCCGCCGTACTTTCAAACACCCGGCATGGGCAGCGTCAGATACGCCGAGCTTCTCGGCCAACGCAACGAACGCGTAACGGCAATGCTGTCGCTGGAGTCCATCGGTTTCTTCAGCGATAGCGAGGGCAGTCAGCATTATCATACCTATCCCCTTATCTCCGGCTGACGATCAGGACAGAGGCCTGAGCCGGCGGTACGGCACGGTGTTGTCGACGATCTGACGCATCGTTCTCGGCACCGACGCCACCAGCTGCTCGATGGCGCGGGCGGCGATCCG
>JANLPY010000423.1:0-5632 GCA_031367505.1 Hyphomicrobiaceae bacterium | reverse complement strand
TGCGTATAGTTCCACTGTCTTCATCCCCCACCCTCGGCCGACGCAGGCACAAGAGCTCTATCTGCCGCACTTTCACTCCGGCGGCGCGACCGAACAAATCAGCCGCTTCTGTGAGGGATTATTGCTCCGGCTTTTACAACGCGCTCGATCAGAAACGATTTGCGTCCGGCGATTGGCACGATGGCGGCCGACGCCGTCACGAAGCGTGATCTCATTCTGAAGGTCCGCGACAAGATTGCCGCGCGCGGTGCGCTTGTGCACGCCGATCATGCGATCTCGATGGCGTCCCGCATCTACGCCTGGGCCGTCGACGAGGAATATGTGGACATGAACCCAGCCTACAAAATCCCGAAGGCTGCGGCAGGTCCAAGTGTGCGGGACCGCGTGTTGACTGACGCCGAAGTGCGCGCATTCTGGGTGGGGTTGGATCGGGCGCCCATCGGGTTACCGATGCAGTTCCTGCTGCGGATCATACTCCTGACTGGCCAGAGGCGGACGGAAGTTGCTGGCATGCGGCGCGACGAACTCAATCTCGATACCGCCCTGTGGACTTTGCCGGGCAACCGGATCGTCAAGGGTAAGCTGGCCCATGGTCGAACCAAGAATGGCCGCGAACATGCGGTTCCGTTGTCTGGAGGCGCCATGACGCTCATCCGCGAGGCGATCGCGCTCTCCGGCGAATCGGAATTCGTGTTTCCAAGTCCGCGCGATGACGCGCGCGTTGGCCACATCCACGGCGAAGCCGTCTCGAAAGCCATGCGACGATTGCGTGCTACAATCCTCGAAGCCGAAGACATCACAGCGCATGATCTAAGGAGAACGCTACGAACCTTCCTCGGCGAGCACGACGTGCCGGACGAGGTGGCCGATCGCGTGCTCAATCACACGCGGCCGGGCGTCGGCAATCAACACTACAATCACGCACGGATGCAGCCGCAGGTCCGCAATGCCTTGGACAAGTGGGCCACGCACGTCGAGCGGCTCGTCGCAACGGCAGCGAGCGGAGAAACGACGCGAGCAATTGACGAGGTGAGCAGCGTTACTCCGCTTATTGCAGCGACTAGCGTTTCGCTATGACGTCGAACAGATGTCCACCCTGCCGTCGCATCCGAAAACGGGCGCTTAACTGATGGCAACGAGTTCCGCGGCCAAGTCATGGAGTCCGATGGCCTCGACATTGTTGGGGAGCGGCACGCGTACATCGCCCGCGTACACGACTATGCGACGCGCCGGCTTGAGATCATCACAGGCGACATGAAATCCACGCTCGACTTTGGGCGAGAGGCTGCGTTTGACCTCAATCGCCCAGAGTTCACCGCCGGGCAGTTCCAACAGCAGGTCGACCTCCGCGCCAGCGGCCGTGCGATAGTAGAAGGGCGATGTCCACGCGGGTGCACATGTGATCAGCGTCTCGATGACGAAGCCCTCCCAGCTTGGCCCAACGATGGGATGATCAATGAGGGCGTCTCGCGACTGAATCGCCAGCAATGCGTGCAGAACTCCGCTGTCGCGAACATAGATCTTGGGCGACTTGACCAATCGCTTGCCGAGATTGGTATGAAACGGCTGGAGCCGCCGAACGAGAAGAAGGTCTACCAGCAGATCGATGTAACGTGAGACAGTCGGAGAACTGATGCTCAGGCTTGTCGCCAGCCGCGACGCATTGAGCTGCGTGCCCTGTGCGTGCCCCAGCATCGTCCATAGCCGGCGCAGAGTCTCAGCGGGAATGCGCGGTTCGAAAGCTGGAATGTCGCGCGTCAGGTAGGTCCGCAAGAAGTCGCGACGCCAGGCGAGGCTCTTGCCATCACCGCGTGCGAGAAAACTCTGCGGAAAGCCGCCGCGCAACCACAGCAAGTCCACTTTCGTCGGTCCTGCTTCCGTGATGTCGAGGGGAGTGAGTTCCCGATATGCAATACGGCCGGCCAGACTTTCCGACGATTGGCGCAAGAGGTCGACCGAGGCGGAACCGAGAATGAGAAACCGGCCAGTGCGGCGGCCCTTCCGGCGCCCCCTGTCGATGAGGCCCCGGAGCGTCCGAAAAAGATCCGGCGCGTTCTGGATTTCGTCGAGGATCACGAGTTTGTCTTCGTGAGCCTGAAGATAGAGAACGGGATCGGCAAGTTTGTCGCGATCAGCTGGGTCCTGGAGGTCGAGATAGAGGGATTGGCCCGTCGCCCCCAACTCCAGAGCAAGCGTGGTTTTGCCGACCTGCCGAGGGCCGAGCAAGGCGACAGCCGCTTGCGCTTCGAGATCCGCGCGCAGTTGGGTTTCGATACGACGCTTCAACATCCTCGCAAATCTAACACGGCATATTAAATTTGCAAGGAAAATTTCCGTTGCGACCGATCCGCAATGTCTCAGCCCGCACCCATTCGCGCTCTCCGCGCGTTGGCCGCGTCCTCCACTTCCGTGTCGGCCAGTCCAGCGGCGCGGTGCAACACGCGCTGGGTCCTCTCCATGATCTGGATCATGCCGCTCGTCTGCAGCCAGCGCGTCCTGCCCGGCCATCGCGTGCGGATCCCTCAGCATGCCTGGACGGTAATCCGCGCAGTCCAATTCAATCAATGACACGGCGTGGTACTTGAGGCCATTTCCACATGTATCGAAGGTCGGGCGGTATAGATGCCTGCTATGGAAGGCTGCTTGCCCCTCGCGACCGCCGGAACCCGCGCGTATGTTGCTTGAAGTGGACGGAACCGGGTGGCCGAACAATGACACCAAGTGGGACCAGAGATGAAATTGACGCCATTCGTCGGCAACTCACCGCGATCGATGCCGAGCGTCAAAGCCTCGAACATCGCCTTCGTGGACTCGAGCAACCGCGGATTGCGACGGCTCCGGCTCCTCAGCCAGCCGTTGCACAAGAGCCGGCAGTCACGAATGCTTCATCCGCCACAGACAAGATCGCGCTCTTCCGGCGCTTGTTCGGCGGTCGCACCGATGTCTTCCCGGCGCGATGGGACAACCCGAAGACCGGGCGATCGGGCTACGCTCCGGCCTGCGCCAATGAGTGGGTGCGCGGCGTGTGCGGCAAGCCGCAGGTCAAGTGCGGCGGCTGCCCGAACAAAGCGTTCATCCCGGTCACGCCCGACGTGATCGAATGCCATCTTCGCGGTGAGGATCGCGTTCGCCCCAATGGCCGAGGTAAAGATTTTGTCGCCGGCGTCTATCCGCTGCACTTCGACGACACCTGCGGTTTCCTGGCCGTCGACTTCGACGAGGAAAATTGGTCCAGCGATGCCCTGGCCTTCATCGCCGCATGCCGCGAGTGCGATGTGCCGGTCGCTCTGGAACGGTCGCGTTCCGGTAACGGTGGCCACGTCTGGCTTTTCTTCTCCGAGCCCGTTGCCGCATCGGACGCGCGCCGTCTCGGGACTCTGTTGCTGACGCGGACGATGAACCGGCGGCCAGAGATCGGCTTCAAGTCCTACGATCGCCTCTTTCCGAGCCAGGACACGATGCCGAGCGGCGGCTTTGGCAATTTGATCGCGCTGCCATTGCAGCGTCACGCGCGGGAACAAGGGAATAGCATGTTCGTCGCTGATGATCTGCGGCCCTATGATGACCAGTGGGCGTTTCTTTCGCTCCAGCGCCGGATGACGTCTTCCGAGGTTTCCTCCGCGATCGCGACGATCGAAGCGGAAATGCCGGGCGGCGCCACCGGGGTCAGACTGCCCATCGACGATGAGAACGCCGACGAGCCGTGGAAGATGATGCCGTCGCGACGACGCCAAACGCAACCATCCAAGGAACCAATGCTCGAGCACGTCAACGTCATGCTCGGCGATCAAGTCTATGTCGACCGATCCGGTCTGCCGTCGTCGATGGTGGCTCAGTTGATCCGGATCGCGGCATTCCAGAACCCGGAGTTCTACCGCGCTCAGGCCATGCGGCTGCCGACCTTCGGCAAGCCCCGCATCATTTCTTGCGCCGAGCTTCATGCGCGCCATGTCGGCCTGCCGCGTGGGTGCCTCGACGAAGCTATCGAGCTGCTCAAATTGAACGGAGCGACCGCGCAGTTCAAAGACGAACGCAATGCTGGCCGACAACTCGACCTCAACTTTCTCGGAACCCTGCACGATTTGCAGGCCGCCGCGGTGGCCGCGATCGAACCGCACGACTATGGCGTGCTGGCCGCCACGACGGCGTTCGGCAAGACCGTCGTCGGCGCCCGCATGATCGCCGCGCGTGGCGTCAATACGCTCGTTCTCGTTCATCGCCGCCAACTCGTCGACCAATGGCGCGAGCGCCTACAGTCTTTTTTGTCCGTAAAGGACGGCGACATCGGCACAATCGGCGGTGGAAAGCGCAAACCCACGGGAAGGATCGATATCGCGTTGATCCAAAGCCTTGTTCGCAACGGTGAGGTCAGCGACCTTGTTGCCGACTACGGTCACCTGATTGTCGACGAGTGTCATCATCTCTCAGCCGTCAGCTTCGAACTGGTCGCCCGCCGCACCAAGGCACGTTACGTGCTCGGGCTGTCGGCCACGGTTGCCCGCAAGGATGGCCACCATCCGATCATATTCATGCAGTGTGGGCCAGTGCGATACCGGGTGAATGCAAAGACACAGGCTGCGACCCGGTCATTCAGCCACAAGGTTCGTCTCCGGGAGACTGGATTTCAGCACCGTCCAGAACTGGAAGCACAAGGGCCGGCACAGATGACGGCACTCTACGCCGCGTTGGCTCAGGACGAGAAACGCAATGATTTGATCTTCGACGACGTGATGCTCAGCCTGGAGGCCGGTCGACGCCCGGTGATCCTGACAGAGCGGCGCGACCATCTCGAATACTTCCGCACGCGGCTGGAAAAATTCACGCGCAATCTCGTCGTTCTGTACGGCGGCATGAACGCGACCGAGCGGCGCTCGGCAGAGGAAGGTCTGAAACGACCCGACACCGAAGAACGTCTTGTGCTGTCGACCGGCCGGTACCTCGGCGAAGGCTTCGACGACGCCTCCCTCGACACGCTGTTCTTGACCATGCCGATTTCATGGAAAGGGACGCTCGCCCAGTATGTCGGCCGACTGCATCGCGAGCACCACGCCAAGCGCGAGGTCGTCGTCTACGACTACGTCGATTCAGCCGTACCGATGCTGGCGCGCATGGCCCTAAAGCGCCAGTCGGGTTATCGTGGTCTTGGCTACGAGGTGACGACCAAGTGACGCTTCAATGCGTGAATTCTTTGGCGATGAAAACCCTGATTTCAAGCTATGACCTTCAGGTTTTTCAGTCGTTCTGGTTAGCTACTGAGGTCTATTTTTGTTCAACGACCTTCAGGTGGATGAGATTTCTGGAGCATGGTTTCTGTAGGTTTTTGTAGTACCGTAATAGACAATTAATACCTCATTAATTCAATTACTTATAGGCAAATCGACATCCAACGTGATACTTTTCCGACCAGGGCAATCCGTGCAGTTCTGGGATCCCAGTGGGACCCCGGAATGCGATAGAGGATCTCATGGCCAGCCGAAAACTGACAACTCGCTACGTCGAAACGATCACGGTTCCGGTGGGCCAAGACCGTATGTCGATCCCCGACGCGGGTGTCGAGGGACTCGAGCTTCGGGTCTCGCCCAACGGGGCAAAGACCTGGACCTTTCGCTACCGGCGGACGAGCGATGCCGCG
>JANLPY010000412.1:0-5027 GCA_031367505.1 Hyphomicrobiaceae bacterium | reverse complement strand
TCCCGCTGGAGCCGCCAACGGCGGCGTGAAGGCATCGGACGGCGGGCAGACAGGGCGTCCAGCCCTGGCAGTCACGGGGCAGCGGCCCTAGCCGCCGCCGCAAAGCGGCGCCCGTGACGGTGCTCGACGGTCGGTGCGTCGGCCCGGTCATACCAAATTAATTTCGTGCGAATAATCGTTCAAGCCTTCGTAACATTGATCCATCCGTCATTTAACGAAGTGGGTTACGAAGCAATGCAGGAAGACCAGCAACAAAAGCCCAAGCGGGTGCCGCCGCGAGCGGGTGACTATCTGAATGGCGACTCGCCAATGAAGCGGGCTAAAGACAAGCTCACCAGAGTGCTGGTTTGGATTTACCTGCACGGATTCAGCACAGCCGAGATCATTCGGGAGGTGTCTGGTCAGAAGGCGCGAGGGTACGCTGCGCGCCTAGCAAAGGCCGGATATCTGATCGAAACGAAGACAGAGTCCGGCGGATTTCTACGATCTGTTCCTGTTTACTACTACACCTTGAGTGTGACTGGCCTGCAAGAAGCTGAGCGACACGCCCAAGTTCAGATTCCATACCCCGAAATCGACTGCTGGAGGGTCGACCAAAAATTGTTGAGGCACGGGATCATTGTGCAAGAACTGACGTGGTCGCAGGTTCGCTTTGAGTTGATCAAGGACTACCGCACTGAGCGGATGATCGGCGTCGGAGGCGACAAGGCCAAAGTCAAAAGGCCAGACGCGGTCTGGACAGAGGACGACATGTCCAAGACTGCAATTGAAGTGGAGCTATCGGGTAAGTATGACCGAGACTTGGATGATTTTATCCACAAGCTCATCGAAGCGCTCTATTACGATGGAATAGGAACCGGTCGGTACGGGCGCTTCTTCATCTTCTCGGACCAGCAGAAGCTACTTGATCGGTACAAAGAGGCGATGCGGCCAGGCGCGCCCCTGTCGGTTTGGGCAAAGAGCGCTCGGAATCGCTGGGAAAAACACAAGACGGAAGAAGTACCGGATTGGCTTTGCGAGCAGGTCTACTTTCTCCTATATCCGAACTTCCTGCCGAATAGTCATTGCTGATTTTGTTTTCCTGAACGGGGTTGTCACCGCTAGCCTTCGATTCGCGCATCTGCGCGAGCCACTCCGGAGCCTCGCGAGAGAGAAAGATCGAAAGGTCTTTGAAGTCCCAATCTGCTTTGATGGTCGATATACCACCAAGAAGGAACCTGCCTTCGATCGGATGGTTGGCTAATTCTGCTTTGCCCATAGCGGCTGTATTTTAATTTGGTTTCTACCAAGTGTTTTCTATTGCCGTCGACATTGTTCACATACCAAGCTCGTCGTCCTCGGGCCAGCGCAATCGGCGGCGGCGCTGGCGCTCTTCCTCCACTTCGTCAATTTCCGCTGACGCGAGTGCCTCTATGAGCGAGCCGCGTGGAGCGATGACCAGGAGTACCAAGAATTTCCACACCAGATAAACGACGTAGGCAATGCCGGCCAATGCGACAAGCGCGGAAATTTGGCTCATTGCGAACTCACTTTTTTGAAGTGGCAGACTTACCGAGCTTCAGAACTTCCAGGCCGTCGGTCATAGCGCGATCCAGGACTTGATCTGGGGCCACTGTTTCAGACAGCGCCTTCGTGAGGACTCGAATTTCCGTTTTCGTCTCGCCTGCCTGAAGGCTGATCCACAAATAGACGGTCTGATTGACCTTGTTCCAGTCCTCGCACCGACTGAGGCAAATACCGCGCGGATCACCGGTGAGTGCCTTGTTGAAGCTGCCTTTGAGACCGGTCGATTCGCCGAGGGCGGAAGCCATGCCGCCGAGGGCGAGACCCCTCCAAAACGGCGAGATCGCAGCGTCGAAGGCGGCTTTATTGATGGCCAAGCCAGCGACGGTTTGGACCAACTCGGTCTGGGTGACGCCGCCGGCTTCTTTCGCCGCCTGAATTGACTTCTCGACCGCATCGCCGATGCCGACCTTGACGCCCTTGACGTACGTCGGGCCGCCGACCATGGCGATGTCGCCTCGAAAGACGAGCACCGCTTTCGCGCTGGCCCTGTCCTGGGTCATCGTGAAGCCTTCACTTGCAAGGGCATCTGCGAGACGTATCGAAAGAGCAGGGGAATGTTCAACCTCGACGTACAGCGGCGAATGATCCGGCACCGACAACTCAATCGTTCCGGTGGCTTTGCTCGTGAACGCGGTGGCGGGAAGTTGTTCTGCAGCGTGGGCGGGCTGAAGCGAAAGGCAAGCGAGCAGCACTGTGATGAAACGCCCTTTCATGATCACGCTGCGCCTATTCAGCCCAGTTTTGAGACTCCCGCCCGGCGCTCTCCTACCGCCACCGAAGATGGCCGAGAGGAACCACGGGATCAGCCCGAGCGTCAGCGCAGAGGTGAGCAAAGAGATGGCGGTAGTCACGAGCGCGAGCCCTTTCGGTTCGGTTGAAATCGGCGCCGGCTTGGCCGACGATTCGTCTCTCCGTCGTTACTGGCGAACGAAACCTCGACGCCGCCCAACCGCGAGAACTGCCACGATCAGCCGCATCCGAAGAAGCTACGAAAGTCGTAGTAGCCGCATTGTATGAAAGCTACGACTCTCGTAGCAACATGTCGGAACAAAAGGATGTCGTTGCCGCGAAGGGTGTGTGGCAGAAGCGCTTGAAGGAAGCGCGGCTCGCCAGCGGGCTCAGCCAGAAGCTCCTTGGCGTCGAAGCCGGGCTCGATGAGTTCGTGGCCTCGACGCGGATCAACCGCTACGAGGTCGGCGTGCATGCGCCTGACTACCCGATGTCGGTCCGCTTGGCGCAGGTGCTGCGCGTGCCCGTCGCATACTTGTACTGCGACAGCGATGAACAGGCCCGGATGCTGCTCGCGTTCCATCGAGCGCCGAAGGCGGCGCGTCGGCAGGCGATGCTGCTGCTAGCCAGCGCAACGAATGAGTGATGCCTCAGCTTTCGTCGAGGTTCTTCTTCTCGCCGCCGTATCAAAGAGCATGGGTACGGAAATGGTCTCGGTAAGATGATCCCCTGCTGTTCTATCGGTTCGGGGAACCTCAAATGTTGAATGACGACCCGTGCCCTGATCTCGAAGTCGAGGAGGGGCCAGAATCAAAGGGCGTTGGTAGCTGGGTTCCAGAGCACAAGCACCGACTGCTTGCCGAATATTTTGCTGGCACACGCGAGGCTTGGAAAAAGTGGCCCAACCGCATCTTTATCGATCCGTTTTGTGGACCTGGCCGAATTCGAGTCAGAGGCGAGACCACTACGCGAGACGGAGGAGCAGTTCGTGCGTGGAAACAGTCGGTAGCGAGTGGGGCGCCCTTCACCTCGATGATGGTCGGCGACCTGAGTGCTGATAGAACACGCGCCTGCGCCGCGCGACTGACAGCGTTGGGAGCGCCAGTCAGGGGGTTTCCCGGCGCGGCCGAACTGACCGTTTCAGAAATGGCAGCTGAAATTCCTTCCAAGCGTGCCCTCTGCCTTGCTTATCTGGACCCGTACAACCTGGAATTGCTCAAGTTTCCGATGATCGAAACGCTGTCGCGTTTCAAGGTTGATTTCGCCGTGCACTTCAGCACGATGGACCTACAGCGTAACGTCGAGTTTGAATTCGACCCCAGACGTGCTCGGTTCGATGAGACTGCTCCCGGTTGGAGAGATCACGTCAACATTCACGGACTCAGCAAGGCAAGCGGAGCACCCGCGTTCTTCGACTATTGGTGCGCGAAGGTGCGTGCCCTTGGATTTGAGTTCAGTCGGGAGATGCCGCTGATACCGAACGATCGCAATCATCCAATCTATCGTTTGGTGTTCTTCGCTCGGCACGACATGGCGACTCGCATCTGGGGCGATGTTGCCAAGGGGAAGACGCAACTTGGATTCGATTTCTGCGATTCACGCTGATGCAACAACGGGCACAGGAAAGTCGCTCCACTTGCGCCCCTGCAGTTCGCGACCATTGCGCTTCTTGTCACGTCGAACGCCGTCACTGCCCCAGGCACCCCATTGCTTGAAGAAGAAGGCCACTCCCTGCTGGAGCGCTTGACGCTGCACTGCCTCTGCCCAGGCAGGCTGCATCGGCCTGGCCTTGCCGCCGCTCTCGCCGCCGACTATCACCCAATGAATTCCAGCAAGATTGAGGCGGCCTACATCTTCAAGCAGCGGCTCGACGGATAGAAATCGAACCTTCGCATGGACTTTGCGAAGATGCGCAATTCTTGGGACGCCGTACTTTCGATCTTCGACCGAAACGCCAAGCCACACATTGTCGGGACACGTTCGAGTGCGGAAGAATTCGGGCAATCGCTCGCCCCTCTTCGTGAGCACTTGATATGTGTGCTGCGGCGTCGCTTCACACACAGCAAGAACCTGTTCAATAAATTCATCCGGCACGCGCTCGTGGAAGAGGTCCGACATTGAGTTGACGAAGTACACGGTAGGCGAATTGCGGCGCAACGGTTGTTCGAGCCGCTCCGGGTGCAATGTCAGCTCGAAGCCGTTTTCATAGCCGGCGGCGCCCATGGCCGTCAGCCGACGTGACATCGTCTCGGCGTAGCAGTGTTTGCACCCCGGAGATAGCTTCGTGCAACCCGTCACCGGATTCCAGGTGTGCTCCGTCCACTCGATCGATGATTCAGCCATGGCTGATCCTTCTTTGTGGGTTGCTCGTTGAACACATCGCCGTTCGACTGTCAGCCTTCCTGCATTTGTAGTGCGGCCTGGTACTCGGCAGAGAAGTCGGCTCCAGTCTCCATCGTCGGGTCGATCTGCCGGAAGGCCGTGTACATGATGGCAAGCAGATGCAGGCCCGAGAACTTGCCTGGAAGTGACTTCAAGCTGTACTTGGCATCCGGGTCGTTGATGTCCAGACCCGTGCGCCCGAGCATCGCTATCTCCAGCGCGATCGCCTGGCGCTGCTTCGCGCTGCCCTTCTTGAAGGTCTGCAGGGCGCTGGCGATGTACATCATCACGTCCGGCCTGAACCCGCCGACCGCGCGCGACTTCAGCCGCTTCTGCGCGAACGCCGTGCG
>JANLPY010000395.1:0-5324 GCA_031367505.1 Hyphomicrobiaceae bacterium | reverse complement strand
CGAGCTTCTTCCCTAGCTCGAAAGCCGCAAGTTCGGCACCCAGGCGCTGGATTTCCGTATCCTTTGTGGCGGCTATCTTTTGCAGTTCGTTCGAGAGCTTCGTGTCGGCTAGTTCGGAAGCGGCGATTTTGTTTTGTTTCGCCTGCTCAAGTTCCATCGCCAGCGCGTCTCGCTCTTTTTCCACCGCACTGATTGCCTCGGTCACAGCAAGCTTTTGGGTAACCGCTGCCATGTCAATCGCAGCCTGCTTTTCCTGTTCCGCCAGCTCCAGCCGCTCATGCAGCTGTTGATCGAACTGGTGATCGCGGACCTGCTTCAGGATGTCCGCATATCCGGCCTCATCAATCTTGAACGCCTTTTGGCAGTGAGGACAAATTATTTCATTCATTACCCAATACCTCTCCCCGATGATTTGCATAGCCTATCGCCCCATCGGTTGGCGTCAACGTCTGCATTCCGCCCCAACCCGGACCAACGCGCTCGTGTCAGGCCGTCTTGTTTAGGGCGCGATAAACGCTGGCACGGCCAATCTTCAGCTGCTTTGCTATAACGCTCGCGCCAGCACCGGCTTCATGTAGGCGTCGGACTTCTGCAATCGGCACCGAAGGTCTACGGCCCTTGTAGACCCCCGCAGCCTTGGCTTTCGCGATCCCCTCGAGCTGACGCTCTTTGCGCAGGGCCGTTTCGAACTGGGCGAATACCGCCGCGAACTCCCCTCGGAGAAGCTCGACGCGCGGTTCGACGAGGACAGCCGGCTGGTCATTACCCCGGCGGACATCGGCCCGACCTCGGTCGTGATGGAAGGCATCGTCGGCGCCGGAGTGACGATCACGCCGCAGGTGCTGGAGAAACTGCGCCCGTCCGAGATCAGCTTCAATCTCGCCAAGCACCTGCTCTACACCCATTTCCGCGACGAGGAGGGTTTCCCCAAACAGCACCTGTTCCCTCAAATCCAGCGGCTGGCCCGGCGCTGGCTCGACGAGGGGTATCTGGTGACCAAGGGCGTGCCGATCGGGGCGATCCTCTATCAGGACCAGCTGGCGCGCGCCGCGGCCAAGATCGACATTGCCTGCACCCGCGGCAGCGAGGGCAAGATCCTCGCCGTGCTCGATCCGTTCAACCCGAAGGGCTCGACGCGCTTCGTCAACTTCATCACCTCAAAGCCATGCTGGACCACCGGCGCCCGCCCGCCGAAATGCCAGATCAGCCATGTGGTGCTGGACTCCACCTGGGAGCAGCAGCTCGCGCTCACGCTCGAAAACCATCCGCGCGTAATTGCCTACGCCAAGAACCAGGCGATGGGTTTCGAGATACCCTACCTCGATGGCGGATTGTCGCGCCGCTATGTGCCCGATTTCCTCGTCCAGCTCGACGACGGCCATGACGATCCGCTCAGCCTCGTCCTCGAAGTGAAGGGCATCCGCGAGGAGAACGCCAAGGCCAAGGCCGAGACGATGAACAACCTGTGGGTGCCAGGCGTCAACGCGCTGGGTGGCTTCGGTCGCTGGGGCTTCGCAGAGTTCACCGACTGGACGGTGATGGATGAGGATTTCGCCAAGCTGGTCGAACGGCTTCTCGCCAAGGTGCCGGCATGAGCGCCGCCTTCCGCAAGCTGCACCGCCAGACCCAGGGCGACTACTTCGCGCTGCATCATGCCGACGATAGCGGGTTTAAGGGATCACCCTACCGCGTTCATCCCGATCGGTTCGCTCTCAACCTTGCACCGGCGATCCAGAAACAGGCGGCGGCCTACTTCGCCGAGAAGGGCATCGCCTGGCACCAGCACGCCAATCACGGGCTGTCGTCGCAAGTGTGCTGCCTCAACTTTCTGATGCCATTGGCGCAGGACCCCGAGCGGCTCGCTCGACTGGTCGGACGCGCTCTGGGCATCGCTCCGCCGGAAATGCTGCCGATGGCCCCGGAGACGGGTGGCGTGGTGCCCCGCATCACCGTCATGTCGTTCCGCGGCATCGCCGACCAGATGTTCCAGCTCGAACACGGCGCGCGTCCTCGTATCCCGTCCGACACCAATCTCCGCGACCGACTAAAGGTGGCGGCCAAGGAAGTTGGCCTGAAGGGCTACTCCGACCGCTTCCTCGCTTCGGAATGGACCAACGTCATCGATGCCTGGGGCATAGCGACGCTCGAGGACTATGCGACGGTGCAACGCATGGGCCGCAAAAGCCCGCTCGGCCCCAAGCAGCGGGCCGCGCTGTGGCCCGTGTTTGCCACTGTTCGGTCCTCATTGCGAAGCGAACGGCTGATGACATGGGCCGGGGTCTTCTCTGAACTGGCCGATAGCCTGGGCAAACAGACGACCAAGCCGTTCGACCACATCGTCCTCGATGAAGCACAGGACCTGGCGCCAGCCGAACTCCGCTTCTTCGCGGCGCTTGCCCCGGATCGACCGGATGCGCTGTTCCTCGCAGGCGACATGGGCCAGCGTATTTTCCAACATCCGTTCTCATGGGCGGGTCTCGGTGTCGATGTCCGCGGCCGGTCGCATACGCTGCGGGTGTGCTATCGAACATCGCAGCAAATCCGCGCCGCGGCGGACCGGCTCCTCCCCCGCGTATTGCGGGACGTGGACGGTCTTCAGGATGAACGCACCGGGATCGTCTCAGTCTTCGACGGGCCTGCCCCGGACGTGCAAACCTTTGACAATGTTGAGGGAGAGGTTGCGGCGGTGAACGGCGTGCTCCGCAGCTGGATCGATGAAGGCATCGAACCCCGAGAGATCGGGATTTTCGTAAGAACGCCGGAGCTAGTTTCCCGCGCTCGCCAAGCGATCGACCAGATCGAGGGTGCAAAGGACATTTCAACAGTTCCCATGCATTTGGCCAAGGGGCTGGAGTTCCGCGTCGTCGTTGTCATGGCGTGCGATGAAGGGGTGTTACCACTGGACGAGCGTGTAGCTGACGCCGCTGACGAAGCCGAACTTGACGACATATACGAAACGGAGCGCCGTCTGCTCTACGTGGCCGCAACGAGGGCGCGCGAGCACCTGCTTCTCACCGGCACCAAACCGCCGTCTGAATACCTCGCCGACTTCGACGTCGATCGAGCCAGCGCTGACCGTGGCTGAAGTCGTGGAGATATTGCGGAACATCTGGCATCCGTCCGACGCGACGCGGCGCGAAAAGATTGCCCTCAACTGGGGTTCCAGTTCAGGGGAAGCCACAGTCGTGAACCTGTCGTGTCTGCATGCCGACCTTGTCATACCGCAGGCCAGCCTTCCGATCGTTTGGCCCTATGGCGCCGGAGTGTCGCGTCTTCGCGCTATACGGGCTTCTGAGGGGATGTAGGGTTTGAATTTACCCTGCACCGATCTTCCTTGAGAAATTTCTCAATAGACCTAAGCAAGGCGCTTAAAAATTGCCCGGCGTTGCTGGCGCCGGGCGGAGTGTTTTAGGAATTCACGATCAAATGACCGATATAATTTCAGGCGTCATCACCAACAATATCAATTCAAAAATTTACTCGTCAAGGCTAAAAGTTCGGAGGAGCAGGGAGTTCGAATTTGGACCGCATGCTGTCGATTTGGACGGCAAGGGAAACATTCTTGGAAGACCGAGAACAGTAGCGCTGTCTTGTTTCGGAAACCCCGTAGAATATTTGTTTGGACGTTTCGACCAGCCTCGAAAGTTCAAGGAACACGAATCACCGAAAGGTTGCGGTGGCTGCAAGGTGCAGCAGGCATGCTACCTAGTCGCCGATCAACGGGTAGAGTCCGATCCGGTGCTTTCGCAGTTGCATAAGGACTGGGAAGGTCAAACCCAACGAATCCCCGGCGATGGTAGATTCCAGCACCCCACGTTCGGAATGCTCCGTGCGGCGATAGAGGATCGCACTTGGACTGATAGCAACGACAAGCTGCTTGCCGACGAACGGCGGCGCAGAGATCGTGAACGCAAGACGCCACCGGCTAAGCGCAAGCGCACAGCCCCGCCGGAGATGGTCGTGGCGCTTGAGGTGGAACGGGTAAAGCGTGAGCAACTGTTGCTTGCAGCGCGTCGCCAGTGTCGGACCGATCACAGGTTCCGGCACCTCAGCGAAGATCGCTGCAAGTTCACCGCGCGCGTCTGGCATACGGAACAATTGCTGGGCTTGCATGGGGGGCAAGTAAGCAACGCAGAGATTGCGCGCTATGTGATCTCCATCGGCGCGACCCATGGCATCGGATCAGGCTCCCTGCTGGCTCGGGTCGGCGATGCTATCGAGCGTTGCAAGTGGCTAGAAAACGACGACGGAGGCGCACCAGTTTGGCCGGAATTTGTCGAGCCGATCGCCGGCCCTCAAGGCATGCCCCAAGGCATGAGCGCCGACGCTGTGACCGTCTGCCTGGACGCCGATTAGGGCAATTCTACCCTGTATTATCGGAAACGTTTATACAGGGTAGAACAACGGCGGAATTCCGCCATTATGGAATCATGCCGGAGTGGGTGAGGTTTTGCGCAGAATTCGAGAGAATATAAAACCTTTTATTTACAGATAGTTGGATGATCTACCCTGTATAAAAACTCCGAGATTAACGAGGAGAAGGGAGTTACATATCCTAACTAGATATATGCTTCTACACCCCGAAGGGACAAACGAAGCTGCGCAGCTTGCTGCGCAGCGAAGTTTTATGCCAGCGCTTGCGCTGGCATATTTCTAACCAACGCACTCAAGACTCGGTTGGTTAGAAAGCACCCGGCGCTTCGCGCCAGGTGTAAGACAACGTTGCGCAGCAAGCTGCGCAACGCAGTCTTTCTTTTATAATATGAATTAAATAACTTTTACAGAGATGGAAGACGCATACCTCGGAGTGTTAGATAGATTTCCGACTTTTCTCGGATTTTGAATTTTTTTAATTTCAACGAGATTTAATGATTCATCGGAGTACCGAATTCTTCGGTTTCAACTGGGAGTGGTGTCACCTTAAAGTGATCTACCCACCGGGCCGCGGCAGCGACCCCACGGTGATCGCGCTGCTTCCAAGTCAACTGTGCGCGACGATCACGTTACCATCGTGTCGCCTCGGAATATACGGCTCTACCCGCTCGCCCCTAGTGGTCCAGCGAGCAGCCTCCTCACGCAACGCGAGGACGATCAGGTCGCCCGCAACGTCGCGAAGCGGCTTACCGGCGGTGTCGAGGATCACGAATGGCATCATGCGATGAGAACAGGAAGTGAACGATTCGGCAAGTGCCATGAGCGGAGGAATGACCTCGCGAGCCAACCCGATGAACTCGCCTTCCCCGTGACGGCGATTCGACTCACCGCAGGGGGTGAGACAGCCGTATGGGGTGAGACAGCCGTATGGGCGACAATCGACCGGTGAC
>JANLPY010000385.1:0-6138 GCA_031367505.1 Hyphomicrobiaceae bacterium | reverse complement strand
CAAACGTATTTCGTGCGGTTCGCCGCCGTCGTCGTTGTCATGCTCGGCTTCTGGAACATACCGAACGGCTTTGCCCTGACGGGCATCGACATTTCGCCGTCCGCGCTTCTTCAGGGCGAAGAGCCGACACAAAGCCTTGTTTCCGCCAAGCCGGTCGACATCGTCGGTGGCAAACAGATCGTCAACATGAAGGTGGATGGGCTGACCTACTCCCCGGCCAAATTCACGGTAGAGGCGGGCATCCCAGTGGAGTGGAGAATTGATGGCCGGGATGCATGGGGATGTGCGCAGGTTTTGATCGCCCGCGGCATTGGTGTGACCAAGTTTCTTTCGAACGAACACATCACGACGATTAACTTCACGCCAACTTCGACAGGGTCAATTCCGTTCCGCTGCTCGATGGGCATGACGACCTACGGAGCGCAATTCGTGGTTGTTCCACGCACAGCGCAGATTGCGACGGTTACAAACACGGGCAACAGTTCGGGTGCATCGAGTGACGTCCCATCGAATGCCAGTCACCCCCAAGTTCCGGCTATCGCTCCGCAGCAAATAGCCATGGAGATTTCCGATGAGAATGGTTTCTATCCCAATACGTTCACGGTCAAGAAAGGCGTGCCGGTCGAATGGACGATCGATGACAAAGTAGAACTTGGCGGCTGTATGTCGGTCGCGGTCATTCCCAAATATGAAGTGACTATCGCGTTCGAACTCGGGATCAACAAGGCTACGTTCACGCCGACAGAAACAGGAACCATTTATGCCACATGTAGCATGGGAACCAGGCTGGTGCAGTTCAATGTAATTGACGCCAAGTCCTAGAGTCCGAAACGGCGTGGGATCTTTCATCACTCCATCCGGCAAGCGGTGTACGGCCAAAAGTTGCTGTGCACCGGCAAACTCCAAATGAAAACGGGGCACAGATGACTGACGAATCCTCAGACGGACCGCATGGTTCACCTCTATCGAAGCTATCGGCGCGCGCGCTGCTCAGTCCGATTGCGACCGCCTTCGCGGGGTTACGGCAAAGCTCAGTATTTGCGAAACTGTCCGCGCGCGATTTTCTCAATCCGATTGCGATCATCGTCTCAGGGCTGATGATTTCCTCCGCTATCCTCTCGAGCAACCGGTTGCCACCCCAACTCGCCGAGCAGGCTTCCAAGGCCGCCGCCCCGCAACAGGAGCCTGGTCAACCGCCAGCGCCTCCGGTTGACATCGCCAAAGTAAATCAAAAGGGCGAACCCTTTATCGGCAAGGCTGATGCGCCCGTTGTGATGGCCTATTGGCTTGACTACCAGTGCCCGTTCTGCAAGCGGAATGAGGAGGTCGCTTTTCCCCAGTTGATCAAGGACTACGTCGACACCGGAAAGGTCAGGGTCGTATTCAAGGACTTCCAATTCCTTGGGCCCGACTCGCTGACCGCCGGAGTCGCGGCGCGGGCAGTTTGGGAGGTCGCCCCTGACAAGTTCGGCGCCTGGCACAAGGCAATGTTTGACCACCAGGACGGAGAAAACACGGGTTGGGGTAATAAGGATGATATCATTGCAATGACCAAGACCATCCCTGGCATTGATGCCGCCAAGGTCGAAGCACTGATGACGAGCCGGGCTGCGGACTACAACAAGGCATTGGAAGCCGACTCGGCTGAAGGTAACGCCATGGGCGTCAACGGCACTCCAGCTACCCTCATCGGCAAAAAAATGCTTAGTGGAGCGCTGCCCTACGATACCTTGAAGCAGGCGGTTGATGCGGCGCTGAGTCCATCTTAACGCGTTTGGCCGAACATCGACTGATGCAGCTCTTGGACGGTTCGGCGCTGATATATCCGCCGTCCAATGTCCTGGGGCAAAATGGAAATGTTCAACTTGCGGTCAGTAGGCGTCAGATTGTTTGCTGAGGTACGTCAGAGATTGTGGAATGGCACGCACAATTCATGGCGTTTTGATTGGCGGCCTACTTGCAAAATTGGGGGAATATCTTGCAGTCATCAACACGCGCAAATTCGGCGGGCGGCGAGCCGAAGTTATCGGTTTTGTCGCCGCGATTTGTTTCTGACGGGCGCGCACGTGCTGAGACCGTTGGCATTGGCAGTGTTTCTTTTCTAGACAAGATGGTGACCCGACGGATGCCGTTCCAAAAGACCTTACGTTGCGCATTGACCGCACTTGCAGCAAGTCTGCTTGCCGCGTGTTCCGGTGCGCCAACCGGTTTCGCTTCGAAGGATACCGACACGGCCAGCACAACTGCGGTTCGCGCAGGGGTTCCAGTCAATAGCTCGACGACGCCCGACGTAGTAACCGATGGCATCGGATCGAGCGATTTACCCCCGGCTCCGATCGAACATCCGACCAAGGCCGACCTCGCGCTTGCAGGCCCACTTGGCGACCGGTTCCTCGGCCGGGAAGACGCTCCGCTCACCATCATCGAATACGCCTCCCTCTCCTGTCCGCACACACGCGATTTCCACGCCGCGGTCTTCGACCAGGTGAAAAAGGCCTATATCGACACGGGCAAGGTACGTTGGGTGCTCCGAGAATTTCCAATTGGGCATACCAGCGGCGCGGCGTGGATCGTCAATCGATGCGTCCCCGAGAAGGATCATTTCCAACTCTTCGACACCTTCATGCGCAATCAAAAGGAATGGGTCTCGCTTGAGGTGCGCCGCGACGCGATCGCAGCGACAGCCATGCGGGGGCAGATCAGCCAGCAGCAATTCGATGCCTGCTGGGCCAACCCGCAAGTCGATGCCGGGCTTCGTTGGGTCAAGGCACGCGGCCGGCAGCTCGGCGTAACCGGCACACCGACGTTCTTCATCGGCACGACAAAGATCCGGGCCGTGCCGAGTTTTGAGGATTTCAGTTCAATCGTCGAAGCGGAACTGCGGGCGCCGGGCACTGGGCTTCAGGTCGCGGTCGCAAAATCACTCGCTCCGCCGCCAACCGTACAATAGTGTCCCGGTGTGAAATTCGGTCGGGATTTGGCTCTTGCTGAAAGTTGAAGATTGGGCCGGCAGTTTTGTGAGATACTTCCACACGGTGCCGGCTGGCCGGCGAAGTCGTCGGCAAAGGAACTCGCCATGGATCAGCGGTCAATTTGGAACTGCCGTGGTAGCAAATCTCGCGTGTCGTCTTCTAGCGCCGAGGCCGCGTCGAGAGTGCTGGACGGCCCGCTTAGCCGGCGCCGCTTTTCTGCGCTACTATTATCCTCTGCCGTTCTCCCGCTTATCACCGGCCCGGCGTTCGCCGAGACCCTCTTTCCTGACGGGCTGCACCTGTTTGCTCCCTCCTCACGGCAACTTTCGTACCCGATATATGACGAAACAGTCCGCCATGTGCTTCCTGAAGACGGATTTCAAAGCCAAATCGCCTTGAAGGACAGTGTCCTTAGGCTGGTTGACAATGGCGTCATCGACCGAGGAAAATATTTCGAACTCTACTTGCAGCAAGGATCACATTCCGAAGCACTCGATCACGTCCTGGATCGCTCATCGAACGAACCAATTCTTCTGACGAGAAGCAATGCAACCGAGTACGTCAATCTTCTGTGGCCAATTGGGCTCGCGACGCACATGGAGGCGAACGCAACAAGTCCGATAAACGACAGCTCACTGAACAGTTTTGCCTCGACAGGTGGATGGAGTCTCGGCCGCGCGGACAGCGGCGGCGGGTATTTTGACAAGTACCCTATCGTCGTGCTGTCCAAGGAGGAGGAGGCGCGCGTGGTGCGTATCGCCAGTTCGACCTACCGCCCTTGCTGCAACAATTCAACATTCTTCCAGGATTGCAACCACGGTTCCGCGCTCCTGGGATTGCTTCAACTTGGAGCCTCGCAAGGCCTGAACGATAACCAACTCTACCGCGAGGCTTTGGCGTTCAATTCGTTCTGGTTCGGCGACTACTACGTGCGTACAGCATTGTTTTTCAAAGTGATAAAAAAAAATCGACTGGGCGGATGTCAACCCACAGATCGTGCTCGGCTACGGCTATTCGGCTGGAGGTCCGTGGCAAGAGAACATCGCGACCCAGGTGGAATCGATCTCGGGTCTTATTCCCCCCGCGCCGGGCAGTGGCGCCAGTTGTGGCGTGTAACCTCTGGCCAGAAGCGGACCTGTTATTCAGCCTTGGACCAATTGCCGTCGTCGGGTTTGGGCACGGCGTGGACTTGACACGAACCGGTCCCAAACGCGCCAAAGCAGCAGCGCGGCGACCAACCCGGCATAAATCAACGGCTCCTGCGGCCAGGTCTTGACCAGCATGATGAAGTGCAGGGCGGCGGCCGCAGCGGCGAGATAGACCCAGCGATGCAGTTTCTGCCAAGCCTTGCCACCGATGCGCCTGACCATGGCGTTGTTCGAGGTCGCCGCCAACGGAACGAGAACCACGAAGGCAAGCAGTCCCACCGTGATGTAAGGCCGCTTGACGATGTCATGGAAAATCGCAACGACATCCAAACCTTGATCGAGCCACACATAGACCGTCACGTGCAGCGCCGCATAGAAGAATGCCAGAAGACCTATCGCGCGGCGATAAACGACAAGGTTCGGTCCGCCCAGACGCCGCAATGGGGTGATCGCCAGCCCAATCACCAGAAAGCGCAATGCCCAAAGCCCAAGCGATCGCTCCAGGACTCTCACGGGATCGGCTCCCAATTGATCGGCAAAGCCAAGGTAAAATGTCCAGACCGCCGGTATACTGCCGATCAGGTAGATCGCCGGCCGGATGCCAAGCTGCTTTAGTGCCGATAGGATGGCGCCAGAGTGTTTTGAGGAGGTCGTGCTCATGGTCAATAGTTCGCCCGCAGATCCATGCCGGTGTAGAGGCTTGCCACCTGATCTGCATAACCGTTGAACATCAGTGTCGGCCTTCGCTTCTGAAGCAGACCGCCCCCGTCGCCGATCCGCCGCTCGGTCGCCTGGCTCCAGCGCGGATGATCCACTTGCGGATTGACGTTGGAGTAAAAGCCGTACTCCCCATTGTTTTCCAGGTTCCACGATGTCGGAGGCTGCTTCTCCACGAGGCTGATCCGCACAATGGATTTGATGCTCTTGAAGCCGTACTTCCACGGCACCACAAGCCGCAGAGGCGCCCCGTTCTGGTTTGGCAGCGTCTCGCCATACATGCCGACGGCAAGTATCGCGAGTGGATGCAAAGCTTCATCCAGGCGCAAACCCTCGACATAGGGCCAAGGCAATGGCTGGAAATAGCCGCGCTGCCCCGGCATCTCCTTGGGGCGCACGAGCGTTTCGAACGCCACGTATTTCGCGCTACCTTGTGGCTCGACGCGCTTCAGCAGGTCCGCCAGAGGGAGCCCAATCCATGGAATGACCATCGACCAGCCCTCGACGCAACGATGCCGGTAGATCCGCTCCTCCAATTTGGCTGGCTTGACGATTTCTTCCAGCGCAAGGGTAACTGGTTTCCCAACCAGCCCGTCGATCTTGACGGTCCAAGGCGTCGTCTTCAGCGGGCCTGCGTTTTGAGCTGGATCGGACTTGTCCGTTCCAAATTCGTAGTAGTTGTTGTAGGTGGTCGCGTCCGCACGGCGCGTCGGCGCCTCATCGGTCGATAATGTGCTTTTTGCAGCCGTCAGCGTGCCGATGCTCGCGGCGGCGGAACGCATCAAGGATAGCGCGCCGAGCGCCGCAGCGCCAGCCAGCAGGTCGCGCCTCCGCAAATAGAGGTTCGGGGGGGTGATTTCCGAGGGCCGGACTTGGGTCGATTTGCGGATGTGCACGGGACGATTTCTCAATTCAGCCGCACTCATATCTGTCGTACCCTAGCCCAATGCTAGCGGCTTGTTGTCACGATTTTCACCGTTGCCATCAACCATTCGCGAGCAGGGTCTTCGTTGCTTGGTCCTGCGTGGTGTGTCATGGCGGCGGGCGCGCAGGCTTTGATCTGTCGTTGAATTTCATCCGCCGTTCGGACAATCTTGGCACCATCGAACAGACTGCGGTTGTGGCCGTGTCGTCACTGTATTGGATGCCGGACGGCGGTGAGAATTAGCTTGCCGCCGTCAGCCCTTCAATATCGAGTCGTCAGACTCGTGAGCCATTCGGGAGAGAGGCTCACCAACTCGCGTTGCAGAGCCTTATCCGCGCCGCTGAGAATGAGCAGACCGAACAGGATCATCGCTCCG
>JANLPY010000353.1:0-2025 GCA_031367505.1 Hyphomicrobiaceae bacterium | reverse complement strand
CTTCGGTTCTGGATACCGTCCGGTTTGTGCTGTCAGCCAAGCGGACCGCGAACGTCTTCGCCGGGGTGGGGTGAGCAATTACCTCGAACGTGTAAGCGGCGACCCGATATTCGACTCCGGCCGATGGGAGATTGCTAATCGGGACTTGTGGGAGGAGGGGAAGCAGCGCGCACGTCGCGCCGTTGAGGGCGATGGAATCTCCGGTCGGTCGGGCGTGCAGCGGACTGGGATTGAAGCCCTTGCTTGGTATGTCTCGTTCCATGATGACCAGTGCCAATGGGGCATCTACGTTCCTCTATCGAGCCTCGCCCTTATGGATGAACTTTACCTCAGCAAACTGCGGATCGGTAGGGATCGTCGGCTTCATCTCGCCTGGTCAGCGTTGCTGCTCCACGAACAGATGCATTTTGCAGTCGATTATGCGTGCGCCTGGCTCGAACTGATACTGAGGGCTCCGATCCGCAGAGAATTCACGGCGCGCTTCAAGGGCAGTTCTCCACCCGCGTCGTTTGCCCCATCCGAAGCCTATCTCGAGATCGAAGAGGCAGCGGCTAACGCGCACATGCTCAGGCGCCTCGCGCGCAGGGAGTCCCGCCAAGTCATGAGGACGATCGAGGGTTTCGTAGAAAGGCAGCCACCCGGGTATAAAGAAGGCCTTCGCGCTACCAGTGACGCATCGTTCGCAGAGGCGACGGCAGAAACCCTCCGCAGCTATTTCGCGCTTTGGGCGATCGAACATCGGTTGGACTTCGGAAATCCAAAGACCGACTGGTTGCGACTGCTACCGCTCGACGATGAAAGCGCGAGTTCCGAGTGTCCCGTATATGTGATCGACGATCTTGACAAAATCGGCGTCGCGGCGGGCTCGCTTCGCCTCATTCAATGCATCAGCGGGATCGTGGAAACAGCCGAATTCGAGAAACAGTTCCGACGTCAAAACGCCGACGTGCAAAGTGATTGGAGCCGGAAGAAGGAAGAGATCAAAATTCGACTGCCATCGCCGCCCCGCTTTGAGAAGCTGAGAGACTGGAAGCCTCCGACATGGTCATTGCGGTTACGTGCTGGACATAGAGTTCATTTGCAGCCGCCCGATTCAGTCACGACCGTGTGGCGCGCAGTCGCGATCGGCAACCACAAGGAAATGGGGCATGGATGATGGTTTATCCGCACCGAGGATCGAGATCGGACGCATTGTGTTCAGGTCATGGGAGCATGAGTGGCAAACGGGGCACAAGGAAACGTTCCCGGTCGCGTCGGCTAAGCGGCTCCTACCCAACGAAATAACGCGACCGATCTATGAAGTGCTGGAGAGGTGGGAGCGCGATCTTCTGAGGTCCTCTCTTCCCTATCCGCCCTACGGACTGAGGATTCGACGAGCGAACAGCGAGTGGCTGGATCTTATGCGCTGTTCGTACAAAGGCGAACTTCTTTTCTGGGGAGTCGAGCATGCGACGGAGTACGGCCTCGCCGATCGCTCGATTGGCGAATTTAGCCCGAATTGGGACGCGGCGCTACCTGAGCCTCGCAGTAAGGAAGGCAGATTCGGGACAACCCTGCAGGCGCCATCGGCCGACAGCAAAGTCACCTGGGCATACGGGCTTGAGTGGCGGCCTGCCGTTTTTCCAGAGCAGGAGGTCAACATGGATGATCTGCTTCGCCAGTTTTCGCCTCGATACAGAGAGCCGACAATTTTTGGGTGACCGCCGCACCTGTCCCATTCAAGCCGGAATATCGGACCCGAGGGGGGAGGCGCAGAATCCGAGGCCATTGGTATGCGATCGTTCGGATCGTGATGGGTCTCGCGGACAGACCGGTTAGAGGGCTATGGCGTAGACATAGTGCTCATCATCGTCGGTCGTGCCCCGCCAGAGAACCTTTTCGCACGCATATGTGACCCACGACACAGCGCCAAAGCGCCTAACCTGCGATCCATCCGGTGGATAACCGATCGCAGGAGGTTCTAATGACCGCCGCCGATGATCTCACGCGCGATATAATGGCGCTTGGTGCCACCATGGTCCGGGT
>JANLPY010000333.1:0-39574 GCA_031367505.1 Hyphomicrobiaceae bacterium | reverse complement strand
CCGCGGCGTCGCCACGAAATATTTGCCGAGCTATCTCGGATGGCGCAGGTTGATCGAACGCGAAGGCGAAAACTTTTCAGCCGAACGATGCCTCATGCAAGCCCTGCTTCACGCCGCAACTTGAAAGTCGAACAGAGCCCCCATACACTCCACCGATCCTAACCGCAATCTATGCTAACAAACTAGGCGTTCTTTTTTCAGCCAGCGTGCCCACCCTCAAGTCGCCCGCCTTATCCCGAACACGCATCTTTACCTGCCGACCGTTCCAGTCCTGATCCATCTTCCGCTTAAGCATGGCTTGGATCATCATTCCCTCACCAATGACTTCGATGACCCACAGGATGTCGCCGCTTTTCCACTCTTCCGGCTTCAGGCGAGGCAAGCCAGAGGGGTGTGCCTCAAGTCGCTCATTGACCTCGGGCGATACAGAAGCCCACAGCACCAACCCGACAGGTGCCACCATGCCGCTGCCCTTCAACTGTGCCTCGGCCAACAGGAACTGACCCGTCATCACAGCGCGATCCGTCGTCTTCGACCAATTACCCCGCACCGACTATTCCCCGCGCGCCCGGACATCATAGCTGCAAATCGTTACCGATCGTCACCGCTGGCCGCACCGGACGCGATCGGGACCGTTGGCGACTGCCCAATGCAATTGCCGATCCCCTCACAACACGCCTTGGCACCGTCGCCACAACCCGGTATGTACCGGTCCGTGAGAAGTCATGCCGCAGTCCAACCCCTGGTGTTTCGCGCTGGGGGCTGACATTACTGCGGCATTGGTGCTGGAAATTTCTGGTGATTCTGGATCGGATCACTCATTCACGCCGAACACGAAGTCACTGGGCGGGCGAACATGCCGAAGCAACTGATCATCGACGGTAAACCGATCGAGGTCGAAGATGGAATTACGCTGATCCAGGCGTGCGAGCAGGCGGGCGTCGACGTGCCCCGCTTTTGCTATCACGAGCGCCTGTCGATCGCTGGCAACTGCCGTATGTGCCTGATCGAAGTGCAGGGTATTCCCAAGCCGGTCGCGTCGTGTGCCATGGGTGTCAACGACTTGATGGCAAACAAGGATGGCAGCCCGAAGATCATCAGCACCTTGACGCCGATGGTCAAAAAGGCGCGCGAAGGGGTGATGGAGTTCTTGCTCCTCAATCACCCGCTTGATTGCCCGATCTGCGACCAGGGCGGCGAGTGCGATCTGCAAGATCAGGCGATGGCGTTCGGCGTCGGCGGTTCGCGATTTGCCGAGAACAAACGTGCGGTCGAGGACAAGAACCTCGGGCCGCTGATCAAGACCGCGATGACGCGCTGCATCCAGTGCACCCGCTGCGTCCGCTTCATGACCGAGGTCGCCGGCGTCGAGGAGCTTGGCGCTATCGGTCGGGGTGAAGACATGGAAATCACCACTTATTTGGAAAAGGGCATGCTCTCCGAGATGAGCGCCAACGTGGTCGATTTGTGCCCGGTGGGCGCGCTCAACCATCGGCCGTGGTCGGGTAAAACCCGCGCATGGGAGCTAACGAAGACCGAATCGATCGATGTCATGGATGCGGTTGGCTCGGCCATTCGCGTCGATACGCGCGGGCGTGAAGTGATGCGAGTGCTGCCGCGCAATAACGATGCCGTCAACGAGGAGTGGATCTCGGACAAAACGCGTCACGTCGCCGATGGCTTGCGCACGCAGCGGCTCGATACGCCCTATATCCGGCGCAACGGTCGTATGCAGCCAGCCACTTGGGCAGAAGCGTTCGCGTTGATTGCCGAGAAGCTTAAAGGCGCTAACCCAGCCCAGGTTGGAGCGATCGCAGGCGATCTGGCGGGCGCGGAAGAAATGTTCGCGCTCAACGATTTGATGCCGCGCCTTGGCGTCACCAACATCGATTGCCGGCAGGATGGCGCCAAGCTCGATCCCGCGCTGGGCCGCGCATCGTACCTGTTCAACGGCACGATCGAGGGCATCGAGCAGGCCGACGCGATCATGTTGATCGGCACCAATCCACGCCTCGAAGCTCCGGTCCTCAATACCCGCATTCGCAAGCGTTGGCGCCAGGGCAATCTGCTGGTCGGCGTCGTCGGCGAGAAGGCTGATCTAGGCTACACGTATACCCATCTGGGCGCTGGGCCGGAGAGCCTCGCCAAGTTTGTCGATCATGCACCGGCGAAAAAAGAGCACCCGATGTTCATCGTTGGGCCAGGTGCTTACGCCCGCCCTGATGGCGCAGCAATTATGGCGATGGTCGCCAAGGCTGCCGCCTCGGTCGGTGTCGTCAAGGATGGCTGGAACGGATTGTGCGTGCTGCATACAGCCGCCTCCCGCGTCGGCGGCCTCGATCTCGGGTTCGTACCGGCGGCTGGCGGGCGCGATGTCGCCGGCATGTTGAAGGCGGACATGGAGGTCGTCTATTTGCTCGGCGCTGATGAAGTGACCGTCCCTGCCGGCCCATTCGTGATCTATCAGGGCACTCACGGCGATCGCGGCGCACACCGTGCCGACGTGATTTTGCCGGGTGCCGCCTACACCGAAAAGAGCGCCACATTCGTCAACATGGAAGGCCGCGCTCAATTGACCGAGAAGGCAGCCTTCCCGCCGGGCGAGGCCAAGGAAGACTGGACCATTCTGCGGGCGCTGTCGCAGGTGTGCGGTCAAACTCTGCCGTATGATAATTTGAATGCGCTGCGGGCAGCCATGTATCGTGCCGCACCAAGTCTAGCGCGCATCGGCTCGCTGGTTGCCGCCCCAGCCGATGGCATCGCCGCACTGGCAAAGCGCGACGGCAAGGCTGGCGCCGAACCGTTCCGCTCACCGATCACGGACTTCTACCTCACGAACCCGATCTCGCGGGCCTCCGCCATTATGGCTGAACTCTCGGCGCTCAAGGCAAATGCAAATGCCAACGGCGCCCGGCAGGCTGCGGAATAGGAATTGGATGATGCTGCAATCGGTCGAAGCCTTCTTCTGGGACTACGCGCTGCCGGTGCTTAAGATCGCCGGATTGAGCGCGCTGTTGATGACGATCCTGCTGGTCATCATCGCGTTCCTACTGCTGTTTGATCGCAAGGTTTGGGCGGCCGTTCAGTTGCGCAAAGGCCCGAACGTCGTCGGACCCTTCGGGTTGTTCCAGTCGTTCGCCGATTTGCTCAAGTTCGTGCTAAAAGAGCCGCTGATCCCGGCCGGCGCCGACAAGGGCGTGTTCCTGTTGGCCCCGCTCGCCACCGCGATGTTCGCGCTTGCTGCCTGGGCCGTCATCCCGGTGAACGAGAACTGGATGGGCAAGTGGGTGATGTCCGACTTGAACGTCGGCATGCTGTATGTGTTGGCGATCTCGTCGTTGGGCGTCTACGGCATCATCATGGGCGGCTGGGCGTCGAACTCCAAGTATCCGTTCATGGGCGCGCTGCGATCGGCGGCCCAGATGGTGTCATACGAAGTGTCGATCGGCTTCGTGATCATCTGCGTGCTGCTGTGTGTCGGCTCGCTCAACCTGACCGACGTCGTCAACGCGCAGAAGTCGGGCATCGGCACCCGCATCGGTCTACCATCAACGATGCTTGATTGGTACTGGTTGCCGCTGTTCCCGATGTTCGTCGTGTTCTTCATCTCGGCGTTGGCTGAGACCAACCGCCCGCCCTTCGATTTGCCCGAGGCTGAATCCGAACTCGTCGCCGGCTTCATGGTCGAATATTCATCGACGCCGTATCTGCTGTTCATGCTCGGCGAGTACGTCGCCATTGTCACCATGTGCGCGATGACAACGCTGCTGTTCCTAGGCGGCTGGCTGCCACCGGTCGACATGGTGCCGTTCACCTGGGTGCCGGGCGTGATCTGGTTCTTGATCAAGGTGACGTTCGTGTTCTTCATGTTCGCGATGGTGAAGGCGATTGTGCCGCGCTACCGGTACGATCAGTTGATGCGTCTGGGTTGGAAAGTCTTCCTGCCGCTGTCGCTCGCCATGGTCGTGCTGACCGCGAGCTACCTGCATTTCGTGAGGTATGCGGTATGACAACCACAATGATGCGCGGTATCAAGTCGCTGTTTCTCGCCGAGTTCGTCGGCGCTTTCTTCCTGGCGATGAAGTATTTCTTCTCGCCGAAGAAGACGCTGAATTATCCATTCGAGAAGGGCCCGCTATCGCCGCGCTTCCGGGGTGAGCACGCGCTGCGCCGCTATCCGAATGGCGAAGAGCGCTGCATCGCCTGCAAGCTGTGCGAGGCGATCTGTCCGGCGCAGGCGATCACCATAGAGGCGGGACCACGCCGCAACGACGGCACGCGGCGGACCACCAAGTACGACATCGACATGACCAAGTGCATCTACTGCGGGTTGTGCCAGGAAGCGTGCCCGGTCGATGCCATCGTCGAAGGCCCGAATTTCGAATTCGCGACAGAAACCCGCGAGGAGCTGTTCTACGACAAGGATCGGTTGCTCGGTAACGGCGACCGTTGGGAACGCGAGATCGCAAAGAATTTGGAGCTGGATGCGAAGTACCGGTGAGGGATGGGCAGACGATGAGCTACCTAACTAGCTTGAGCGATGCGGAACTTGAAGCATACCGCGGAAATTTGGAGATGCGTGAGCGCAAAATACTGAATGCAAGCTGGCTTCCGTCGTTGGGAATCGTTGGGTGCGTTTTAGTTGGGCTCGGTGGATTAGCTCACGTGCTCGTGAACGGCTTGCGAGGCTCCGGACTAGCTGATTACGCGGCTTTAGCGATTGGAGGCCTCGCTGTTTGGTACGGTCACCGCATCGAGACTGAACAGCGTGCTTTGCGAGTTGCGTATAGGGATTGTGCTGAGGAATCGTCGCGTCGCAAACCCATTCATTTTTAGACTTTGTGGAACGTTGGGTCGCGCGAAGGCGCTAATCCAACCTACGAAGCGGAGCGTTTTCGAGTCCTTTGTGCCGTGCCGAATACTATCGCCTCCCCGTTGCCGTCATCCCGGCGAAGGCCGGGACCTACGGCAAGCCTCAACCGGGCGGTGTCGCGGTGAGAAAGTAAAATTTACAAGTCGCGGTAACTATTTGCCGCGATTGAGCACCGAGTGAGCGGCCCATTGTCGTGGGTCCCGGCCTTCGCCGGGATGACGGCTAGGGATGGATAAGAGTGTTGCTGCTGCTGAAGCATATCAGCCTGCGGCAGTTTAGGACGAGAAGACAATGGCAGTGACGGCTGGGTTTTTCTATCTGTTCGCGGTGCTGGCGGTGTTTTCCGCCGGCATGATGATCGTTGCCAAGAACCCCGTGCACGCGGTGCTGTTCCTGATCCTGACATTCTTCAACGCGGCCGGCCTGTTCATCCTGCTCGGCGCTGAGTTCCTGGCGATGCTGCTCGTCATCGTCTACGTCGGCGCGGTGGCGGTTCTGTTCCTGTTCGTCGTGATGATGCTCGACGTCGATTTCGCCGAGCTGCGGGCCGGTTTCATCAAGAACGCGCCATTGGGGGCGTTGATCGGCGGCATCCTCGTCGTCGAGCTGATCATGGTGTTGGGCTTCCAGGTGATCCGCCCGAACGCGGCGTCGAACCTCGCGGTGCCGATCAAGGTTGGCGCGGGCGCGGTGTCGAACACGATGGCGATCGGCCAAGTGCTGTACACGAAGTATGTCTACCTGTTCCAAGGCGCCGGCTTGATCCTGCTGGTCGCGATGATCGGCGCCATCGTGCTGACGCTACGCCACAAGACTGGTGTCAAGCGCCAGTCGATCTCGGCTCAGGTCGCGCGCGGCCCGGCAACAGCGATGAGCGTCGTTAAGGTGCCGAGCGGTGGGAGTGTGATCCCCGATAAGGTCGCGGCCAAGGTGCCCGAGCGGGTGGCGTGATGGAGATGGTACGCGCGAAGGCAGCAACCGCAATGGTGTCATCCCGGGGCTTGTCCCCGGGACCCATGGTGCTGCGTTCCGTGTCATTGCGCCTGGAATCGGGTGCACGCTGCCCTTTCGCCAAAATTTTTACCAACGTCCATGCTGTTCGAGGGGTCCCGGGGACATGCCCCGGGATGACAACTGTGGGTGGGTTGGTCACGGCTGCTCAACGAGGAACTGTGCTCTCGCTAGCGGAGCCCCTATCCCTCCGCCTGCGTTCCCGGCCAAACGCGGCCACGGTGACGCGACGGAGAACCGATGCCGTTTCCGCGCGCGAGCCGGGATCATTACCTGCCGGGTTGAAGCTCGGTGGCTGCCACGATCAGGTAAAGATCCCGGATAAGCCCGCGTTCGACATGGAAGGCTATCCGACCATTCGTGCGGGCTTTCCGGGAACGCGGGGGTTTAGGGTGGTCTTTGCAGATCGATGGGTCCCGGCGACTAGCCCCGGGATGACAACAGTGGGTGGGTTGGTCACGGCTGCTCAACGAGGATCTGTGCTCTCGCTAGCGGAGCCCCTATCCCTCCGCCTGCGTTCCCGGCCAAACGCGGCCACGGTGACGCGATGGAGAACCGATGCCGTTTCCGCGCGCGAGCCGGGATCATTACCTGCCGGGTTGAAGCTCGGTGACTGCCACGATCAGGTAAAGATCCCGGATAAGCCCGCGCTCGACACCGAAGGCTATCCGACCATCCGTGCGGGCTGTCCGGGAAGGCGTGCGGTTAGGGTGGTCTTTGCAGATCGATGGGTCCCGGGGACTAGCCCCGTGAAGACCATTGCGCGCGGATTTGTGGCGATGGCCCAAGGAGAACTCGCATGACCATCACACTTGGCCATTATCTCACTGTTGCGGCGATGCTGTTTACGATTGGTATCTTCGGGATATTTCTCAATCGCAAGAACGTCATCATCATCTTGATGTCGGTCGAGTTGATGCTGTTGGCGGTCAACATCAATCTGGTTGCGTTCTCGGCCTTTATGGGCGATCTCGTCGGGCAAGTGTTCGCGCTGTTCGTGTTGACGGTTGCCGCTGGTGAAGCCGCCATCGGGCTCGCGATTGTCGTCGTCTACTTCCGCAACCGCGGCTCGATCGCGGTGGAAGACATCAACATGATGAAGGGGTGAAAGTTGAGGGAGTAGGGAGTGGGGAATTGGGAGTAGGGAAGTGGCAGAGCAAATCCGGTCATATCGCGATCTTGTGGTGTGGCAGAAGGGTATGGCGCTCGCTGCACTTTGCTACCAAAAGACTCGAGCCTTTCCCCGCTCGGAGATGTTTGGAATGACCTCGCAGATTCGACGTGCTGCGGCCTCGGTCCCAGCCAATATCGCGGAAGGCAACGGCCGGGAGAACACGGGATCCTACATTCAGTCGCTGCGGATTGCGCAAGGCTCACTAAAAGAGTTGGAAACGCATGTGCTGCTGGCTCAGACGGTCGAGTTGATGGACGCGAAGGACGCGGATGAGCTGTTAGAATTGTGCGAGCAGGTCGGCAAGATGCTCCGGCCGCTCATTCGGACATTACAAGACAAGGCCAGCGGATGACCTACTCCCTACTCCCTACTCCCCACTCCCTAATTGCTATTCCCAATTCCCTTCTCCCGAGTTTCACATGATCTACACAGCTATCGTATTCCTTCCCCTCGCCGGCGCACTGATTGCGGGGCTGTTTGGCCGCGTGATGGGCGCGAGGCCAGCCGAACTGGTGACCACCGGCTTCATGCTGCTGGCAGCCGTGCTGTCGTGGATCGTGTTCTTCCAGGTTGGCTTCGGCCACACGACGGCCAAGGTGCACCTGATGCGCTGGATTACCTCGGGAGAACTCGAGGTGTCGTGGGCGTTGCGCATCGACACGCTGACGGCGGTGATGCTGGTCGTCGTCAACACGGTGTCGAGCCTCGTGCACGTCTACTCGATCGGCTACATGGAGGAAGACCCGCACCGCCAGCGCTTCTTCGCCTACCTGTCGTTGTTCACGTTCGCCATGCTGATGCTGGTGACTTCGGACAACCTATTGCAGATGTTCTTCGGCTGGGAAGGCGTTGGCCTTGCCTCCTACCTGCTGATCGGATTTTGGTACAAGAAGCCGTCGGCGAACGCGGCTGCAATCAAAGCGTTCGTGGTCAACCGGGTCGGCGACTTCGGATTTGCGCTTGGCATCTTCGGGCTGTTCGCGGTTTTCAAGACCATACAACTTGATGCGGTGTTTGCCGCCGCACCGTCGGCCGCCGGTAAGACGTTTTTGTTCCTGGGCTACAACGTCGACATCATGACGACGTTGTGCCTGCTGCTGTTCATGGGGGCGATGGGCAAGAGCGCGCAGTTCCTGCTGCACACGTGGCTGCCGGACGCGATGGAAGGCCCGACGCCGGTGTCGGCGCTGATCCACGCGGCGACCATGGTGACCGCCGGTGTGTTCATGGTGGCGAGGCTTTCGCCGCTGTTCGAAATGTCACCGGAAGCGCTGCGCTTCGTGACCATGATCGGTGCGATCACCGCGTTCTTTGCGGCCACGGTTGGCCTGGTGCAGAACGATATCAAGCGGGTGATCGCATATTCGACGTGTTCGCAGCTCGGCTACATGTTCGTTGCTTGCGGCGTCGGCGCGTATTCGGCCGGCATCTTCCATCTGTTCACGCACGCGTTCTTCAAGGCGCTGCTGTTCCTCGGTGCTGGTTCGGTGATCCACGCGATGCACCACGAACAGGACATGCGGAACATGGGCGGCCTCGCGCCCAAGATCCGCTTTACCTGGGCGATGATGCTGATCGGTACGCTGGCTTTGACCGGCGTCGGCATTCCGCATACGCCGATCGGGTTCGCCGGGTTCTTCTCCAAGGACGCGATCATCGAGGCAGCCTACGCCGCGCACACGCCGGGCAATTACGCGTTCTGGCTGCTGGTGGTGGCGGCCTTCATGACCTCGTTCTACTCGTGGCGCTTGATGTTCATGACGTTTCACGGGCAAGCGCGACCGGCGCATGCCCACGGTCATGATGATCACAAGCACGATGATCACAAGCATGATGTCCACGGCGCGCACGAACCGCACGAGAGCCCGTTGGTCATGCTAGTACCGCTCGCCGTGCTGGCACTCGGTGCGGTGCTCGCCGGTGTGGTGTTTGCCAATCAATTCATCGGCGTCGGCCACGACGGTCATGCCGATCCCTACAAGACATTCTGGGCGGCATCGTTGTTCGAAGCCAAGGACAACCACATCCTGCACGCGATGCACGAGATCCCTGGCTGGGTCGGCTTCGCGCCGTTCATCGCCATGTTGTCGGGCTTTGGCTTGGCCTACCTCTATTATATCCAGTCGCCTTGGCTGCCGGCCGCGACCGCGAAAGCTTTCCGGCCGCTGTACTTGTTCTTCCTCAACAAGTGGTACTTCGACGAGCTGTACGATTGGCTATTCGTCAAGCCGGCGATGTGGAGCGGCCGCGCGCTGTGGAAGGGCGGCGATGGTGCCGTCATCGACGGCGCGATCGATGGCACGGCCGGCGGTGTCTCTCGCATGACCGACCGCGTCGTCAAGCTGCAAACCGGCTACGTCTACACCTATGCGTTCTGGATGCTGACCGGCGTTGCCGCCATCATCACTTGGTTCATGCTGAACGGCGGAGTTGCCCGATGATCGCTAGCGGGTATCTCCTGTCCCTCGTCACGTTCCTGCCGCTGGTGGGTGCGCTGATCATTGCGTGCCAGAACGAGAAGGCGGTCGGCAACATTCGGTTGATCGCGCTTTACACGACGACGATCACGTTCGGCCTGTCGCTGCTGATCTGGTGGAACTTCGACAAGTCGACGGCGGCATTCCAGTTCGTCGAAGAGGCCAAATGGCTCGGGCCGATCAAGTATAAGATGGGTGTCGATGGTATCTCGATGCTGTTCGTTATCCTGACGACGTTCCTGATGCCGCTGTGCATCCTGGCGGCCTGGGAAAGCGTGGAGTCGCGCGTCAAGGAATACATGATCGCGTTTCTGGTGCTGGAAACGCTGATGATCGGCGTGTTCTGTGCGCTCGACATCGTGCTCTTTTACCTATTCTTCGAGGCGGGCCTGATCCCGATGTTTCTGATCATCGGTGTCTGGGGCGGCAAGCGGCGCGTGTATGCGAGCTTCAAGTTCTTCCTCTACACGCTGCTCGGTTCGGTACTGATGCTGCTCGCCATCATGGCGATGTACTGGCAGGCCGGGACCACCGACATTCCAACGCTGATGACGCACAAGTTCCCCAAGGACATGCAGTGGTGGCTGTGGCTCGCCTTCTTCGCCTCGTTCGCAGTGAAGATGCCGATGTGGCCGGTGCACACTTGGCTACCGGACGCGCACGTTGAAGCGCCGACTGGCGGCTCGGTGATCCTGGCGGCGATCCTGCTGAAGATGGGCGGCTACGGTTTCCTGCGGTTTTCGCTGCCGATGTTCCCACTGGCCAGCCAAGAGCTTGCGCCGTTGATCTTCTCGCTGTCGGTGATCGCGATTGTGTACACGTCGCTGGTGGCGCTGGCGCAGGAGGACGTGAAGAAGCTGATTGCCTATTCGTCAGTCGCCCACATGGGCTTCGTGACGATGGGCATATTCACGTTCAACGCTCAGGGCATCGATGGCGCGATCTTCCAGATGCTGAGCCACGGCTTGGTCTCGGCCGCGCTCTTCCTGTGTGTCGGCATCGTTTACGACCGCATGCACACCCGCGAGATTTCTGCCTACGGCGGCCTCGTCAACCGTATGCCGATCTATGCCGTGACGTTCATGATCTTCACGATGGCGAACGTGGGTTTGCCCGGCACATCCGGTTTCGTCGGCGAGTTCCTGACGCTGCTTGGTGCGTTCAAGGCTAACACCTGGGTCGCCTTCATTGCCACGACCGGCGTGATCTTATCGGCATGCTACGCGCTTTATCTCTACAAGCGGATGATCTTTGGCGAACTCGAGAAGCCGTCGCTGGCCGGCATCAAGGACATGAACCTGCGCGAGATCATGGTGATGGCGCCACTCGTTATTCTGACATTGCTGTTCGGATTTTATCCGGCACCGCTGCTCAGCGTCACGTCCGTTTCGGTCGCCAAGCTCGTGTCGGGTTATGAAGCCGCCATCAAGACTGCCGCGCTGGCGGTGCAGTGATGATGGCTATTCCCGTATATGCCCAACTGACAGCGTTTCGCGCTGTTTCCCTCTCCCCGTCCTTACGGGGAGAGGGCGGAGGCATGGCCGCAGGCCAAGCCGGGGGTGAGGGGCAGCCCCTTGCTCATTCGTCCGTGCGTGCCGCTGCCCCTCACCCTAACCCTCTCCCCCGAAGGGGCGGGGGAGAGGGGATGACACCGGTGATCTTTCACAAACACCACTGCGCTTTTGAGGCTAGCCGACTATGACCATCCAATCCTTGGCTCCCATGTGGCCCGAGTTGATTGTCGCCGCTAGCGCGATGATCCTACTGATGGTCGGCGTGTTCCGTCCCGAGACCGACGCCTACGGTGAGCGCGTTGGCTGGGTCGCGATCCTGGCGTTGATCGTTGCCGGCATCGTTCTGGTGAAGCAGCCTGATGGCGCGTCCACGTTGTTCGACAACGCGTTCGTGATCGACGGCTTCGGCCGCTTCATGAAGCTGCTGGTGCTGGCAGGCTCAGCGGTGGCGCTGGTCTTGTCGTTCGACGATTTTCGCGACCACAAGCACATGAAGTTCGAATATCCGGTGCTCATTTTGCTGGCGACCGTCGGCATGATGATGATGGTATCGGCCGGCGATATGATCTCGCTCTATCTCGGTCTCGAATTGCAGAGCTTGGCGCTCTACGTGGTCGCAGCGTTCCGCCGCGATGACGTGAAATCGAGCGAAGCCGGTCTCAAGTATTTCGTCCTCGGCGCTTTGTCGTCGGGCATGCTGTTGTACGGCGCGTCGCTGGTTTATGGCTTCACCGGCTCGACGAATTTCGCGATAATCGCTGCCGCGGCAAAGGCCGAGGTCGCCGCTGGCAACGTCGGATTGATCTTCGGCCTGGTGTTCCTGATGGTCGGCTTGGCTTTCAAGGTATCGGCTGTGCCATTCCACATGTGGACGCCGGACGTTTACGAAGGCGCGCCAACTCCGGTCGCGGCATTCTTTTCGGGCGCGCCGAAGATCGCTGCGATGGCATTGCTGTGCCGCGTGACCTTGGGCGCATTCCCGGGCTTCACCGCGCAGTGGCAACAGATCATCGTGTTCATCAGTATAGCGTCGATGCTGCTCGGCGCGTTTGCCGCCATTGGGCAGTCGAACATCAAGCGGCTGATGGCCTACTCATCCATTGCCAACGTCGGTTTTGCTTTGGTCGGTTTGGCCGCGCATTCGGCGGACGGCACCCAAGGCGTGCTGATCTACATGGCGATCTATTTGTTCATGACGCTTGGCACCTTCGCTTGCATCCTTGCGATGCGTCGCCAGGGTGGCAACGTCGAGACGATCAACGACCTCGCGGGGCTTTCGAAGCACAACCTGCCGATGGCATTCGCGCTGGCGATGCTGATGTTTTCGCTGGCCGGCATCCCGCCGCTCGCTGGCTTCTGGTCGAAGTGGTACGTGTTCCTGGCAGCGGTAAACGCGAAGTTGTGGTTCCTGGCCGTGGTCGGCGTGTTGGCGAGTGTCGTCGGCGCCTACTACTATTTGCGCATCGTCAAAATCATGTTCTTCGACGAAGCAGCACTGCCATTCCTGCCGGTCCGGCCGAAAGTTATGGCGGTGATGGCGATCGCTGGGTTGTTCGTGCTATTGTTCTCACTCCCCTTCATTGGTGGACCGATTGTCGACGCGGCAACGGCTGCCGCCAAGTCCTTCCGGTATTGATGACGCCGAACGATCGCTTTTCCCAGTCGACAGTATTGCATCTGGATGAGATCGGCTCGACCAACGCTGAGGCGTTGCGCCTGAGCGGGACTGGGGAGCGCGGCCCGCTTTGGATCGTCGCCGACCGGCAGACCGCGGCGCGCGGGCGATCCGGTCGCTCTTGGACCTCACCTCCCGGTAATCTTTCGGCATCGTACTTGTTCGATCCGGGCTGCCAGCCGGAAAACCTGCACCAGTTAGCGCTGCTGACGGGCGTGGCAGTGCACGCTGCGGTTCATCGGACGACCCATTCAACCATTCCCGGCCTGCGTCTGAAATGGCCGAACGACCTCCTGATCGGCTCGGCCAAGGTCGCCGGAATTCTGGTTGAGACGACGACCTGGGCCGGCAAGACGGTCGCGATTATCGGCATCGGGGTCAATATCGTGGCATCACCCGGCATCAGCGGACGGGAGACGACCTCGCTCGGTGCCCATGCGCCCGGTGCGACGCGGGACGCATTGTTGGCGGCATTGCGATCGGAAATCGACAATTGGCTTCTTATTTGGCGAGCAGGCGCCGGATTTCATGATATTCGAACGGCTTGGTTGGAGCGCGCCGGATTGGTTGGCGAACGCCTGACGGTCAATGGCGACAAGGGGCCGATCGAGGGCGAATACATTGGCATCGATGAAAATGGTGCCCTTCTACTGCGCAACTCAGATGGTCTGGTGCGCAGACTGACATACGGGGACGTGAACCTCGTGACGTAACAGGGGTGTTCCCCTGAAAGGACGATGAAATGATTGAGCCACGCGCAGATGGCGCGAGCGAAACCGTGCGAGCAAAGGGGGAGCTGGTTTTTGCAGCCCTTGGTGGCTTGGGCGAAATTGGCATGAACTCCTATTTGTATGGCCTTGGCGAAGCGCGGCAACGGCGCTGGCTGATGGTCGATCTCGGCCTGACTTTTCCAGGCGATGCTGAACCTGGCGTTGACGTGGTATTGCCCAACCTCAAATTCATTGCCGATCATCGCAAGCAGCTCGCGGGTCTCGTTCTTACGCATGCTCACGAAGATCATATCGGCGCGGTTATCGATTTGTGGCCGCGTATTGGCTGCCCGATCTATGCGACGCCGTTCACCGCCGGCATGTTGCGTTCTAAATCGACCGAGTTCGGCGGACGTGTGAAGCTGCCGATCACTGTCATCCCTTTGGGCACGCAGTTCGAAGTCGGCCCGTTCAAGCTAGAGTTCGTTAATTTATCGCATTCGATCCCTGAATCGTCGGGTCTCGTTTTGCGCACACCGCACGGCAACGTGTTCCACACCGGCGACTGGAAGCTCGATCAAGATCCACTGGTGGGTCTGCCGAGCGACAATGCCAGGCTGCAAGCACTGGGCGAGGAGGGCATCACCGCGATGGTGTGCGACTCGACCAATGCGATGCGCGAAGGCCGCTCGCCCTCCGAGGTCCAAGTCGCAACGTCACTGACCAACATAATCAAGGGCGCCAAGCGCCGGGTGGCGGTTACGTCGTTCGCCTCCAATGTCGCGCGTGTCCGGGCGGTTGCCGATGCGGCAGAGGCGACGGGCCGCAAGTTGGTGGTCGTCGGCCGATCGCTGCATCGCATCATCCAGGTGGCGATCGATACCGGCTATCTGCCGGAGGATTTCACCTACCTCGATCAAAACCAGTTCGGCTTTCTCGATGCCGCGCAGACCCTTTGCATTTGCACCGGCAGCCAAGGTGAGCCGCGCGCGGCAATGGCACGGATTGCTGAGGAGCAGCATCCGCAAGTCGCGCTGACCAAGGGCGACATGGTGATCTTTTCGTCGCGTACGATTCCCGGCAACGAAAAATCGGTGTCGCGGGTGCAGAACCTGCTCGCGGCACAGGGCTGTAATATCATCACCGATAGCGATGCATTGGTGCACGTGACGGGACATCCGCGGCGCGAAGAACTCAAGCAGATGTATGCCTGGATCAAGCCAAAAATTGCGATCCCTATGCATGGCGAGGCGCGTCACATGATGGAGCATGCCAAGCTCGCGCGTGAGTGCGGCGTACGTGACACGCAAGTTCCGAAGGATGGGCAGTTGGTTCGCCTAGCTCCGGGTCCGTCGGCGATCGTCGGGGACATTCCAGTCGGCCGTCTCTTTCGTGATGGCAAGCTGATCGTCGATGGTATCGAGGGACCGGTGCGCGAGCGGCGCAAGTTGTCATTCGTCGGCATCGTGGTCGTGGCCCTGGTGCTCGGCAAAAAGGGTGAGCTCATCGGCGAGCCGGATTGCATCATCGACGGTGTGCCGTTCGAGACCGCCGAAGGTGACAGTATGGAAGATGTCGTGCTCGACGCGGTCGATGGCACGCTCGAAAGCATTCCGCCGGCACGGCGCAAGGACGTCGAACTGGTGCGAGATGCGGTTCGTCGTGCGGTGCGTGCCGCCGTCGATCAGGAATGGGGCAAGAGGCCGATTGTGAAAGTGATGATTACCAAACTGACGTAGTTTGGCGACTTTGTTTGCGGCAATAAAAGCAAGCCGCCGCATCCGGCCGGCTCCTCGTCGAGGGGAGTCGGATGCGGCAATAAAAACAAGCCGCCGCATCCGGCCGGCTCCCCGTCGAGGGGAGTCAGATGCGGCAATAAAAGAGGACCAATCTTCATGGCCACGCAAATCACGCTCGATCATTGCGTCATTCATGTCAGCGATTGGGTGCGCTCGAATGCGTTCTACTGCAACGTGCTTGGTGCGAAAGCGATCCCAGTACGGAAGGGGTTTGCCTACCGGTTCGGCGCATTGCAGCTCAACTGTCATGGTCCCGATCACATGGGCGCACCTGTCGCGAGGCTGCCGGTGATGCCAGGTAACAGCGATCTATGCTTTGAATGGCATGGGCCGATTGCTGGCGCGATCGAACACTTGAATGTGCACGGCGTGGCTCTTGAACTCGGGCCGGTCGAGCGCTTCGGGGCTCGCGGCGTTGGCACCAGCGTCTACTTCCGCGATCCGGACGGGTCGTTGATGGAATTTATGTCATACGTCGGGTGAATTTGGAGAGACAGATGATAGGCAGACTCAATCACGTAGCGATCGCGGTAAAGGATCTGGCGGCGGCTACGGCAGTCTATCGCGACACGCTCGGTGCCAAAGTGAGCGCGCCACAGGCCGAGCCGACGCACGGCGTGACGGTTGTGTTCGTCGAATTGCCGAATACTAAAATCGAACTCCTCGAACCGCTCGGTGAAGGCTCGCCGATCGCCAAATTCTTGGAGAGAAACGCGGACGGCGGCATCCACCATATCTGCTACGAGGTCGATGACATCATAGCTGCTCGTGACCAGCTGGTGGCGAAGGGTGCGCGGGTGTTGGGGTCGGGCGAGCCAAAGATCGGCGCGCACGGCAAGCCGGTTCTGTTCCTGCATCCAAAAGATTTGTTGGGAACTTTGGTCGAGTTGGAACAGGTTTGATGGCCGCAGCGTTCCCTCGTCGAACCAATGCAGGTCGTATTGATCGGCGCGGGTTCATTACGGGAAGCCTAGCTTTGGTGATCGCCGGTCCGGCGTACGCCCGCCGCGCGGATAAATCAAAAGTGATAAACGCATCCTTCGACTTGATCCGGCCGAGCCAAGGTGCGGTCGGCATGCGCGAAGTGGCGATCAAGATTACCGAGGTCATCAACCTTGGACCCAAACCGGAAAAGCTTGCCAAATTTCTGCTGAAGGAAGCGTTACCCGTTGTACGTGGTCCCGCCGGCGGGCTGCATTTGATCGATCATCATCACCTTGGCCGTGCGTTGTGGGAGGCCAAGTATCGCACCGTGCAAGTTGAAGTCGTGGACGATCTGACAGCCCTCGCGCCTGGCGATTTTTGGGCCGAGATGGAAAAGCGCCGGTGGTTGCACGCCAATGATGCGAAGGGTGTCTTCGTCGGCCCCGATAAGCTACCGCAACACGTCAAGGATATGGGCGACGATGCATACCGTAGTCTTGCCGGTGCGGTGCGGAACGCTGGCGGTTATCAGAAAACCGATGTGCCCTTCGCCGAATTCAAGTGGGCAGATTTTCTGCGCGTACGTATTCCGCTTTCGACGGTCGAGCGTAACTTCGACGGTGCTTTGAAGCAGGCCTTACAGTGGGCCCGAAGCCCAGACGCTGCTTTCTTGCCGGGCTTCAGTGGTTTGAAAAAAGCGATCTGATCGCCGGCAAATGGCGCCTGATGCGATTAACGCAATGGAAACCAATCAATCCATTGGCATTTTCACGATAAGATTTGTTCACGAATTATCAGTTAAAGATAACAAGCATTGTGTTTGGAACGATCGAGTATTTCGAATGGGCCTGCTGTCCGCGTCAGAGCGTTTACGCTTCCACATGATCGTGGGCGTGCTTGTATTGGACGGCATGCTGTTGGCGCGTGGACCCATGACGATGGGTGTTGCCGACGCTTTAAAGCCGCTTCTCGCTGGCATCCTGGCAACCGTAATAGGTCTTTATTACCGTCATTGGCGCACAGAAGAAAAGTTGGCTGTTGCACTTATCGGCACCGCCCATCTGATCTGGTTTTCGTGCGCTATTGCGGTTCTCAACTACCTCGTTATCAGCTTCGACCGACCCCTGATCGATGCTGAGTTGCTTATCTGGGACCAAGCACTAGGCATCGATTGGCCGAAGCTGTTCGTGGCGCTCAAGACCACCCCTTGGCTATCGCCGCTATTAACCGCAGCGTACGCTTCAAGCCTGTTGCAAATCGCGATCGTCGTACCAACCTTGGCACTGCTTGGGCGCACGGAACGGCTGGATCGGTTCTTCCTGTCGTTTATCCTGGCCGCCGGTATCACGATCGGGTTTTGGGCGGCCTTCCCGTCGTTTGGGGCCGCCGCGCATTTATTTTCGCTGGGCGTCGTGACCGATCTGCCCAGTGCCGTCGTTGATCGGGATTATGTCGAAGCGTTGCTCGCCCTCAAGGCTGGCCAGCACACCCACATCGTACTGGCGCAGATGAAGGGTCTGATCGCGTTTCCGTCATTCCACACGGTGATGGCGGTGCTGACCGTTTATGCGGCGGCAGCCGTGCCGCGTGCACTGTGGCCAGCGGTCACTTGGAATTGCATCGTCTTGCTGTCGGTTCCCGTCGACGGGGGCCATCACGTGGTCGATATTGCGGCCGGACTTGTCCTCGCATTCGCAGCGATCGCTGCGGCCGACCAAATCTGCGGTCGAATGCCCAGAGCCGCCTGGCAACGCGCTTCCCAATCGTTGTCCCGGCCAGCACCGGTTTAACGTCACATTGCTGCAATTGCCGCACGCAATTTGGCGGCGTTCGCGCTTAACACCTCCGGCTTGGCCATTGTGCCGGTATGCGGTCGCAGCGCGACGCCATCGTGACGCGGCATAACGTGGTAGTGCAAGTGGAAGACCACCTGACCGCCACTGGCTTCGTTGAATTGTTGCACCGTCACGCCGGTTGCGGCGAACGCTATCATCTGTGCCCGGCCGACGAGCTGTGCCGTGCGCAGGCAAGCGGCAAGTTGCGCTGGAGCTGCATCCAGCATGTTGCGCGCAGGCCCCTTGGGAATGACCAATGCGTGACCATCGCATCGGGGCATAATGTCCATGAATGCGAGGGTTTCGGCATCTTCGAAGATGCACTCCGCGGGAAGTTCGCCGCGCAGGATCTTCGCGAAAATATTGTTGGGATCATAGCTCATTGCGATCATCTCGAACTGAAAGTTAATTTTCGTTGCAGCCAACTTTGTTTGTTGTCAATCGCGCATTGAATAATTGTTTCGAAATTGCTGCAAGAAAAAGCACTACGGCAACGCTGTCTTAGGATCGAGGTGATATCGCTGTTCAATATACTTCAGGCGTACCGGGTCCACGAGAATGCGCAAGCTGCTGCCGTACCGTTTCAATCCAAACGTTAACCGCGATGTGCTGAGGCAGGCTCGTATTGGTGCGATTGCTGGATTGCTGCTTGGGATCTATCTGAACGGTTTCGGATGGCTACCGATGACGACGATCCATGAGGTCTTCAGCAATCGCCTCTCGCCTCAGGAAATCCATTTGCAGTTGTCACAAGCGGAGTATCGCGTCGGCATGCACTGTCCGATGAAAAACCATCGTGTGAGTTACCAAGTGCAGGCGGCGAACGCGGGCGGCGCTCATATGGCGCTGGAGTGGGTGATGCCGGCTTGCGACTTGTCACTGATGGCGAAGTCGAGCCCGTTGGAAGAAGGCAAGGCATGGTTCGTGGGCGAATTCGTCTGCCAAGGCAACTCGTATAAGAAGACGCTGCACGTCTCGGCTGGCGACTTGCGTGATGCAACCCAACGTGCGCGAACGGTCGCGAAAGGATGTCACGTCGAAACCGTGGATCAAGTCCGGTGCGCGACATTGGATCCGTTCTGCGATCGCCAGTCGGAAGATTTTCGCCACGAAGCCGAGCTCGGAAAGCATCGAATGCTCCGGTAGAAGCCCGGAAAACCGAACCGCGCTTCGCTACCAGGCAATTGGGTTGCGGCTTTCGAAGAAGCCACCCGTTGGGCCATCATCGGGTAGGGTCGCGAGCCACACGGCCGTGTCCGCCCCTTCGGCAACGGTTCGAGGTGCATCCATCCCGCCCATGTCGGTTTTCACCCAACCCGGGCTCATGGTGTTGACCTTGATATCGCCTGGCCCCATCTCGGCAGCCACGACCCGGGTTAGGGCATTCAGCGCCGTCTTCGACATTCGATAACCGGGATAACCGGTTCCCATGTCTTGGAGCTGAGCAAGTATCGACGACATGTTGACGATACGTCCGTAGCCGCGTTGCATCATGCCGGCCGCAACTGCTTGGATCATTCGAAGGGGCCCAAGCGTATTTGCTCGAAACATGCTCTCTACTTCCAGCGGATCGATTGCCAACGCAAGTTTGGGCTTGTCGGTCAGGATACCGGCATTGTTCACGAGAATGTCGATGCGCCCGAAAAATGCCATTGCTTCGGCGACGCCTCGCGTCACGCTTGCGGGATCGGTGACGTCGAGTTGAACAACCGGCGCGTCCAAGCCCTCGGATTTCAAACTCGCGGCCGCACTCTGCCCCTTTGCCAGATCGCGCGAGCCGATGACAGCGATGATCCCCAGCCGGGCGAGCTGGCGTGCGATCTCGAGGCCGATGCCCCGGTTGGCGCCGGTAATCAATGCAACCCGCGTTTCGGTCATTGCTCGCTCCTTTACGTTGGGTGGAATGGAAACGAAGAACTGGTCAGGTGCGACCGTAGAATACAAAGCCGGCGCCCGCTGCAATCAACATAAAGCCGACTGCATGGTTCCACGTCAGAGATTCTTTCAGATATAGGACCGAGAATATCGCGAAGACCACGAGTGTAATCACTTCCTGCATCGTCTTGAGCTGGGCCGTCGAGTACACCTCATTGCCTAAGCGATTGGCTGGCACCGCCATGCAATATTCGACGAACGCGATACCCCATGACACCAGGATCGCCAGCATCAACGGTGATGATTTGAACCGAAGGTGGCCATACCACGCGATGGTCATGAACACGTTCGAGCCGACGAGCAGCAGGATCGGTGCGATATGCGGCCAGGAGATCAGAGGCATGGAAGGTCCTTGAGGGCTTGCGTCGACACGAACGCATTATTGATCGTAAAGCCAACGTGGCTGACCAGCGCCAATGGTCGCAACTAGGCGATAAATTGGTTTGATGAAATGAGTGCCGGTAATATCAGTGACGCTATGAAACACAATCGGGGCCAGATCGCGAACGACCCGGCCCCGAAAATTCATGCGAACAGTCGCTCTGGCTTAGTTCTTCGTCTTATCGACGAGCGCCTTTTCCTTGATCCACGGCATCATGCCGCGCAACTTGGCGCCGACTTCCTCGATGCCGTGGGCGTCGTTGAGGCGGCGGGTGGCCTTGAACTTCGGCTGTCCGGCTTTGCACTCGCGGATCCATTCGGTGGTGAACGCGCCCGACTGGATGTCCTTCAACACGCGCTTCATCTCGGCGCGGGTCTCGTCGGTGATGATGCGCGGGCCGGTTACGTACTCGCCGAATTCGGCGGTGTTCGAGATCGAGTAATTCATGTTGGCGATGCCGCCTTCATAGATCAGATCGACGATCAGCTTCACTTCGTGCAGGCACTCGAAGTAGGCCATTTCCGGCGCGTAACCGGCATCGACCAACGTTTCGTAGCCAGCGCGGATCAGCTCGACCAGGCCGCCGCAAAGGACAACCTGCTCGCCGAACAAATCGGTCTCGCACTCTTCCTTGAACGAGGTTTCGATGACGCCGGCGCGGCCACCACCGATGGCTGCAGCGTATGACAAGAACAGGTCATGCGCGTTGCCGCTCTTGTCCTGATGGATGGCGATCAGGCAGGGCACGCCGCCGCCACGATTGTATTCCGAACGGACGGTGTGGCCGGGGCCCTTGGGGGCGACCATGCCGACGTCGATATCGGCGCGCGGTTCGATCAGGTTGAAGTGCACGTTGAGCCCGTGCGCGAACATCAGGGCGGCGCCCTTCTTCATGTTCTCATGCAGGTGGTCGCGGTAGATGTCAGCCTGCAATTCGTCGGGCGTCAGCATCATGATGACGTCGGCCCACTTGGCGGCATCGGTCACTTCCATGACCTTGAGTTTTTCCTTCTCGGCCTTCTGCGCCGAGGCCGAGCCCTTGCGCAGCGCAATCACCACGTCCTTGCATCCTGAATCGCGCAGGTTGAGGGCGTGGGCATGGCCCTGGCTGCCATAGCCGACGACGGCGATTTTCTTGCCCTTGATGAGATTGATGTCGGCATCACGATCATAATATACGCGCATGGGCTTGTTCCTCGGCTAGACGCGGGTTTGGTCAATTTTGGTAATTGAGAGTGTTCTCGGGCCAACGCCTACCCAAAAGCAGTAGGTTCTGCCAAGGAAAAACAGCGCCGGGGCTGGTATGCAAGCCCCGGGTCGAGTGTTTTTAGGCTATTCCCTTGAACCGCGCTAAGCCTGCCTGAGCGTCTTCGAGTGGGCCGCCGATCTCCTCGACGCTCGGTAAACACTGGCTCAACGCCGACAGGGCTTCAGCATCTTTCGACAAGCGCGCCAATTTGGGCAGCTCCGGCAATGGTCCGATGAGGTTCGTGCGAAAACGTATGTAACCGAGTGCTGCTGCAACGGTAATATCGGGCTGCATCAAGCGGCCACCGCCGAACCAACCGTCTTTCGGCGCAAGCTCTTCCAACGATCGCAGCGCCGTGACGAGTTGCACCATGTTGCGATCGATCCACGGCTGGTGGATCGTCTCCGGCGGCCGCAAGAGGTGCTCGTAACCGATTGCCATGGTCTTATCGATGGCGCCGGTCGCGATCGCGATGATTTGCAATGCGTGCCGCCTTTCGGAGCCCAATGCCGGCATCAGAGCTTTGCCCCGGCCAACGACTTCGTCGAGATGATCGAGGATCGCGCCACTGTCGACCAGCACTTCGCCATCGTCCAAAACCAGCGACGGCACGCGGCCAAGTGGATTGATCGTTCGCATCGCGTCGGCATCGCTGAAGACGCTGAGGCCATTGCGCTCGAAAGGCAGATTGAAAACGTGCAGCGAAGCCGCGACACGGCGGACGTAGGGACTATCGTATTGGCCGATCAAGATCATACCGTAAGCCTCACGTATTCGGCGATGATGGGCCACAACGAGGCAACCAGCAACAGCGCCATGCAGATGTTGAAGATTTTCACGCGGACCGGATCGGCGAGTAAGCTGCGCAGACCAACGCCGAACAGGGTCCAAGATGATACGGTAGGCAGGTTCACGATTGCGAATACAAGCGCCACAACAACAACGCTGAAGAAATACTGGGATGGCACAGTGTAGGCCGACATCGCCGTCAGCGACATCGTCCAAGCCTTGGGATTGACCCATTGAAAGGCCGCGGCTTGGAGAAAGGTCATTGGCTTGGCATCCGGTTGGCCATCGACGGCCTTTACCGGACCGGCATTCGCGATCTTCCACGCGAGCCAGAGCATGTAGATGACGCTGACGACTTTGAGAGCTGTGTAGGCCTGCGGGAACTGGACGAAAACCTGGCCAATCCCTAGGCCGACCATCAGCAACATGAAGCCGAAGCCGATGCCAATCCCCAGCATGTGGGGGATCGATTTGCGAAATCCAAAGTTCACGCCGGATGCGAGCAGCATCATGTTGTTCGGCCCTGGCGTGACCGAGGTTACGAACGCGAAGGCGATCAGGGCGAGCAGGAGATCGGTGGTCATGCAGGGCTCTCGAAAGTAATAGGTCAGCATAGTTGACCTATCATGGGCCAGATGATGCAGCAACGCGGACGGTGCTCACAAATCAAATTTTGCCCCTCGCCATTATTTCGCCAGGAATAGCCTGTGCTTATGCAACTGCGGGAGCCCGAAACGGCACAATTGAAAGTGATCCATCATGACATCCCCCGCATGGAATCCGACTGCCGATACGTCGGAGTATCGTTCCTACAGCAGTGATCAATTCGTATATGGCGAGTTGGCGCCCGGCGACCGGATCGGCCGGCCACTCGCCAACATGCGCCGCAAAGCGTTCCTGCGCGGATGCATGCTTCTCTTGATCTTGTTCGGCGGAGGCTGGGCGCTGCAGCAGGAACCGCCGCCGTGGGCCAGAACGCTGGTGTCCGATGCGACCGCAATGATCGCCTCGTTGACCCGGCCCTCGCCAGCCGTCGAGCCCGCCGTCGCGGCCGCCACTGCCCCCGTGTTGCCGGCGATCGTCGATGCGCCGATGAAAACCACTGCACTGGATGCTTCATCTGCCCCGCGTGAGGCTGCAGCGCCTGCAAGAGCGGCGGCCTCTTCCGAAGGGCGTGCAAGCACTGCTGGCAATGCGCCGGAAAAAATCGACGAGTTATCGCCCGCAACCAAGAGTGCGGAAGACATCCCCGGAGCGCCGCTGAAGCCACCGGTGGTCGATCCGGCCGACCCCTATCAGGTCAAAGCGTCGGCTGTTGGTCTGCATTCGGATCTGTCGCGCGTGCTGCTCGCTAAGCTTTCAGCCACCGACTATCGCAACGCCGGCATCGCCATCAAGACCGCGATCACCGAAACGCCCGACGATGGCGCCTATATCTGGCCAAAGCAGCGCAAGCCAGAACTCGCACTGTTCAAGGTCCATTTCGTCCCCGGCGCGCCCGTGCAATGCCGGCGCTATGTCGTCAGCATCATCAAGGACGGTTGGCTGACAACGGCGTTGCCGATGGAGAAGTGCGGCACTGTGGTCAAGACCGCCAAGACGGCGGCACCAGCGGTCGTACCCATGAGAGCTGCGGCTGAGCCTTGAACGGCGGCCGTATTGGCCGATCAAAACTCGCGCGGCGCTGAGCCATCGGCAGCGAGGGCATCGCATGCCGTGCAACTTGCAAATCTGCTTGCAATCGGCACTGTCTCCTTGTACGTTATCAATCCGTACATTGCAGTGAAGGTCTGGAGCCGGAAAAAATGCCACGCGTCATTGCCGACAGCGGACGGATCGAGTTGCGCATTGATAGTGCCGCCAAGGCGAAGCTCGCGCGGGCGGCAGCGCTTGAGCACGTCGATTTGACTGCCTTCATTCTGCGTGCCGCTTTGCCTGCAGCCGAAACCGTTATCGAACGCGCCGAGCGCATCGTGATGTCAGGGCGCGATAGTCTGCGGGTACTCGATCTACTGGAAAATCCACCATCGCCGAATGCCAAGCTGCGGCGTGCCACTGCAGCCTTCAAGAAGCGATGAAATAGATGACCGCACCGGCATGGATCGCGGCCTCCATCGACAAATCACATGATCGCAAGTCGTTCGATTGCGGTGAAACCGCATTGAATGACTACCTCGTCAAGTTTGCTCGCCAGAACCATGCGAGTGGCGGAGCAAAAACCTTCGTTGCGGTCGATCCCTCAGCCCCAAAGCGCGTGTTGGGATATTTCTCCTTAAGCCCATGCTCCATCGACCATACCCGCGTTCCACCGGGCGCCACTCGCGGTCTGGGGCGCTATGAGGTGCCAGCATTCCGGTTGGGACGGCTTGCGGTCGACAAATCGTGCCAGGGATCAGGTTTGGGAGGTCAATTGCTGGTGGCCGCTGGGCACCGCTGTATCGCTGCTGCCGCATTGGTCGGCGGGGTCGCGTTGGTGATCGATGCAAAGTCTGATCGAGCGGCATCGTGGTACGCAAGTTTCGGCGCAGTGCCATTGGCCGATGCCGCATTGACGCTCATACTGCCCTTGGCGACGCTGGCCGCCGCGTTCGATCCGCCGGGGAAAAACAAATAATAAATGTGAGCGGCAAAGTCTCATATTTCAGGTTCCGCGTCGTTTACGAACGACGCTTGCTAGCTGTTGGTTGGTTTCCCGGCACAGTTCAGGGCGGCACAAATGGGTCCCCGACGATGCGACCAAATCCGGCACCCTTACTTACCCACCTTCGCCAGCTCCGCTTCGATCGCTGCTATAACCTTCGGTGACAACGGCTCGGTCTGCGTCGGGAATGCGGATGCTAGTTGCCCGTCGGCTGAGACGAGGTATTTGTGGAAGTTCCAGCGCGGGGCGTTGGCCGAGCCCAGTGTCGCCGCCGCCCAGGTATAGAACGGATGCGCGTCAGCACCCTTGACCACTTGCTTGGTGGTCAGCGGAAAGGTCACGCCGAACGCGCCTTTGCAAAAGTCAGCGATCTCGCCCTCGGCTTTCGGTTCCTGCTCGCCAAAGTCGTTCGACGGTACGCCGATGACGACCAAGCCTTTGGCTTCGTAGCGCTGGTAGAGTGCCTGCAATCCCGCATTCTGCTTGGTGAAGCCGCAGAATGAGGCGGTATTGACCACCAGCAGTACTTTACCTTTGAAGTTTGCAAGCGGCATTGGGCGGCCGTCGATCGCCTCGAACGTAAAGTCAGTAGCGTGCGCATTTGCCGATGAGCCGGCGTTGATTTCGACCGGAGCCAGCAAGGCTGGTATGATCACCAGGGCCGCAATAAGCTTCTGCATGGCATGTTCCGTTCGTTATAGTAAAATCCTGACATGAACCGGCTGACCCAAGTATGGATTCGATCGGCTTGGCGGCGCAAGCAGCGGAGTGGTGAGTGATGGCGTGGTATTCGCAGACTTGGACCTTTCTCGACGGTCGCTGGCAGGAGGGCAATCCGCCGATGATGGGGCCGCGCTCACATGCTGCGTGGCAGGCATCGTCGGTGTTCGATGGCGGGCGCATTTTCGATAATGTGATGCCCGACATTGATCAGCATGCAGCGCGCGTCAATCAGTCGGCGATCAAGATGGGTTTGAAACCCATCATGCAGCCGGACGAGATCGTCGCGCTGGCACGGGCCGGTGCCGCGAAGTTCGCCAAAGGCACCGCAATCTACGTCAAGCCGATGTACTGGGCCGAGGCCGACGGCCTCTACACGATCGTGCCCGACCCGGACTCGACACGCTTCTGCCTATGCATGTTCGACGCTCCGATGCCGGAACCGGTAGGCAGCAGCCTGACCGTATCGTCGTTCCGCCGTCCTTCGCTCGAGACCATGCCGACCGATGTCAAAACCGGCGCGCTCTATCCCAATAACGCTCGAGCGGCGCGCGAGGCGGCGGCGCGCGGCTTTGGCAACGCATTGGTACTCGACATGCTGGGCAATGTTGCCGAGACGGCGTTTTCCAACGTCTTCATGGTCAAGGATGGTGTGGTCCTGACGCCGGCACCAAACGGCACCTTCCTCAATGGCGTCACCCGGCAGCGGGTCATCAGTCTGTTGCGGAAATCCGGCGTGGAAGTGCGCGAGGTCACCTTGAAGGTCGCCGACTTCATTGGTGCCGACGAGGTATTCACGTCCGGCAATTACTCCAAGGTGATGCCGGTGGTGAAAGTCGAGACCGCTGAAATGCAGCCGGGACCGATCTATCGCAAAGCCCGCGAGGCTTACTGGGCTTACGCGAAGTCAGGTGCCTGGGACGTTTGAGTCTCGATCCGGCGTGATTTGCCGAAAATAGGCTGTGTATCCGACCAATGTCATAGTGTGCCTGGGTTGCAACTGGGGGCGACTTTTGGCATGGTCCGCGCGTTCGTCGGTCCCGAACGGGAACGTGCGGCTGAGCAATACCCTGCTCGGTCCGTACTTTTTTGCGTTCAACGACACAACCAAAAATGGCCAGTTTCGAGGCCAAGGGGAGTTCAATGATATCCAATATATTGTGGGGGGTCATCGCCTGCGGGGCGTTGTCGATCCTATATGCGATCATCACCATTCAACAGGTCATGAGCGCCGATGCCGGTAACAAGCGCATGCAGGAGATCGCACTCGCGATCCGTGAAGGCGCGCAAGCTTATCTCAACCGCCAATACATGACCATTGGCATCGTCGGCGCCGTGATCTTCCTGATCGCCTGGCCATTACTTGGACATCTCAGCGCCTTCGGCTTCTTAATTGGCGCCGTGCTTTCAGGCATCGCTGGCTACATCGGCATGAACGTGTCGGTGCGGGCTAACGTCCGGACCGCGCAGGCGGCAACCCACTCGCTCGCGCGCGGCCTCGACATCGCCTTCAAGGCCGGTGCCGTGACCGGCATGCTGGTGGCGGGTTTGGCGCTCCTCGGCGTCTCGATCTACTACTTCTTCCTGATCAAAGGCCTTGGCTATCAGCCGGCTGACCGCGTCGTCATCGACAGCCTCGTGTCGCTTGGTTTCGGCGCTTCGCTGATCTCGATCTTCGCCCGTCTGGGCGGCGGTATTTTCACCAAGGGTGCCGACGTTGGTGCCGATCTCGTCGGCAAGGTCGAAGCCGGTATCCCGGAAGATGACCCACGCAACCCGGCAACCATTGCCGACAACGTCGGTGACAACGTCGGCGATTGCGCCGGTATGGCCGCCGACTTGTTCGAAACCTATGCCGTGACTGTTGTCGCCACGATGGTTCTTGCCGCGATCTTCTTTGCTGGCCAGGCCAACCTCGACAAGCTGATGGTCTATCCGTTGGCGATCTGCGCAACCTGCATCGTGACGTCGATTGCTGGTACCTACTTCGTCAAGCTCGGTGCCAACAACTCGATCATGGGCGCGCTCTATCGCGGGTTCATCGCCTCGGCCGTCTTGTCGATCGGTGGTCTATATCTGGCGACCGAATTTGGCCTCGGCACCTGGGGCAATGTCGGCACCGCTGCTGGTACCGTCATCACCGGTAAGAGCTTGTTCCTGTGCGGCCTCGTCGGCCTAGGCGTGACCGGCCTCATCGTTTGGATCACCGAGTACTACACCGGCATCGGCTATCGCCCGGTACGCTCGATCAGTCAGGCGTCTGTCACTGGTCACGGCACCAACGTGATCCAGGGTCTTGCGGTCTCGCTTGAAGCCTGCGCCCTGCCCACAATCGTCATCGTGATCGGCATATTGTCGACGTTCAATCTCGCTGGCCTGTTCGGCACGGCGATCGCGACGACGACGATGCTGGGTCTCGCTGGCATGGTGGTTGCCCTCGACGCGTTCGGTCCAGTGACCGACAACGCTGGTGGCATCGCTGAAATGGCCGGTCTACCGAAGGAAGTGCGCCGATCAACCGACGCGCTCGATGCGGTCGGTAACACCACCAAGGCCGTCACCAAGGGCTATGCGATCGGCTCGGCCGGTCTTGGCGCCCTGGTGCTGTTTGCCGCCTATAACTACGATCTGCTGTACTTCATTGCCGAGGCCGACAAGCCGGGCTCGAAGGTGTTCCAGTTCTACAAGGGCGTGAAACCTGACTTCGCGCTGACCAACCCCTACGTCGTCGTCGGCCTGCTGCTCGGCGGTCTCATCCCCTACCTGTTCGGTGGCATGGGCATGACCGCTGTCGGCCGCGCCGCTGGCTCGGTGGTGGAAGAAGTCCGTCGTCAGTTCAAGGAGAAGCCCGGCATCATGAAGGGCACGGAGCGTCCTGATTATGCGCGCGCCGTCGATCTGCTGACCAAGGCTGCGATCAAGGAAATGATCATCCCGTCGCTGCTGCCCGTGCTGTCACCCATCGTGTTGTTCATCGTGATCAACGCGATCGGCGGCAAGAGCGCTGCGTTCTCGGCGGTCGGCGCGATGCTGCTCGGCGTGATCGTGACCGGCCTGTTCGTCGCCATCTCGATGACCTCGGGTGGTGGTGCTTGGGACAACGCCAAGAAGAGCTTCGAGGATGGCTTCGTCGACAAGGACGGCGTCAAGCATATGAAGGGTTCCGAGGCGCACAAGGCGTCGGTCACCGGCGACACCGTTGGCGATCCCTACAAGGATACCGCTGGTCCAGCCGTCAACCCGGCGATCAAGATCACCAACATTGTCGCGTTGCTGACGTTGGCCGTTCTCTCGCACTGATTGTTTGACGTTGGCGACACCGCTGTGCGGCGCCGGCCGCCGACGTCGTAAATACTCCCGCGCCTTCCGGCCGGCTCCCCCGAAGGGGAGTCGGAAGGCGCCAGCAGATAAACCGCCCGCACCTTTCAGTGCGGGCGGTTGTTTTTGACTTGATCGTCATAAGCGTGTCACTGCGGCCACGTGTGGCGTCGATAAGCCCCGGCGTGTCCATCGGCAATTGGATGTTTGGATCTCCGGGTCTAGCTTAGCCATATGGCGAGAGCGGCGGTCGGCCTCGCCAGTTTTGTGGGGCAAGTTATGCGTAACTGCACTAAAACCTTGGCTTGTGTTGCCGTATTTGCGGCGGTGGCCGCCAACTCGACGGCGCCGGTTCAAGCGCAAGGCTTTTGGAGCGATCTGTTCGGCGGGGCACCCTATGCCTCCAGCCGGCGGCCGCCGGAAGGTATGCGCCGCTACGAGCAGCGCCGGCAGCGCGGTGCGACAGAAAATAGATATCGAGCCCCCGTCGCAAAAATTGCATCGGAGCGCATCACTCCCGATCGATTAGCCGACGTTACATCTACCGTCCGCCCGAGCGCGCCACCGGCACCATCGGCGCCACCAATGATCGCGGTGGTTTCGATCAAGAGCCAGTCAATGACGGTTTGGGGCGAGAATGGCGCCGTCCTGCAAACGCGTGTGTCGAGCGGGCAGCCGGGGCACAGTACACCTGCGGGTGTGTTCAGCATTATTCAGAAAAATCGCTACCACGAGTCCAACATTTACAGCGGCGCGCCGATGCCGTTCATGCAGCGGATCACGTGGTCCGGTATCGCGCTGCATGCCGGCGTGGTGCCCAACTACCCGGCGTCACATGGCTGCATCCGCTTGCCCTACGATGTGGCGCAGCGCCTGTTCGGCATGACGAAGATGGGTATGCGTGTGCTCGTTGCGACCGCCGACACCCAACCACATTGGATCGAACACCCAGGACTACCGCAGCCTTATCTCATGCCGCCGGCCGAGGTGGTGGGATTGGTTCAGAAAATGGCGGGTGAGGGGGCAGTCCAATCGGCGGCTGCGAGCCCATCCCCGGAACATCCATTAAATCCGCGCGAGGTGGCCTTGCGGTTGAAGGCCGAGACAACGATTGCGGTCAAGCGCAAGGCGGCGTTGGCCCGCGAGGCACTGGCGCAGGCAGCCCTCAAGTCGGCGGAAGCGAACGCCGCCGCTGCCGAATTGCGTAGTCTTCGGGCGGCCCTCGCGTTGGCCGAAGCCGAAGCACGCAGCAATGCATTGGTCGCCGATACGTCGGAGTCGATCGATCGCGCCACAGCCAAGGTCAAGTCCGACGAGCGTGTGATCGAAGCGCGACGGCTCTATGAATTGGCCCTCGCGGACGATGCGGCCAAGTCGCCGCCCTCGTTTGCTGCCGCACGTGCCGCGCGCGAAGCCGAGGTCGCCGCCGACGATGCGCCTGAGCAATTGAAAGAGGCTGTCCGTCGATTGGAGCCGCTGTCGATTTTCATCAGCCGTCAGGAGCGCCAGTTGTTCGTGCGCCAAGGTTTTGAGGCGGTGTTGGAATCGCCGGTCGATATCGCCGATATCGATACCCCGTTGGGTACGCATGTCTTCACCGCGATGCCCGCCACGGCAGAAGGTGGACCGTTACGCTGGCTCGGCGTCACGATGCCCAACGCGCAGGGTGGAGCATCGGATGCGCAGGCGGCGTTGCAACGCATCACGCTGCCCGATCACGTGCGGGACGAAATCTCCCGGCGCCTGTGGACCGGTGCTTCTTTGGTGATCTCAGACCATGGCGTCAGCAACGAAACCGGCCGTGGCACGGACTTCGTGGTGCTGATGAAGTGAGCGATCAGCCCGATCAGCCGCTAATCGGCGCGATCCAGTTGAACAGGGCGAGGCCGCCATCAACCTCGACCGTCGTGCCTGTGACGTAACCCGAGAACCGGTCAGACAAGAGTGCCATCGCCATCGCAGCGATGTCATCCGCCGTTCCCATGCGCCCGAGCGGGATCTTGCCGCCCCAGTCGTAGGCGCCAGCATTGAAGCCGCCACCCGGGATCGCGCCTGGTGCGATTGCGTTGACACGGATGCCATGGGGCCCGAGCGCGCGCGCCAGTTCCTTCACGACCATTGTTTGTCCGGCTTTCGAGGCGGAGTAATGCGGCAGATTGCGTGGTGTGTGCGCATGCAAAGACGTGATGAAAGCGATGCGGCCTTTGATGGCTGCCGCTTGCATACGCTCGGCGATGGCCCGGGCCAGAAAGAAGCCGTTGCGCACGTTGGTATCGACCATTTGGTCCCAGATTTCTTCGGTCACGGCCAAGGCGTGGTCGACCTCGCGACGGGCGGGCGAGGCGGCATGAACCAACATGTGCGGTGTGCGATCAGCCAATGCCGCGATGATCAATGGCCAGCCATCACGGGAGCTTAGATCGACGTTGAGCACCTCGGAGGTGCCGCCATTGGCAGCGATCATCGAAGCAGTTGCAGCGTTCCCCTCCGCATTCATGTCGGCCAGCAGAACATGAGCACCCTCGCGCGCGAGCGCTGACGCAACACCGCGTCCGATATTGGAGGCAGAGCCGGTGACGACCGCCAACTCACCAGGAAACAAGCCTGTGGTCATCATTCGATCCTGGCGCGTTACGACGTGTGGAGGTGTAAATAGCTTGCGCGATTACTTCTTGCGAAACGCATCCAGGCTGACAACCTGCGCGCCGCCGGTATTTGCCGGGTGAACCGCGGGAGGCACAGGGGCGTCGCTCTTGGTTGCCGACACGCGCTCCGGTTTGGGCTCCGCCTGGCGCGGTGTGGGCTCGCGTGCCGGATCATTGGCCGTGGGCGTGTCACTGGCCAATTTTTCAGTACGCGATTTGCGTGGCGCACGCGGTTTGCGCTCCGAAACCGAGCGCGTCGTTGTTGGACGAATGGGCGTCGTGCCACTGCGATCCTGCATTTCGCCGGCGCCGATGGGCTGCTCGTCTTGTCCGTTCTGCGGATGAGCCAAAGCGTCGGGTCCGAAGTCCGGCGATTCAAATTGCAGGCCGTAGCGCACACTTGGATCGAAGAAAACTTTGATAGCCGCGAACGGCACCACGAGCCGTTCCGGAATACCATCGAACGTCAGCTTAACTTCGAACCGCTCTTCGTTGACAATGAGGTCCCAGAAACGGTGCTGCAGGACGATCGTCATTTCCTCCGGATACTTTTCCTTCAGGCGCTTCGAGATCGATGATCCCGGCGCGAGCGTATCGAAGGAAATATAGAAGTGGTGATCGCCGGGGAGCCCGGTTTTCGCAACCTTGGTGAGGATAGTGCGTACGACGCCGCGCATGGCATCCTGCGCGAGGGCTTCGTAGTCGATCGTGTGCTCGCCGGTCATGGGTCCGGTGCGTTTCCTTTGATGCCCTGGCCCAAATGATCAGCCCAGTTGCCGCCGTATTGCCGCTCGCGAAGCCAACCGGCCAGCGCGAACAAATGAGTGGAGGGCTTCTGTTGCCCGGTGCCCTCCGAACCGCGCCTGAACCTGCTAGGGCACAGGGCTTTAACATTTAGGCTTCCGGCACTGCGTTAAGCAGCGACAGCAACCTCAGCATAGTTGTCATTTGCAACTAGTCTGTTTGACCCGATAACGGTGGTATCATGCCGGGCAAAAGAGCATCCTTTACACCCTCGTCGATCCTAGTTCGCCCCCATCAGCGGCCACCGCGATGCATTTTCGTTGTGGCCGGTGGTGGAGGCGCCGGGTACCGCCCCCGGGTCCGAAAGGCTTATTACGAAGTCCATTTATCACCATAGCCGGACGAATCCGGCAATACGTATATAGTGCCTGAGCGCTAAAAGTAAAAGCGGGCAATCGAGGCGGCTGTATGAACGACGACCAACGACCGTTTGCAGCGCCGATAACCGATGCGCGCGTCGCTGGGCACCTACCGGAGACACCCTGGAAGCCGTGGTATGCGCTTGCCGGTGGATTTGCGATAACGTGCGGCGCATTTGCGCTCACCCTCCTTTGTGTGTCGGTCGTGCAGAAGTCCGGCAATCGCGAGGCTGCGGCCGCGCAAGAGTGGCTGGCGATGGTGGCATTTCAAGTCGGCATGACGCTGGGTGCGCTGTGGCTGGCGGGGTGGTTTGGTGGCAACCGGTCAAAGGTTCTGGCGCTTGATCGCTGGCCCCGTCCCGGCGCAATGGCGATCATCGCCGGCACATTTTTGCTGTTTACGCTGCCCTACACGTTCGCCGTATATGTGTTACGTCCCGACGTGCTGATCGCCGACAATCTGCAATTCGTGCAACTTTTGCGGCGACCGGATTGGGCGATCTACGCCGTGATCATCGCGATCGGCGCGCCCGTATCAGAAGAGCTGCTTTTTCGCGGTTTCATGTTGCCGGCGCTCGCCCGCAGCCGGATCGGGTTTGTTGGCGCAACGCTGGTCACCACGACGTTGTGGATGGCGCTTCACTTCACCTACTCGATCTTCGGATTGGTCGAGATTTTCATGATCGGATTGATCTTGAGTTGGGCCCTGTATCGCACTGGCAGTCTGTGGGCGTCGCTGGCCATTCACGCGATCAATAACGGCGCGCTCGCGTTTGCGATGAAATTCCAGTTGTTGCCATGGACGTGAGCGTTTCGGTGGACGAAGTACCGCACTCACTGTAACGGGACGCGGAATCGCGCTAGTTACTGCTCATGCAACCCTATCTCGATCTCATGCGCCTCGTGCGCGATCATGGCACGGCCAAATCCGACCGCACCGGCACCGGCACCCGCTCGGTCTTCGGCCATCAGATGCGCTTCGATCTCGCTGAGGGCTTTCCACTGGTGACAACGAAAAAGCTGCACATGAAGTCGATCATTCATGAGTTGCTGTGGTTCCTGAAGGGTGAGACCAACACCGCCTATCTAAAGGCAAACGGGGTGCGCATCTGGGACGAGTGGGCCGACAAGGACGGCAATCTCGGTCCCGTGTACGGCCGCCAGTGGCGCAGCTGGGCTGCCCCCGATGGCCGCACGATCGATCAGATTTCCGATGTCGTCGCGCAGATCAAATCGAACCCGGATAGCCGCCGCCTGATCGTATCGGCTTGGAACCCGGCTGATCTGCCGGCGATGGCTTTGGCTCCGTGCCACTGTCTGTTCCAGTTTTACGTGGCCGATGGCAAACTCTCCTGCCAGCTCTATCAGAGATCGGCTGACATCTTCCTCGGCGTGCCGTTCAACATCGCTAGCTATGCGCTGCTGACCCTGATGATGGCGCAGGTGACGGGCCTGAAGCCCGGCGATTTCGTGCACACGTTCGGCGACGCGCATCTCTACGTGAACCACCTGGAACAGGCGAATTTGCAGCTATCACGTGATCTGCGTCCGTTGCCGCGCTTGCGGATCAATCCAGCGGTCAAAAGCATTTTTGACTTCAAATTCGAGGATTTTGAACTGACCGGCTACGACCCGCATCCGCATATTTCAGCGCCGGTCGCGGTGTAGCGGGTGGGACGCAAGCTCGCGTAATTCGCGTTTACTGCACATCATGTTCCTTCCGGCTTGTGGACTCGGTCCCCGGCGCCCGCTAGCCAAATAGGTATGCCTACATATTAGAGTGCGAGGGACCCTAATGATTGCGCAGTTTAAGACTTTGCTGTTGGCCAGTCTCAGCGTCGTGACGCTTATTGGTTGTGCGACAATCACCAAGGGAACGACACAGGCCGTCGCGGTCAATACGCCAGGTGTTACCGGCGCGCAGTGCACGCTGACGTCGTCCGCGGTGGGCAGCAAAGTCGTTTCGACGCCGGCCACGATCACGCTCGAGAAGGGCTCGGATAACGTCTCGGTATTGTGCAAAAAGGAATGCTATCAGGATGCCGCTGGCGTGATCTCGTCGAACACGGAAGCGATGGCTGCCGGTAATATCATTGCTGGCGGCGTTATTGGCCTTGGTATTGACGCGGCGAGCGGTGCGATGAACAAGTACAATACCGAAAACCAGTTCGCGATGGTCCCGATCCAGGGCTGTAAGCCGCGCAGCGCCTGACGGGCCGTGCATTCCGAGGCATACGCGTGACCATCTCACTCATCGTCGCGGCGGCCGAGAACGGTGTCATTGGGCGCGACGGCCGGATGCCGTGGAGCATCCCTTCGGATCTGAAGACGTTCCGGCGGTTGACGCTCGGCAAGCCGGTGATCATGGGACGCAAGACGTTCCAGTCGATCGGTCGCCCGCTCGACGGCCGGCTCAACATCGTCGTCAGCCGGGATGCACACTTCGCAGCCGTTGGAGTAACGGTCGCAAGCTCGCTAGAGGTGGCGATCGCGCTTGCCCAAACGCTGCAGCCAGCTGCCGAAGTGATGATTATCGGCGGTGCCGAGATCTACCGGATGGCGCTACCGCTTGCCGGTCGCATCTACTTGACGCGTGTGCATGCGCAACCTGATGGCGATGCAACTTTTATAGTTCCGCCTATGTCCGGTTGGCGCGAGGTTTCAGTGACACCGTTGGCTCGTGGCGAAAAGGACGAATATAGCTGTACACTGGTGGTGCTGGAGCATGAAAAGGCCGGTTCTTGAGCCTGCCTCTTGAACTCGCGAGCGGTCCTTACCAGTTCTACGACTGTTGTTTGCGCCGTTGCGCGCGCTAGCCTATAACCCTCTCGCGCGATGAGATAAACGCTTCTCAACCAGAGCCGCACGCAGGGAATTTCCGCAAGTGGTTGGCGTTAGAGCCGATCATCTCCCGCGAGATGGCTCAGGTTCGTATCTGTGACTTGCCTGTAATGTGCCCATAACTTGATTGAAAGGCCTCGAACGAATGCCTTGGAATAACCAGAGTGGCGGCGGCGGCGGTGGCGGCTGGAAGAGCGGCGGCGGTGGCGGTGGCGACAACAAACCGGGCGGCCCCTGGGGCAGTGGCTCGGGCGGTGGTGGCGGCAACAATCAGCAGCCAGACCTCGAAGCAATTCTCAAACGCGGCCAGGACAAGCTCAAGCAGTTCCAGCAGGGCTCGGGATTGCCGGGTCCGCTGATGTTGCTGTTGGGCGCGCTCGCCGTGGCATTCGTCGGGTTTTATGCCTTCACGTTCCGGGTCAATCCCGACCAACTTGGTGTGGTGATGCGCTTTGGCAAGCCGGTTCGCGAAGAGCCGCCGGGTCTGCACTATCGCTTGCCGTTCCCGATCGAGGAAGTGCGCCTGCCGAGCGTGACGAAGCAAGAGACCACCGAGATTGGCAAGCGCTTGTCGGTCAGCACGTCGTCGCGTGGTGGCACTTCTTCAGCCGACAACAACCTCATGCTCACCGGTGACGAGAACATCGTTGATCTGAGCTTCGTCGTGTTTTGGCGCATTCGCACGGACAAGGTGCAGGACTATCTGTTCAATATTCAAAAGCCGCTGGAGACGGTTCGTGAAGTGGCCGAAAGCGCCATGCGCGAGGTCGTTGGCCAATCGGCGCTCCAATCGTTGTTGACCGAAGGCCGGCAAAAGACCGAGTCTGCGGTGCAGAAACTCATGCAGACAATTCTGGACGGTTACGGAGCCGGCGTTCGCATCGATCAGATTCAGTTGCGCGAGGTGGATCCTCCGCAACAAGTGATTGCGGCATTCCGTGATGTTCAAGCGGCGCGTAACGAGCGCGATACGCTGCAGAAGCAGGCTCAAACCTACGCCGATGGCATCCTGCCGAGGGCGAAAGGTGAAGCGGACCGGATCTTGGCCGGCGCCCAGGGTTATCGCGATCAAACGGTCGCCGAAGCGACTGGGCAAGCCGCCCGTTTCGTAAAAATCTATGACGAATATAAGAAAGCGCCCGACCTTACGCGTCAACGCATGTTCATTGAAATGCAGGAGCGTGTGTTGAGCGGCGCCGATAAGATCATCCTCGACAACAAGAGTGGCGGTTCGGGCGTGGTCCCCTTCCTGCCGCTTGATCAGCTACAGCGCCAGCCGCGCAAACCGGAGGCCGTACAATGATCCGGACTTTACTAGCTAGCCTCGTTGCGCTCCTCGCGATTGCGGCAGGTCTCGTTTATGCCTCGGCTTTCATCGTCCATCAAAACGAGCAGGCTCTGGTTCTACGTTTCGGCGAGCCGAAACAGGTGGTTCGTGAACCGGGCCTCAATTGGAAATTGCCGTTCGTCGATGCAGTGGAAACGTTCGACAAGCGCATTCTCGATCTGGGCACGTCTGCCCAGGAAGTGACGGCGGCGGACCAGAAGCGTCTCATCGTCGATGCGTTCGCGCGCTACAAAATCGTCGACCCGCTGGAATTCTACAAGAATGTCCGCACCGAATTGCGGGTCCAAGCCGTGCTCAGCCCGTTGATCGAATCTGCCATTCGCCGCGTGCTTGGTGGAGCGACACTGGCCGAAGTGGTCAAGGAACGGCGCGAACCTTTGATGAAGGAAATCCTTTCGCAGGTGAATCGCGAAGGCAAGGATTACGGCATCGAAGTTGTTGACGTGCGCCTCAAGCGTGCCGATTTGCCGCCGCAAAATCTTGAAAGCGTGTTCAACCGCATGATGGCTGATCGTGTTCGTGAGGCAACCGAGCTTCGCGCGCAGGGCGGTGCTGAGAAGAACCGGATCGAGGCCAACGCCGATCGTGATGTGACGATCATCAAGGCCGAAGCCGTGAAGAAATCCGAGCTACTGCGCGGCGATGGCGACGCCGAGCGCAACCGTGTGTTCAACGACGCATTCGGGCGCGATCCGGAGTTCTTCAAGTTCTACCGGTCGATGCAGGCCTACGAGCAGGCGATCAAGCCAGCCGAGACCCGCATGCTGTTGTCGCCGGAGAGTGAATTCTTCCGCTACTTCAACAATCCGAACGGCGGAGTTTCCGCGAAAAAGCCGTGAACGACCTGATCGTCGGCATCGGCCTGGTCCTCGTAATAGAGGGCTTGATATGGGCGATTTCACCAGCATCCGCGATGCGGATGCTGGTGGTTGCGGCCCAGACGCCCGAGCGCAAGTTGCGGCTCGGCGGCATGATCGCTGTGGTAGCCGGCGTATTGCTGGTCGGGCTCATTCGTGGATGATCGCGAATACGCCATGTTGACATGCGCGTACTAGCAGCCGTTGGATAACATCTCGAATTTCAGGCGTCGCACGTGATGCCTCGACACGGAGAGCTTTAGCATGTTCCGATCAATCGGCTTTGTCGCAGGCGCGGGTTTGGCACTTGTTTCAGTGTTGAGCGCGGCAACCGCCCAGCAACGTGGACCTCAATCGGTCGCGCCGATTGCCGAAAAGCTCATCGATGCGGTGGTCAACATCTCGACCAGCCAGACGGTCAAGGGACCGCAAGGCGTGCCGTTGCCGAAAGTGCCCAAAGGCTCGCCGTTCGAAGATTTGTTTGAGGATTTCTTCAACAAGAAGGGCGGCAAATCGCAGGGCGATCGCAAGGTGTCATCGCTGGGTTCCGGCTTCGTGATCGACGGCAAAGAAGGGCTCGTCGTCACTAACAACCATGTGATCGAGGGGGCCGACGAAATCATCCTCAACTTCCATGATGGGTCCAAGTTGAAAGTCGATAAAGTGCTCGGCAAGGACACCAAAAGCGATCTCGCGTTGCTGAAAGTGACGCCGAAGAAGCCGTTGGCATCGGTCAAGTTCGGCTCGTCGACCAATATGAAGGTCGGCGATTGGGTGATGGCGATCGGCAATCCATTTGGCCTTGGTGGCTCGGTAACGGTGGGCGTGGTGTCGGCCAAGCAGCGCGATATCCAGTCCGGCCCGTATGACGACTATATTCAGACCGATGCGTCGATCAACAAGGGTAACTCGGGTGGCCCGTTGTTCAACATGGACGGCGAAGTCATCGGTGTGAATACCGCGATTATATCCCCGTCCGGCGGCTCGATCGGCATCGGGTTTGCCGTGCCCTCGGACGCCGCAACCGCCGTAATAGATCAACTGAAGCAATTTGGCGAAACGCGTCGCGGCTGGTTCGGCGTGAAAATTCAGTCGATTACCGATGACATTGCCGAGACGCTGGGCGTGAAGGAAAACACCGGTGCGCTGGTGTCGAGCGTTACGGCTGACGGGCCAGCGGCCAAGGCCGGCATTGAGGCCGGTGACGTTATCCTCAGGTTCGATGGCAAAGAAATTTCAAGCGTACGCGGGCTGCCTCGGATCGTGGCGCAAACGCCGATCGGCCGGACGGTCGACGTCGAATTGCTGCGCAAGGGCCAGAAGAAGTCGCTGAAAGTGCTGGTTGCGCGCTTAGTGGAAGACGACGATTTAACGAGCGCCAAAAAAGCAGCCGAAGCGCCGCCGGAAAGCGCGCTGATCGGGTTGAAACTCACCCCCTTGACCGACGAACTTCGGCTGAAATTCAGCATCGACGCCAAGGTGAAGGGGGTCGTCATTACCGAAATTGATCCGCAAAGCCCCGCCGCGACCAAGAATCTCAAGATTGGCGACGTTATCGTCGAGGCGGCACAGGACCAGATCGACAGCATCGACGACATTGCGAAATCGATCGAAAAGGTGAAGAAATCCGGTCGCAAACAAGTGTTGTTGCGGATCGAAGGTTCGAAGGGCGACACACGGTTAGTGGCCCTGCC